>CAIVIS010000193.1 GCA_903906055.1 uncultured Acidimicrobiaceae bacterium
ATTTATCCGACGGTGCGGGACAAGGTGGCAGGATTGTGACGTGAACTCGAATGAGCCGGCATTCACTGTACGCCCGGCAAGCCCCGAGGATCTGCTTTCCGTTCTTAGGGTCCACGCCCGTCGTGATTCAGATGGACAACTACCAGTGACGGCCTCCGAAGTCGAGGGCGAAATGTGGGCGCACATGTTTGAGGTGCCTGGGCTGTCCGTCTATCTCGCTGAGATAGACGGGGATGCAGTCGGCACCGCTTCGGCAATGCTGTTCCCGAATATCACCTACGACTGTCAACCCACAGCGATCATCGAAGCAGTCGTCGTCGTTCACGAGTATCGTCGCCAGGGAGTTGCAACGTCCCTTCTCCGACACATTTTGAAGGACATGAAGTCGGCGGGATGCAACAAGGTTCAGCTTCTATCGCATAAGCGCCATTCCATTGACGGCGCGCACCGGCTCTACACGTCCCTTGGATTCGAGCCGGAGGCCGAGGGGTTCCGGCTATACCTCTTGAGCGTGCCCAAAGAGGTGGAGGAGGCTAGGCGGCATTAGGACCCACTCCCGGTTCAGGGACACACCAACTCGCGTTCAAGCGTTGGCCGGAACTTCAGTTCCCGGTCCTCGGCGACGAATCGTGACGAGGTCACGGCGGGATGTCGGCAGTGTCTCCTGATCCTGCCCCTCTACAACGAAGCCGGCGTCGGCGATCATCTGCAAGTCGGCCTTTCCGGCCTGACCCTCACTGGTCAAGTAGTCGCCGAGGAAGATGGAGTTGGCGAGGTGGAGACCGAGAGTCTGGAGTGTACGTAGATGAATCTCTCTCCCGCCAGCGATTCTGACCTCGGTGTCGGGGAAGAAGAATCGGAACAGGGCAAGTATCCGGAGGCACCGTTGGGGTGTGAGCTGCCATTCGCCCGCCAGCGGTGTGCCTTCGAAGGGGATCAGGAAGTTGACGGGCACGGAGTCGGGATCGACCTTGCGGAGATCAATGGCAAGGTCGACGATCTCATCATCAGCCTCGCCCATGCCAAAGATCGCTCCGGAGCACGGAGAGAGTCCTGCCATACGCGCCACGCCCACGGTCTCCACTCGATCTGCGTAGGTATGCGTCGAGCAGATCTCCCCATAGTTCGCCTCGCTGGTGTTGAGATTGTGGTTATACGCGAAGACCCCCACTTCAGCGAGGCGTTCGGCTCGGTCCGCCGACAAGAGCCCCAGGCTCGTGCAGATCTCCACTCCGGGGTGGCGCTCCTTGATGACACGCACGGTCTCCGCAACCCGGCTCACGTCGCGGTCAGACGGTCCCCGTCCACTCGCCACGAGGCAGATCCGTTTCGCCCCCCCGGCGATCGCACGGTCAGCGGTCTCCGCTGCCTCGGCCGGATCGACCCAGTTGTACTTCAAGACGTCCGCCTCGGACCCCCGCCGCTGTGAACAGTACGAGCAATCCTCGGGGCAGAGCCCGCTCTTCATGTTGACGATCAGATTGAGCTTCACTCGGTTCCCGAAGAAGTGTCGCCGGACTCGGCCGGCAGCCGAAATCACGTCGAGCAGGTCTGCGTCGCTGCTGCGCAGAATCGCTAGCGCTTGATCCCGTGTGGGCGGCTCGCGTTGTAACGCAGCATCCGCCACCTGGTCCAGGAGCGTCCTCAGTTCGTCTGTCATGCCGATCATCATGTCACCAAAGAGGGCGCGGGACTGCTGAGGCTTTGGTTTCCATCTGACTTGTGAGGATTTCGGTCCTCACGGAAGGATGATGACCATGCCTGCCGCCTATCCAGAAGAGTTCCGGAGGGACGTCGTTCGAGTGGCCCGCAAGGGTGAGGCTCCACTCAGCCAGATCGCCAAGGACTTCGGCATCGCCGAGGGCACCCTGAGCAACTGGCTGAAGCGAGCCGACATCGATGACGGCGTCCGATCCGGCATTACCACCACCGAAGCCGCCGAGCTCCGGGAGGTGAAGAAACGCAACAAGCTCCTCGAGCAGGAGAACGAGATTCTCCGCCGGGCGGCGACCTACTTCGCCAAGCAGCTGCCCCCAAAATGAAGTACCCGCTGGTCCTCGACCTTGCCGCTGACGGGATCCCCGTCACGGTGACCTGCCGGGTGCTCGGATTCTCCACCCAGGCCTTCAACAAGTGGCGACGAAACCCGGTCAGCCAACGGGACTGGGATGACGCCCACCTGATGAACGCCGCCCTCGACGTCCATGCCGACGATCCGGCCTTCGGCTATCGCTTCATCGCCGACGAGCTGAAAGATGCCGGCCATGTTGTCAGTGAGCGTCGGGTGTGGCGCATCTGCTCCGAGCAGGGCATCTGGTCGGTCTTCTCGAAGAAGCGGGGTCTCAACCGCAAGGCCGGGCCACCGGTCCACGACGACCTGGTGGAGCGTGACTTCACCGCATCTGCTCCCGACCAGCTCTGGCTGACCGACATCACCGAGCACCGGACGACCGAGGGCAAGCTCTACCTCTGTGCCATCAAGGACGTGTACTCCAACCGGATCGTCGGCTACTCCATCGCCAGTCGGATGAAGGCCTCCTTGGCCGTTGCCTCACTCCGGAACGCCATCCGACTCCGCCGACCGACTGGCACCGTCACTGTTCACTCGGACAGGGGGTCCCAGTTCCGATCCAAGGCCTACGTGCGGACGCTCAAGCACAACGGCCTCACCGGCTCGATGGGCAGGGTGGGTGCCTGCGGCGACAACGCCGCCATGGAGTCCTTCTTCGCTCTGTTGCAGAAGAACGTGCTCGACCGCCAGCGGTGGGAAACGAGGGAGGAACTCCGCCTCGCCATCGTCACCTGGATCGAGCGGACCTATCACCGGAGACGCCGTCAGCGGGCCCTCGGGCGTCTCACCCCGGTCGAGTTTGAACTGCTCGCCCAAGACCGCAAAGCTGCTTAGACCCGTACCAACCGAGTGGAAACCGAACCTTCAGCAGTCCCGAACGTCACGGCCTTGCTCAGGCACCCATCTCGCCTGAGGTGCTCGGATCAACCCTCAAACTACAAAGCGGTGCTGGCCCACAGGGGACAGCACCGCTTTGGTGAACACCCATAGGCGGATCCCCGCTCGAGGCACTTTCCCGGGTGGTGAGGGTAGGGCCCCTTGCGTGGCCCCTGGATTGCGGCACTTGCGACCATTCGGCTGCAACTGACTCGCACCCCGCCATCGCTTGACACCCTTAGCTCTCATGTGTAGCATGCAAATACTTGGCTTGCTCCTCAGGTTTGGCACATAAAAGCCACCCGCTCTTCAGAAGCTGAGATTCCGCGGCATCCGCCCCGGAGTCCGAACGACGAGGGGGGCGACATGCGAGTTGCGAAGAGCTTGATGGTTGTGAGTATTGGGATCGGAGCCCTGGCAGTGGGGCTTCCGCTCGGACAGATGGCCTACGCAGATGGGGGTGGGACCCCGAGTTCGCTCCCAGGGGCCATGCCGACCAAGGACCTGTCAGGATTCGCCAACACCTACTGGTACGTTCCGACCGAGTACCTGACCTCGTACCAGTACTCAGACCAGCCGTCACCCAATGTGATGGAGGTACCTGACCAGACGGTCTGGCACTTCACGTCCGCTGACAAAGGCTTTCTCCACGGTTGCTCGTTCCGTTCGCTCGACCTCGGAAAGTCGTGGACGCCCGCAACAATCGTTGGTTCCATCGCCCCGAACAACCAGGTGCTGATCGGCTTCTACGGTCAGCTGCTCGCGACATCGCCTGGGACATTGGTGCAGTCCGGCAAGCGCACGTACTTCTTGATGCAGGTTTCCACTGGTCCGATCGAGGAGGGCAACACCCACTGGGCGTACATGGCCCAGGTCACTCCTCGTGATCCCGCCTGGACCAATCTGCC
>CAIVIS010000194.1 GCA_903906055.1 uncultured Acidimicrobiaceae bacterium
AGCATGTCTTGACGGCGACTACGTACTCAAAGGCGGTGCTCAGAGTTGCCGCAGAACAGGTGTGTCGGGCAAGGGATCGCGTCGAGTACTTCCCAGCCTACGAGCTCGTCACCGGGCCACAGGCGCCACACGAGTTTTACGCTGCTGATCGCCGTGACGTGACCGAGCAGGCGGTCGCTGTGGTTATGGGCGCACTCTTCGGCGATCAAGTGGTCGAATCCGAGGCCAAAGATCCACCTGTTGTCGAGAGCCGCAGCGATGGACCCGATGCGCAGACGCTCTCCCAGGCCATCTCCAACGCAGAGTGTGACGAGGTCATGATGGACTGGAGATCTGACCACTAGTGGTCCGTCGCGGAATTGACTCGGGTAAGTGACGCTCGACCTCGCTTGACCTTTGCGATGATTTCGTCGACTGGCTTCTTCCAGATGAACGGTGTCGGGTCGTCGATCCAGTGCTCGGCCCAGAGCCCGATGGCCTCTTCGAGCTGACCCACTGAGGAGAAGGTTCCGTTCTTCAACCGGCGGTTGGTGAGAATGGAGAACCAGCCTTCGACGAGGTTCAGCCACGACGATGAGGTCGGTGTGAAGTGCAGGTGCCAGCGAGCTCGCTTGGGGTGCTCGAGCCACGTCCGGATCGGTGCCGCCTTGTGGGCCGAGAGATTGTCGAGGACGACGTGGACGTCCAAGTCTCTTGGAACGTGGAGGTCGATCAACTTGAAGAAGGCCAGCACGTCGGTGGCCTTGTGCGAACTCCTCGTGTCATAGAGAACCTCTCCCGTGCCGACGTTCATCGCCGCGAACAGATCGGTGGTCCCGTTGCGCTTGTAGTCGTGAGTCATGGTTCCCGCTCGACCAGGCGTCATCGGCAGTGACGGCTGGGTGCGGTCGAGGGCTTGGACCTGGGTCTTTTCGTCGAAACTGAACACGACGGCTCGCTCGGGTGGGTTGAGGTAGAGACCGACGACGTCGACGAGTTTGGCTTCAAAGTCCGGGTCGGTGGAGATCTTGAAGGTGTCCACCTTCCATGGCTTCAAGTTGTGGTTCCTCCAGATCCGAGCGACCGTGTCCTTGCCGACACCGACGTGTTCGGCCAAAGATCGGGTCGACCAGTTGGTCGAGCCGTCATCGGGGGTCTCGTGCAACGTGTCGCGGACTACGGCGGCAACGGTCCCCTCGGGAAGCCAAGATTTTCGACCTCGCCCCTTGGCGATCTTGCCTACGCCATCAACGCCTTGCGATTCGAAGCGGCGGCGCCAGGCCCGGACTGAATCGTTAGTGGTCTCGCAACGCCTCGCCACCTCATTCGTGCCGATGCCGTCGCCAGCCAGTAGCAGTGCTCTGGCCTGAACCACCTGTCGGTGACCGAGCGTCGTCGATCGAGCCATCTTCTCGAGTGCTGCTCGTTGCTCGTCGGTCATGGCCAGGGCGGGTGCAGTCACCGGTGTCATGGTGCCATGCTATCTATGCGAGGTATATCAGCGACGGACCACTAGGCAGGGGTGGAGCGCCAGTGGGCCAGCACGTCGGCCAGCGTCTGGTCGAGCACGAGCTCGGGGCTCCATCCGGTCGCCCCGTGGAGGCGGGCCGGATCACCTCTGAGGACCGGCACCTCGACCGGGCGCATCAGCGCCTGGTCAGGGACCAGACGGACCGAGCTCCCCGCTGCGGCCAACAGATGATCGGCGATCTCCTGGATCGACACGTCTCGACCGGAGCACACGTTGTAGACGGTGCCAGGTGCCCCGGACTCGATCAGCAGGCGGTAGGCCCGGACCACGTCCCTGACGTCGGTGAAGTCGCGCCGGGCCGACAGGTTCCCGACCGGGATCTCGGTAGCCCCCGACCGTTCAGCGTCCACGATCCGCTTCGACAGTGCCGACACCGCGAAGTTGGGCGCCTGCCCTGGTCCGATGTGGTTGAACGGGCGGACCATGATCACTCGCTGTCCGTGACCGAGCCATGCCTGGGTGCAGAGTGCCTCAGCCGCGAGCTTCGAGGCTGCGTATGGCGTCAGGGGTGCGGTCGGGGACTCCTCGGTCAAAGGCAGGAGGGACGGGTCTGTGACCGCCCCGTAGACCTCGGCCGAACTGGTGACCAGGATCGTCGGATCCGACCCGCACTCGCGGGCGGCCGCCAGCAATGCGCCGGTGCCGAGCACGTTGACCTCGAGCACCCGGAGCGGTTCGTCCCAGGACTGCCCGACGTGCGTCATGGCAGCCAAGTGGTAGATCGCGTCAGGAGCCGCATCGGACACAGCAGCGAGGAGGGCACCGGGGTCGGTGATCTCCACTTCCTGGTCGATCTGGACGACGTCGTCCCCGTTGCTACGAAGATGTTCGGCGAGCCACGTTCCCACGAAGCCGCGGCCACCGGTGAT
>CAIVIS010000195.1 GCA_903906055.1 uncultured Acidimicrobiaceae bacterium
CGTGAAAGCGGTCAAGGCCGTCAAGGCCGTCAAGGCCGTCAAGGCGGTCCCGGCCACCAATACGACCAAGGCAGTCAAAGCCGTTAAAGCAGTGAAAGCGGTCAAGGCCGTCGAAGCCGTCGAAGCCGTCGAAGCCGTAGCGGCAGTGAAGGCCGTCAAGGCCGTGAAAGCCGTGAAGGCAGTCAAGGCAGTCAAGGCCGTCAAGGCCGTGAAGGCCGTGAAGGCAGTCAAGGCAGTCAAGGCAGTCAAGGCAGTCAAGGCAGTCAAGGCGGTTCCTGCGACCAAAGCCGTCAAAGCGACCAAGTCCGCCAAGTCGTCCAAGGCCAACAAGCAGACGGCAGCGCCCACTCCGAGGATGGCTCAGTCCGAGACCCGCAACGATGGGCGACATCTTCGCGATGTCCCGGTGGCCGAGGCTCTGAACGACGCCATGACGTTCATCACCTTCGTGGCTGCGCATCCACTCGGCAGCACGTTCGACGGCGAGGTGGTGTCCTTCACCTCCCACGGCGCCCACATCGATGTCGCCGGCATGCTGTGCCACGTCCCCCTACGGGGACTCGGAGACCCGGCGCCCCAGAAGGCGCGTTTGGTCCTGACCAAGGGTGAGACCCGCACATTCGAACTCCGCTCGCTCGATGCCCCACGACGACGGGCCGAGATCGTCCTCCCCGGCTTCGGCGACTGAGCCCAGACGCCATGGGTCGCGCCATGGGCCGGTAACCTCGCCACTCGTGCGAGCCGATGACTACCTACCCCACCGTGACCCGTTCCTCTTCATCACCGAGTTGCGCTCAGTCGAACCCGGCCAATCGGCCACCGGCGCCTGGCAACTGACCGGCGACGAGGCGTTCTTCGCCGGTCACTTCCCCGGTCGACCCACCCTTCCCGGCGTGCTCATGGTCGAGTCGCTGGCCCAGTTGGGCGGTGTCGCCGTCCTGGCCGATCCGGCATACGCCGGCAAGCTTCCCCTGTTCGGGGGCATCGAGCGGGCCCGGTTCCGCCAGCAGGTGGTCCCTGGGGATCTGCTCGAACTCGAGGTGACCCTGGGGCGCATGTCGGCCCGGGCCGGCAAGGGCTCGGGGCGAGCCACGGTGAACGGCAAACTGGCCTGCGAGGCCGAACTGCTCTTCGTCCTGGTCGACGCCGCGCCCCCGGCAGAAGGCTGAGGTCAGCGGTGCGCATCGCCACCTGGAACGTCAACTCCCTGAACGCCCGCCTCGCCAGAGTGGAGGAGTGGATCGCCTACGCCCGGCCCGATGTCCTGTGTCTCCAAGAGACCAAGCAGGCCGACGCCGCCTTCCCTCACGGTGCGTTTGCCGCCTTGGGCTACGAGTCGGCCCACCACGGCGACGGTCGGTGGAACGGAGTGGCGATCATTTCAAAGGTCGGCCTGGAGAACGTGACGACCGGACTCGGCTCGGCCGACGATGCCGAGGGGACCCGGGTGATCGGCGCCGACTGCGGCGGGGTCCGGGTGCTGTCGGTCTATGTGCCGAACGGACGGGCGCTCGACGACGAGCACTACCCGGCCAAACTGGCATGGCTCGCTCGCTTGCGGACCGTGTTGGAGGAGACCAGTTCGCCGGATCGCCCGCTGGCCGTGTGCGGGGACTTCAACGTGGCCCCCGACGACCGTGACGTGTGGGACCCGTCCGAGTTCACAGGGATGACCCATGTCAGTGCCCCTGAGCGCGAGGCGCTGGCCAACCTGGAGGAGTGGGGACTGGTCGATGTCTTCCGCCGGCTCTACCCCGATGACCGGCTCTTCAGTTGGTGGGACTATCGGGGCGGATCGTTCCATCGCCACCGGGGCATGCGCATCGACCTGATCCTGGTCACCGAGGTCGTGGCCCAGCAGACCACCTACGCGCTGATCGACCGCCAGGCCCGCAAGGGGGAGAAGCCCTCTGACCACACGCCGGTCTTCATCGACGTGGCCGTCGACTAAGGCCGCGCCAAAGGGTCAACGCTTCAAGTTGGCCCGAAGGTCGGCGAACCGGCTGGCCGCGTCCTGGGGTGTGGGCCGCGTCTCCCCAGGGGTGCAAGCGGCGGCCAGATCGTCCAGCCACGGCGAGGGGCGTCGCGTCATCGCCCGCCCGCTGCCCATGGTGCGGGACCGGGCCCACGAACACTCGAGGATTCGCCCAGCCCGGGTGAGCGCCACATACAGCAGGCGCCGCTCCTCGTCGAGAGCTTCGGGTGTGGTGGCGTGGACGATCGGGACGAACCCTTCTTCGAGACCGACCACGGCCACCGCATCCCACTCGAGTCCCTTGGCTCGGTGGAACGTGGCCAACTCCACCCCTCCGCCTGGTTCACCACGACCAGCGGTGGAGACCGTGCGGGGTGGCGGCCGCACAGATGGGGTGGTGACCGGGGGGTCGATATCGGGGGACTCGGGGGCGGGGGCGAATCGGCACGGAACGCCGACCTGGTCGAGTGCTCGTCGGATCACCGACAGCTGATCGTGAGTCCGTGCCAGCACGGCCTGGTCGGACCAGGCCATCCCGGACTCGGCCCGGGCCAGGATCCGCGATGCCACGGCCTCGGCTTCGGCTCGGTCGTCGTCGAAGGCGGTCAGGGTGGGGATCGGACCGCTTGCCGCTGCCGACTGCGGGGGAGCCACCTCGGCCGAGCCGAGTGCGGCGGTGGCCGCACCCACTACCTCGGGAGTGCAGCGGTGGTTGGCCTCGAGGTGCACTACCTCTAGGTCGGCCAAAGTGTCGGCCAGCGAACCGAGCAGGCCGGGGTCGGCCCCGTTCCACCCGTAGATGGCCTGATTGGGGTCACCGACGGCACACAGGTCACCGCGGGTGCCCATGAGCGCTGTGACCAGTCGGAACTGTGCTGGGTTCACATCCTGGAACTCATCGACGGCCAGGTGGCGGTAGCGCCAGTGGGCCTGCTCGGCGAAGGTGGCATCGTCCAACAACAGGTCGCCAGCCCGCAGCAGCACGTCGTCGAGGTCGTGCAGGCTCCGCCGGCCGAGGAGCGCTTGGTAGGAGGTGAAGAGCTCGACTACCCGTTCGGGGGCGATCGACGGCGTCCGACCGGAAGAAACGGCCGCGTCTGGGTATTCGAGGGGTGACAGGCAGCGAGCCTTGGCCCAGCCGATCTCGGTGTCGGCCGCCGAGGCTGCACTGCGGTCGCCCCCCAGATCAGCCAGGGTGCGCCATCGGTGCTCCACCAGATTGGGCGGGGCCTGTCCAGTGTCGGTGGCTCGGCGCCGCATGAGGGTCAGGGCCAACTGATGGAGGGTGCCAGCCCGGACTCCTGGCGAGGGAGGGCCGCCCTTGCCTGCGGGCACGGAGACCGGGACCCCGTAGTAGCCGAGGCGGCTCTGCAGCTCGATGGCCGCTTTGCGGGTGAAGGTGCAGACCACGGTGTGATCGGCATCGGCCGATCCGTCCCGGATCCGGCGGGCCACACGGAGGGTGAGGACGCGGGTCTTGCCCGATCCGGCCCCAGCCACGATGCACAATGCGTCTGACGTGGACTCGACGGCCCGGCGCTGGGCCGTCGTGAGCCCGTCGACGGCATGGGCGAAGCGGTCGCCGCGGTCTGGCGACGGCGACGGCGGTGCGATCGGTTCCACGAAGGCCGAGGCTATAGCGAGGGTGTCACACCCGGGCCCACCGGTCCCTCGGTAGATTGATCCGGTGCCACCGACCGACCCTCCTCTTGTGCCGGCGTCGGGCTGACGGTTGTCGGCACGCCGCCCGCCGCTCTTGCCTACCGAGCAGGTCCTGGTCGACATCCGACCCCACTGGACGTTCCTTACCGGCCCGTTGGTGGCTGCCCTGGTGACGATCGCCATCGGAATCGCTCTCGATGTCGGGATCCCGCACACCTCGGTGACCCTTCACTGGATCGAAGGGGCCGTGGTGGCCATCCCCTGTGCATGGCTGGCCGTGCGGGTGGTGCGCTGGAGAAGGGCATGGCTGATGGTGACGTCGCTCCGGATCGTCGACCAGTGGGGGGCCGCCAGCGGAAACCAGATCGACATCCCGCTGGACTCGATCGAGCGGGTAGTGGTCGTCCAGAGCCTGGTGCGCCGCACCCTCGGCACTGGCAGCATCGATGTGGCCGTGTGGGAGCGGGGAATGCTCCACCGCATCGAGGACGTGCGCCGTCCCGATGTCCTCGCTCGGATCGTCACTCGCCGGCTCGTTCCCCCCGGCGACTGGGGAACCGACTGGGGCAGCGACTAAGGCATCGAGCGGTCGGCTCGGCGGGCCGCAACGATCCCGTCGACGGCCTCCACCTCCCATGCAGGAGTGGCGAGCACGTCTGGGTCGATGGCGCCGGGCGAGCACAGCACTACGACACACCCACCGAAGCCGGCCCCGGTCATGCGAGCACCGTGGACCCCGGGCCGTGACCGCAGCCCAGTTACCAGTGCGTCGAGCTCGGGCGTGGACACCTCGAACTGCTCGGCCAGGCTCCGGTGGCTTTCATCCATACGGGCACCGGCCCCGATGAGGTCACCGGCCGAGAGTGCCTCGGCGAACGCGTCCACCCGGGCGCACTCATCCACTACGTGACGGGCCCGTCGCCTGAGCAGAGGATCGCGCAGCCCAACCAGGTCAGCTTGGCCAGCCAGACCCAAGGGGCCGATCACCGAGGCTGCTGCATCGCACTCGGCCACCCGTTCGGCGTACGCCGACAGTCGGAGGTCACGACGCTGGCCAGAGTCGACGACGACGATCGCGGCTGAGGGGGGAATCGCCACATCGGTAGTTCCACCGGTAGCGAAGTCGATCCGGAGGGCGTATCCGGCTCGTGCCCCGGCACACACCAAGGGGTCCATGAGTCCGACGGGTACGCCGATGCGGTGCTCGGCCTCCCGGCACAGTGCAGCGATGACCGAGGCATCACCCTCGACGCCGAAGAGATCGGCCAGGACCACCGATAATGCGGCGCTCGACGACAGACCCGCACCTCGGGGGAGGGTGGAGGTGATGTGGAGGGTGCCTCCACGCTCGGGGCGAGCCAACGACACGACAGCCATGACCAGGCGGGCCCACGCCGGCTCCAAGGTCTCGATGGCATCGACATCGGGATGGATCGGAACCACGGCCTGATCGCCGGGGTAGGCATCAGAGGTGACCATGAAGGTCTGGGCGTCCGTTGGGGTGTACTCGACGGTCACCCCGAGGCCGATGGCCATAGGGAGAGCCAGTCCCTGGTTGTAGTCGGTATGGTCCCCGATCAGGTTGACACGCCCGGGGCCGGTGCGCAGTGCGGACGGCCCGGATGTGGACATCTCTCTGAATATGGATGGTGGCACCGCTTCGCTCCTCCACGGGTGGGCTCCAGGGAGGCAGCCTGGATGGTGCACCACGCTACCGTCCGACGTGCCATGGCCGTCGCCGGAGTCGTGCCGTCCGGCCTACGATGTGGTCTCATGTTCGACGATCTACTGCAGGCCAACTCGACCTATTCCGAGGCGTTCACCCTTCGAGGCATTCCCCCGGTAGCTGCTCGTGAATTCGCCCTCGTCACCTGCATGGACAGCCGCATCGAGCCGCTGACCATGTTGGGTCTGCTGCCGGGCGACGCCAAGATCCTCCGCAATGCCGGCGGCCGGGTGACCCCTGATGTACTTCGCTCGCTGGTCCTAGCCACCCGGTTCCTGGGTGTGCGCGAGATAGCGGTCATGCAGCACACCAACTGCGCGTTGGCCATGCAGGACGACGACGAAGTCCGTGGCCGCCTGGCCGCCGACGGTGTCGAAGGGATCGACGGCTGGGAGTTCCTGGCCATGCCCGATCCGGACCGAGCCCTGGCCGACGACGTGGCCCTACTACGCGCCTGCGACCAACTGCCCGATGGGGTGCAGATCGAGGGCTGGCGCTACGACGTGGAGAGCGGTCTGATCGACCGGGTCATTGCTTCTTCGCACTGAGGATTTCATCTGCATTTGACCCACAGGCCTTGGTGGGACACCATCCCGCTATGTCGTATTCCGCCCGTACCCATCCGACAGCGGTGACCACCATGCGTGGCAGCACCGCTCTGGCGTCACTCCTGGGAGGTGCGCGATGAGCGGGCCGCTCGAGGGAGTGCGCATCATCGAACTGGCCGGACTGGGTCCCGCACCCTTTGCCGGGATGATGCTGGCCGATGCTGGGGCCGACATCATCCGCATCGACCGGGCCGACCGAGCCACCTATCCGCCTCGCGAGGAGCCCCATGTAGACCTGATGAACCGGGGACGGCGCTCGGTGGCAGTCGACCTCAAGCATCCCGATGGGGTGGATCTGGTGCTCCGCCTCGTCGAGGGCGCCGATGGTCTCATGGAGGGCTTCCGGCCCGGCGTGGCTGAGCGCCTCGGACTCGGACCCGACGTCTGTCTGGCTCGCAACCCGAAGCTGGCCTACGGCCGGATGACCGGATACGGCCAGGAGGGCCCGATGGCCCAGGCCGCGGGTCATGACATCGACTACATCGCCCTGTCCGGTGCCCTCGAGGCGATAGGCCGGGCCGGCGAACGGCCGGTGCCGCCGCTGAACCTGGTGGGTGACTTCGGTGGGGGAGGGATGCTGCTGGCCTACGGCATGTTGGCCGCCATCTTGGGCGCCCGCACCACAGGCAAGGGACAGGTGATCGATGCCGCCATGGTCGACGGTGCCGCCTCGCTGATGACGATGACGTATACGTTGCGCAGTGCCGGGATCTGGCAGGACGCCCGGGGGACCAACATGCTCGACACCGGGGCGCACTTCTACGAGGTCTACGAAGCCTCGGACGGCGGCTACCTGAGCGTGGGGGCCATCGAGCCTCAGTTCTACGCCGAGCTCATGCAGTTGCTCGGCCTCGGCGACGAGGACCTGTCCACCCAGATGGACCGGACGATGTGGCCGGCCATGAAGGAGCGGTTCGCCGCCATCTTCGCCACCAAGACCCGCGATGAGTGGGAAGGCATCTTTGCCGGGTCCGACGCCTGCGTCGCTCCCGTCTTGTCGGCCACCGAAGCACCCAACCACCCGCACAACAAGGCCCGGGGCACCTTCATCGAGTTGGACGGAGTGGTGCAGCCCGCGCCTGCCCCTCGGTTCATGGGAACCCCCGGTTCGATCCGCCGTCCGCCGCCGCATCCCGGCCGGCTGGCCGAGGAGGCACTGGCGGACTGGGGACTGTCGGCCGACGATGTGGAGGGACTGCGTAAGTCCGGAGCCATCGGCTAGGCGCCAAGGGACGTTGCACTCGCCGATGGACTTACAGGTTCACCACCGGGCAGGTGACCGTGCGGATGATCCCTTCGATCCCCTGGATCCGTCCCACCACCATCTGTCCGAGTTCGTCCATGGTGGCGGCCTCGGCTCGGGCGATCACGTCGTAGGGTCCGGTCACGCCTTCGGCCGACACCACGCCGGCGATGGCCTGGACGGCCCGGGCCACCGTGGCTGCCTTGGCGACCTCGGTCTGGATGAGGATGTAGGCGCTGACAGACATGTCCATCTCCTCGGAGCGGTGGTGTTGCAGGTCGTTGGGCTCGACGACGGGTTCCTGGGTCGGCGATCCCCAGCCTTCCACGTGATCCAGGGGAGGTAAACCCAGGTCCGACCTACGCTCATCACGGGGGAGTGGGGCGGGAAGGGGCTCCGCCCAGGTCTCACCAGAGTGGCCCTACTCAGACGCGCTCGATTCGGACACCAGCCGCGTGAGAGGCGAGCGCAGCGATGTCTCCGATGTCTCCAGTGAGCACCATGCCTCCCGGCTCGGCACTGGCTACCACGACAGCATCTACGGCTGAGCCATGTCGGGCCAGGTGCCGGAGCTCACCAGCGCGTCGGGCAAGGGATGCGGGCAGGTCCTTGCTGGCGTCCCGTTGTCACTTCAGCGAGTACTACGGATGGCACAAGTGGCGGCCAAAATCCTTCTCGGATGAGTGCCCGGATGGCAGCCACCGCATCCGGGTTCCGCTTGGCCAGAAAGCTGATCCCACCTGAGTCCAGGACCAGCACGATCAACTCGCCTCAGGAGCCAGCGTGCTGTCCCGACGGAGCCGTCCCTCAAGATCTTCGGCTCTGGCCACGGACGCCGGGGAAGGCTCTCCGACCTCCTCCACGAGTTCGGCGACATATCGGTGGGATGGATCCAACATCGGGCACCGTCACACCCAGGACGGACAAACAAACAACGGTATGACCGGAGATGGCGCCGAGGAGTACGTGACTCGGTCCGTGGTAATCCGCTCGACCCCATCCAGAAGGTCACGAACTCCCATGTCGGCCGGCGTTGACAGGAATTGGTGCTGCAGCGGTATCTGATCCGATACCGAGTTCGGCCAGTTGTTCATTCAGTGGTGTCTCCTCCAGCACCAGGCCAGACCGGTCCGACCACCTCCATGGGGGTCGGTGCCGGCATCACTCAGTTGGCCACCCGGGCGGTCGATGAGCGAAATCGCCACTGGCCCACCTCACTGCAATCACCTGGGATTCCGCCGTCAGCCTCGTGGCGCCCACCTCGAACTGCCCGGTGCTCGCGTTCTGCCGCCTACCATGCCGACATGGGCGTTCGGGAGCGTGGTGACCAGTTCCGTCGCCTGATCCGTTCTGCGGTCGACGACCTGTTCGACCAGCGGAGCCCAATCGGCCGCCTGGCTCTGACCCATGTGCTCATGACGGCAGGGGACACCCTGTTCGCCATCTCATTGGCCGGGTCACTCTTCTTCTCCATCTCGCCCACGGCCGCCAAGGACAAGGTCCTCCTCTACCTGTTGCTGACCATGGGCCCCTTCGCCATCGTGGCTCCAGCCCTCGGTCCGCTAGTGGATCGGAGTCGGGGAGCCCGACGAGCCATGGTGGTGGCGTCTGCCCTGGGCCGGGTCGTGCTGTGTCCGTTCATTGCCCGCGACATGCACTCGCTTCTCTTGTTCCCCGAGGCGTTCCTCATGCTGGTGCTGTCGAAGGTCTACTTGGTGACCAAGGGCGCATTGGTGCCGGAGATGGCCGCCCTCGAGATGGCTGGCGCCGGAATATCGCCGACTGCCACACAGGACAGCACCAGTGTGCCGGGCGAGTTCCTCGCGCCCGGTGACTTCGGCCCCGAGGAGCGCTGGGCCTACCCTCCCTATGACACCCCTCCCTACGGCATGCCGCCGACGGTCCACGTGAACGACCCAGTAACGGGCGAGGACGTGGTGGAGCCGGATCTGGCCACCCTCAACGCACGCCTGGGTCTGCTGGCCTCGCTGTCGGGGTTTGCCTTCGCCATCCCCGCGGTGATCATCCTCAAACTGGCCGGGGCCCCGGCCGTGCTGTGGTCGTGTGCCGCCGTGTTTGCGGCCGCTGTGGTGGCCGGCTCACGGCTCCCTGTCGGCCGACCCGTGAGGGAGGCACGCCGCCGCAGGGGGTCCGCACCCGGTTCGGTACCGGGCAAGGCAGTGCCGTCGATGGCTTTGGCGCCCGCGTCGGACGTCGAGGGGTGGCGCCTGGACGAGGAGCGCGACCTTGCCATCTACCGGCCCATCGCCGGCACCCAGGTGATCCTGGCCCTGACGCCCATGTCGGTACTCAAGGGGTTACTCGGCTTCCTGACATTCTTGTTCGCCTTCGGGCTCCGCCGCCAAGGTGCGGCCACTTGGTGGTTCGGACTGCTGGTGGGTGCGCTGACCATCGGGGCGGTCATCGGGGTGCTCCTGGTCGGCCGGCTCCGCCGGGTGCTGACCGAGCAGCAGATGCTGACGGCCGCCCTGTGGCTGGTATCGGCGGCCGGACTGTTGGGCTGGCTGGTCCACAACCAGGCGCTCCAAGCGCTGGTAGCCATGGCCGTGGGTGCCGCTGGTGCAGTAGCCAAACCATCGTTCGACGCCCTGGTGCAGCGCCACGTCCGTGAGTCGGACCAGGGACGGGCTTTTGCCCGGTTCGAAACGCGGTTGCAGTTGGTGTGGGTGCTCGGGTCGCTGGTGGGTGTGGTGCTTTCGCTGTCGATCCCGGCCGGCAACCTGGTCCTGGCCATTGTGGCCATGGTCGGGGCCCTGTCGTACATGAGCGCCCTGCACGGCGCCACGGGACGGTCCGGGGCTCCTGGCCCCGCCTGAGGCCGTGTGGCCAGCGCTCAGATGGTGCCCCCCAAGACGCTCGACTCGCACTCAGTCGATTCGCTTCAGACGACCGGCACGACGGGACTGGGCAACGAGCTCTTGCGGTGGGCGACCTGGCGCATCGAGTGCCTGAATGAACCGTTCGTGGTTCTTGTCGACGAGACGGATCGTTCGTTGCTCCAAGTGCTGTTCTGCGCTACTGCGTGACGCGCCGAAGGGGCCCCACCGGGACCCCTCCGCACGAAAGACCTTTACTGGCTACTGGGGCTCCCCTGGGGAAACCCAGCCGACTCAGCCGAGCTGCTGCTCCAACTTGTCGACCTCGGCGTTGAGAGCAGCCGGGAGCTTGTCGCCGAAGGTGGCGAAGTGCTCGCGGATGGAGGGCACCTCCGCCCGCCACTCGTCGGCGTTGACGCTGAGCAGGGTCTCCATGTCGGCGTCCGACACGTCGAGGCCATCGATGTTGATGGCACCCTTGGTCGGGATGTACCCGATGGGGGTCTCGGTGGCGTCGCCGTTGCCGCTCACCCGGTTGAACACCCACTCGAGGACACGGGAGTTGTCGCCGTATCCCGGCCACAGCCACTTGCCTTCGTCGTCCTTGCGGAACCAGTTGACGTAGAAGATCTTGGGAAGCTTGTCCTGGTCTGCTCCGGCACCGATCTCCAACCAGTGGGCGAAGTAGTCGGCCATGTTGTACCCGCAGAAGGGCAGCATGGCGAAGGGGTCACGGCGCAGGTTGCCGACGGCACCGGCAGCAGCAGCCGTCGTCTCGGAGGCCATGATGGAGCCCAGGAACACGCCGTGCTGCCAGTCGCGGGACTGAAACACCAGCGGCACCACTGAAGCCCGGCGGCCACCGAACAAGATGGCGTCGATCGGCACACCGGCCGGGTCTTCCCACTCCGAGGCGATGGCCGGGTCCTGGGATGCTGGCACGGTGAACCGTGCGTTGGGGTGGGCCGCCGGGGTGCCGGAGTCGGGGGTCCAGTCCTCGCCCTTCCACGACGTCAGGTGGGCCGGGGCCTCGTCGGACATCGACTCCCACCACACGTCGCCGTCATCGGTGAGGGCGGTGTTGGTGAAGATCGAGTTGGCGTCCATGGTCAACATGGCGTTCGGGTTGGTGTGGTCATTGGTGCCAGGAGCCACCCCGAAGAAGCCAGCCTCGGGATTGATGGCGTACAGGCGACCGTCAGGACCGAACTTCATCCAGCAGATGTCGTCGCCCACGGTCTCGACTTTCCAGTCGGGCAGGGACGGGATGAGCATGGCCAGGTTGGTCTTGCCGCAGGCCGACGGGAAGGCGCCGGTGACGTACCGGGTCTCACCAGCGGGCGAGGTCAACTTCAAGATGAGCATGTGCTCGGCCAGCCAGTTGTCGTCCCGGGCCATCACCGATGCGATGCGCAAGGCGAAGCACTTCTTGCCCAGGAGGGCATTGCCGCCGTATCCCGAGCCGTACGACCAGATCTCCCGGGTCTCGGGGAAGTGCACGATGTACTTGTTGTCGGCGTCGCACGGCCACGCCACGTCGGACTCACCATCGGCCAGGGGGGCGCCCACCGAGTGCAGGCACGGGACGAACTCGCCGTCGGTGCCGAGCACCTCGAGGGCACCACGGCCCATGCGGGTCATGATCCGCATCGACACGGCCACGTAGGCCGAGTCGGTGATCTCCACGCCGATGTGGGCGATGGACGAGCCGAGCGGACCCATCGAGAAGGGGACCACGTACATGGTCCGACCCTTCATGGATCCCTCGAAGAGATCGGTCAGCACGCCGCGCATTTCGGACGGGTCGCGCCAGTTGTTGGTCGGTCCGGCATCGGCTTCGTCGGTTGAGCAGATGTAGGTCCGGTCCTCGACCCGTGCGACATCGCCCGGATCGGAGTGGGCCCAGTAGCTGTTGGGGCGCTTGGCCTCGGACAACTTGGTGAAGGTGCCGTTGTCGACCAGGAGCTGACACAGCCGGTCGTACTCCTCGGCGGATCCGTCACACCAGACCACTTCGGCGGGCTGGGTGAGGGCTGCGACCTCGTCGACCCATGCAATCAACTTCTTGTGCTCGGTGGGGGGCATGGGGTGTGTGATTCCTCCTCGGTTGACCGGCGACCCATCGGGTCGTCGTCCACGCCGCAGTGGTGCGGCGTGGTGGCTCTCGGCACGGCTCGCCAATAGTAGTGGGATCGGACCGAGGACAATGGTAGGCAAGTCAGGTGCAAACACCCAATTCGGAGGAACCGCCAGAATCTGGGGGACGAGGTGACGAGTTCGCCCTGATCGAACGCCTCCGGGATCGCTTCGAATCGGCCGGGGGCCCCTCGATCCATCCCGGTGACCTCTGGATCGGTGACGACGCCGCCGCTGTCACCCTGCCCCACGTCGGCCGGGTGGTGCTCGCCACCGACCTGGTGGTCGATGGGGTCCATGTCGATGCCGCGCTCTGCGAGCCTGAGGACATCGGGTGGAAGGCACTGATGGTGACGGTTTCCGACCTGGGCGCCATGGGTGCTGACGTATCGTTCGCCCTCCTGTCGGTGGCGGCTCCGGTCGGGTTCGCCATCGAGCGGCTGGGGGCTGGGGTGGCAGAGGCTGCAGCCATCGTCGGCTGTGCGGTGGTCGGGGGCGACTTATCCGCGTCGCCGGTGCTGGTTGTCTCGGTGACCGCCGTCGGCTCGGTGCCCGATGACGGGCACGCCTTGCTGCGTCGTGATGGCGCCCGAGCGGGAGACCACCTGTTCGTGACTGGACCACTCGGGGGATCATCGGCCGGGTTGCGTCTACTGCGTGGTGGAGATTCTGGAGATTCTGGAGTGGTCCAGTCCGAGCTGGCTGCGGCCTACCGGCGTCCCATGGCTCGGATGGTCGAAGGCTCGGTGGCCCGACGGGCAGGTGCTACCGCATGCATCGACATCTCGGATGGACTCTTGGCCGACCTGGTGCACGTGGCCGAGGCCTCGGGTGTCGGACTCGAGCTCGAAGCGGGGGAGTCGGTGGTCGTTGCCGGTGCCACCCGCCACGAGGCCCTGGCCGGGGGAGAGGAGTACGAACTGGTCCTGGCTACACCCGACCCTGACGGGCTGGTCGAGGCGTTCCGGGCAGCAGGTCTGCGTCCACCCCTGGCCATCGGCCGGTGCACGGGGGAGGACGGCGTCTACTCGCTCGATGGCGGGCCGCTACCCGAGGGGGGTTGGCGCCATCAGTTCTGACGGAGTTCCGAGGACGCGAGTTCGCCGATACAGCGAGCCAACTCGTAGCGCCCCAGGGAATCAGAGGCCAGTGGGCTCAGCCCGGGTAGTTGCGGATGGGTCGCTTGGTGACCTTGCCGGCCCGGATGCAACCGGTGCAGGCGTTGACGCGCTTGGGGGCGCCATCGACGATGGCCCGAACCTTCTGGATGTTCGGATTCCAACGACGCTTCGTCCTCCGGTGGGAGTGACTGACATTCATTCCGAACCCCGGCTTTTTGCCGCAGACCTCACACACCGCTGCCATGACACTCCGACTTCCTCTAAGAACCTCTGGGTAAGTGCAAGAGGTTAGCATCCTGCCCATGGTCGCCCTCGACGCACTGGATGCAACGGAACTTTGCCGAGTGATCGGCACGTTCCGTGACGGCCTACGAAGCCATCAGCAGCTCATCAACCGGCTCAATGTCTACCCCGTCCCTGACGGCGACACAGGCACGAACATGGCGCTGACGCTGGAGTCGGTGGCATCAGAGCTCGACGGCTTGGTCGACCCGGACATGGCCACGGCCTGCAAGGCCATCGCCCACGGATCCCTCATGGGGGCTCGGGGCAACTCCGGGGTCATCTTGTCGCAGCTGCTGCGTGGGCTGTCCGACGGACTCAATGCTCCCGACGGCCGACCGGGCCCGATGGAGTTGGCTGCAGCCCTGGTCACAGCAGATGCATTGGCCCGCGAAGCGGTCATGCGGCCGGTGGAAGGGACCATTTTGACTGTGGCTCGCGGCGCGGCCGAAGCAGCACGGGCTGCCGCCGATGCCGGGGCGTCCTTGGTCGAAGTAGCCGAGGCGGCCCGAGCCGGGGCGTTCGAGACGCTCGAGCTCACCCCCACCTTGTTGCCGGTGCTGGCCCAAGCCGGCGTGGTCGATGCCGGAGGAACCGGCTATGTCCTCCTCTTCGACGCCCTGCTCACCGTCCTGGACGGACGGGCGATGCCCACACCCCCCGAACTGCCCGAGGTCGGGGTGGGCTCGCGTGCGGGTGACGGAACACCGAATCGTCGGGCCAGTGACGCCGACGAAGCGTTGGCCGGACTGCGATACGAAGTGATGTATCTGCTCGAGGCGGCTGACGAGACCATCCCTGCCTTCAAGGAGGTCTGGGCCGGGCTGGGTGACTCCATCGTGGTGGTGGGTGGCGACGGTCTGTGGAACTGCCACATCCACACCGATGAAGTCGGACCGGCCATCGAAGCCAGTCTGGACGCCGGCCGGCCCCGGTCGATCCGCGTCACCGACCTGCTCGAAGAGGTCGAAGAGGAGCGCTGGGTTCGCGAGGGCGCCGGCGATCTCGACTCGGGACCGACGGAGGCACCGATCGGTCCGACTCCGGTGACGGCGGTTGTGGCAGTGGCCAGTGGCGACGGCATCGGCCGGATCTTCCGTTCCCTCGGTGTGCAGCGGCTCATCGCTGGCGGCCAGTCGATGAACCCATCGATCGCTGAGTTGGTGGAAGCCGTCGACGAGCTCGCCTCCGACGAAGTGATCGTGCTGCCCAACAATGGCAACATCCGACCAGTGGCCAATCGGGTCGACGAACTCAGCACCAAGCGCGTGTGGGTGGTCCCGACCGAGACCATCGCCGAAGGGTTCGCAGCGCTCCTTGCCTACGACCCTGAAGCCAGCGGCGAGGCTAACGCCAGCGCCATGGAGGCCACGGCCCGCAAGGTGGTCCCCGGCGAGGTGACCCGGGCCGTGCGCGACTCGGAGACCGATGCTGGTCCGGTGCGAGCAGGCGACTGGCTCGGCCTGTCCCGCGATGGCATCGAAGTGGTGGGCGACTCGCTGGCATCCGCATCGTGCGCGCTGCTCGACCTGTTGGTCACCGATGCCCACGATCTGGTCACCATCATCGAAGGGGAGGGCTCGTCTGCGGCCGAAACCCGTCGGATCACCGAGTGGCTGAAAGAGTCCCGCCCAGTCGTGGAGACCGAGGTCCACCACGGTGGCCAGCCCCTGTACCCGTACCTGTTCTCGATCGAGTGACCATCACCCGGGCGGCCACCGTTCGATGACCGAGGTCACTGCGCCTCCCGGAGCGGCCGCACCCGGGGGTGGCCGTCGCTTGGGCCAGTTGGCCGAACTGCCGGTCACCGTGCTGCGCGGTGTTGGCGATGCCGTAGCCGCCGACCTCGGCGAGCTCGGGATCACCACCGTGTTCGACCTGGTCACCCACTACCCCCGCCGCTACATCGATGGCTCACGGATGGTCACCATCGGGGAGCTGAAGGTGGGGGAGAAGGCGTCGGTCTTGGCGTCGGTCACCCGAGTCACCGCTCCGCCGCCTCGAGGCGGCGGCGGCCGCCGGCCGCCGGCCCGCGTCGAGGTCGAGATTGCCGATCGGGGCGGCCGCATGAAGGTCGTGTTCTTCAACCAGACATGGCGAGCCAAGCAGCTGCGGGTGGGAACCCTCGCACTCTTCTTCGGCGCCGTCACCTCGTTCCGGGATGCGCCCCAGATGGTGAGCCCCACCGTCGAAGTGCTGCGCGGAGCCGACGAGGAAGCCACCGGGGACAGCGGCCAAGACGGCATGCCGGAGGCCGGCCGGATCTACCCGGTCTACCCGCTGACCGAAAAGGCCGCACTTACGTCGGCCCGGATCGGGCGGCTGGTCCACGAGGCCCTCGACCGGGCTGGCGAGTTCGCCGATCCGCTCGATGTCGACGTTCGCACCCAGTACGGCCTTCTCGACCGCACCGCGGCCTTCGCCGGCATCCATCGCCCAGGGTCCATGCCCGACGTCGAGCCAGCGCGACGCCGGCTGGCCTTCGACGAGCTGCTCCGGCTGCAGTTGGCCCTGGTGCTTCGCCGCCAGCGGCTCCACGAAGATGCCCGGGGGATCCGCCACATCACCACCAAGTCCGATGGATCCGCCACATTGGTAGATCAGTTCATCGGACGCCTGCCGTTCCCCCTCACCGGAGCCCAGGGCCGTGCCGTGGCCGACCTGGTGGCCGATCTAGGCGGCCCGCTGCCCATGCACCGACTGCTCCAAGGCGACGTGGGATCGGGCAAGACAGTGGTGGCCGTGGCCGCCATGCTGATCGGGGTCGAAGGCGGCCACCAGGGTGCACTGATGGCTCCCACCGAGGTCCTGGCCGAACAGCACGTCACCGAGGTGCGGCGCCTGGTCGCCGGATTGGAGGTCACTGATGCATCGACGCTGGAAGGTCGGCGTCCGGTGTCGGTGGCGCTGCTCACCAGCCGTACCGGTGCAGCCGACCGCACGGCAATCCATACCGGCCTGGCCAATGGCACGGTCGACCTGCTGGTGGGCACCCACGCCCTCCTGACCGACCGGGTGGCCTTCGACTCGCTGGGTGTGGTGGTGATCGACGAGCAGCACCGGTTCGGCGTCGAGCAGCGGGCCGCACTGCGCGACAAGGGACGAGGCGACGATGGAACCGGCAGCGACCCTGACCTGCTGGTGATGACGGCCACGCCCATCCCGCGCACGGCGGCCATGGTGGTCTTCGGCGACCTGGACATGACGGTCATCGACGAGCTGCCACCCGGTCGCCAGCCGGTGACCACCACATGGGCCCGCACGCCCCTGGAGGCCCAGCACGCCTGGGCCCGGGTGCGTGAGCAGGTGGCGTCCGGCCACCGTGCCTTCGTGGTCTGTCCGCTGGTGGAGGAGTCCGAGAAGATCGAGGCCGCCTCGGCCACAGAGGAGGCCGAGCGCCTCGCGGCAGAAGAGCTCGAGGGACTGCGGGTCGGCCTACTGCACGGCCAGATGCGCCCGGCCGAAAAGGAGCAGGCCATGGAGGCGTTCCGGGCCGGTGACCTCGATGTGCTGGTGGCCACCACCGTCATCGAAGTGGGGGTCGACGTGCCGGAGGCCTCGGTGATGGTGATCGAAGATGCCGATCGGTTCGGCATCGCCCAGCTTCACCAGCTCCGCGGCCGGGTGGGCCGAGGCGGCGATCCGGCCTGGTGCTTCTTGTTGTCCGAGTCCGAGGCTCCAGAACCTGCCGCTCGTCTTACGGCAATGGAGGAGAGCACTGACGGCTTCGTACTGGCCGATGTCGATCTGGAACTGCGGGGAGAGGGCACGATCCTCGGTGCCCGACAAAAGGGCCGGTCCGACCTGAAACTGGCCAAGCTGCTGTCCGACCGGGACCTGGTGGTCGATGCCCGCGGCCTGGCTGTGGCTCTGGTGGCGGCCGATCCCCACCTGGCCGATCACCGACTCCTGATCGAAGAGCTGCGGCTGTTCGTCGACGAAGACGAGGCTGAGTTCCTGTTCAAGAGCTGAGAGGCCCAGGGCAGCCCCCGGCCCAGGACGGACCTTCGTAAGCGTCCGTCACCGCGGAGACAGCCATGGCGGACGGCACCGGTAGGGTGTGTCGATGCGCGTGATCGGGGGAGAGCATGGCGGCCGACGCCTGACCGCCCCGGTGGGTGCCAACGTCAGGCCCACGTCGGACCGAGTCCGCGAAGCGATCTTCGACATGTTGTTCTCCCTCGGAGGGGTGGACGGCCTCGTGGTCGCCGACCTGTTCGCTGGCACCGGTGCCATGGGCATCGAGGCCCTGTCACGGGGGGCGGCCTCGGTCACCTTCATCGAGCGGGACCCCAAATCCATCGAGGGGATCCGGGCCAATCTGTCGGCTGTCGGCCTCGGCGGCGCCGAGGCTGGGGGGGATGCCGCCATCGTCCGGGCCGACGTGGATGGGTGGGTGACTCGGACGGCATCGCGCTTCGACCTGGTGCTGTGTGATCCCCCGTATGACTACGCCGGTTGGGACACGCTGGTGGCCCGACTCCCGGCTGATCTGGTCGTGTTGGAATCCAGCAAGCCGATCGTTGCTCCCGATGGGTGGGAAGTACTCAAATCCAAGCGCTATGGGGGTACCATCGTGACGGTCGTCCGTCCGGAACGGGCCACCGAGAAAGGCGTCTCGTGAGGATTGCGCTCATCCCGGGGTCGTTCGACCCCGTTCACAACGGACATCTCGAGGTCATCGAACGGGCAGCTCGTCTGTTCGACGAGGTCGTCGTCGCCGCACTGCGCAACCCGCAGAAGAGCGAGGCCCTGTTCGACGACGACGAACGTCGCGACATGCTCGAAGAGACCCTCACTCACCTGGCCAACGTGCGCATCGTGTCGATGACGACGCTGGTGGTGAACGTGGCTCAAGAGGTCGGGGCCAGCGCCATCGTCAAGGGCCTGCGGGCCGTCTCTGACTTCGAGAACGAGCTGCAGATGGCCCAGATGAACAAGCAGCTGTCCGGAGTGGAGACCCTGTTCATCCCGACCAGCTCGGCTCACTCCTTTATCGCCTCGCGCCTGCTCCGCGAGGTAGCTCGGTTCGGTGGCGACGTCACCGCCTTCGTGCCCAAGGTGGTTGCGCTGCGACTCCAGGAGAAGTTCGCTGATGAGTGACGTCTTCGACGACATGGACGACGAGCTGGCTGAGGTGGAGCAGGCCGACGCCGAGGCCTACATCCGCAGCGCACTCGACATGGTCCTCAATGCCAAGCCCATGCCGCTGTCTTCGTCGGTCCGGGTCGAGCGCGACGAGCTGGCCGAGCTGCTCGAGGGGGCACTGGAGCGGATCCCCGAAGAGATCAAGCAGGCCCGATGGTTGTTGAAGGAGCGGGCGGACTTCCTGGCCGAGACGGAACGCAAGGCAGCCGGGATCATGGAAGAAGCACGAGTGCAGACCGAGCGCATGGTCCAGCGCACCGAAGTGGTGCGCCAAGCCAACCATGTCGCCCAGCGGACCATGGATGATGCCAATGAGGAAGCCCGTCGGATGCGCTTCGAGGCCGAGGACTACGCCGACAAGAAGCTGGCCAGCTTCGAGATCGTGCTGGATCGGACCATGAAGACCGTGCAGGCCGGCCGGGAGAAGCTTCAGGTCAACCCGATCCCCGCCGTGGAGATCGGCGACCAGGGGAATACTTCGCTGGCCGGCGAGGTCGCCTACGGCTCTGAGGACGAGTCGGAGGGCTTCTTCGACCAGGATCTGGTCTGAGGCCTGTCGTGGCAGATCCTGAAGCTGACGGTTCACCCCGAGACGAACGAACTGGATGGCTGCCGAGGAACCGTCGGCCATTCAACGTCCAGGTAGCGGCGTTGCGTAAGCA
>CAIVIS010000196.1 GCA_903906055.1 uncultured Acidimicrobiaceae bacterium
ACCGACAATGCCGTGCTGGCCGCCGGGGTGGCCCGCTATCCCGGCCTCGCCGTGCTGGCCGACTGGAACACGCTGGCCACGCCCCACCCAGAGTGGTTCACGGCCGACCAGGTCCACCTCAACCCGGACGGCGCCACCGCACTGGCTGCACTGGTGGCGAAGTACGCCTGACCCGTGCCCGTGCAGTGTCCAACCGTGCAGTGTCCAACCACCTCTATGGTTGGCATGCTGTGCTCACATCTGACAGGAGACCCGATGCACCAGACTCCCCCGCCACTTCGACACGGCCCGGACGCACGATGAATGCCGACGACATCCCCGTGGCCCACACCCCTCCGGGCGGGTACGGCGTTACCTTTCCTGAGCCGGTACTCACGTCGTGCACCGAACCGCTGGTGCCGGGGGCTCCTGATCTGCGCGGCATGTGGAAGGCCATCAGCGCCGTCCGGGCCGGAGAGGTGGTGGCGGCCGAAGACCCGATCCTCACCTACATGGAGCGCATCGAGCAGTGCGGCGACCGGATCATCGACATGGGAGGCGGCACCGTTGCCGATGCCCGAGCCGACGGCACCGAGGAGAACGGGGTCCACGATGTCTCCGTGTTCGACTTCACCACGCCGATCCACGTCGTCGCCTCCTACGAGGACGGCGTGTTCGTGCTGCGTCCGGTAGGCATGCCCGGCATCGAGGTCACCCGCCGACTCGATGAGGAAGGTCACATGATCTGGACCCGCCCCGACGGCGGGGGCATGGTGGTGACACTCGAGCGGATCGGCGACGGCGCCGGCACGCCGCACAACACGTTCTCGCGTAACGCCCCTGGGGGCTGAACTCGGCACGATCTGCGGGGCCGGTAGCCTGTGCCGGGCTGAGGCGGTCGAGCCCAGACCGAACCGAGGCCGAGGAGGAAGGTGGCAGTGCGACGGATAGCGGCGATGGGTGCCGCATGGGGACTGCTCCTGGTCCTGGCGGCCTGCTCGTCCACGTCGACCCACTCGGCTCACCGATCGACCTCGACCACACTCCCGGCCGTTACCACGACCAGCACCACGACGACCACCCTCCCTTCGGCCGTGCCTACGACTGTTCCGACCCCGGTTGTGCCCACTGTGGGCTGGTCCTCACCGGCTACCACCCTGCCCCCCGCCGGCGGCTACACCTCGCTGTCGTGCATCTCCGAGGTCTTCTGTCTCACGACAGGTGGAGGCTCCAACCAAGCCGATGCCACCGGATCGTTAGGACCAGGCGGGACCGCCTCGTGGACCGGGGCCGTCTGGAGTGCTCCGGCCACCTACTTTGCCGCCGCTCCCGGTCCCGACTCACCGCCGTGGCTGCCAGCGATCTCCTGTACGGACGGACCGCTGTGCGCAGTGGTCGACGGCTCTGCCCACACCACACTGGGTGATGGGACGACCTGGTCCCCACCTGATCCTCTGCATGGTGGGCCTGCTCCCCCGGCCAACCCGGCCGACCCCGGCCCCGGCCACGCTGGTTCTCGGACGGCGGCAGTGTCGTGTGCCGGGCCGCACTTCTGCGCCTACGTCGACAACACCGGGCACGTGGCCACCATGCACGGAACTACCTGGTCGGGACTGCGGGCCATTGCTACTCCGTCCGGGTCGTCCTCGGTCGCCCTGTTCCAACGGGGCCGGGTGGGACTGGGGTGTGCATCCCCATCTGCTTGTACGGCCATGGTCGCAAACACCGTGCTCGACTGGGACGGGACCGGTTGGTCGACGTCGAGTGGGCCATGGGGTGGCGACGGGTACGGCGGAGACACTGCCGTGTCCTGTCCTGGTGCCCGCACCTGTGTGGCAGTCCACGGTTCCTCCGTGTCGATCCGACTCGGCGGGACAGCATGGTCTGCACCTAGATCCGTCGACGCCAACGGAAGACTGGATGCCATCTCCTGTCCCACCGCATTCACGTGCGTGGCCGCCGATGCTTACGGGGCTGTGGTGCGCCAGTATGCAGGCGGCTGGACCTCGCCGCAAAAAGTGGTACCCACCCCGGTCGACTACACCGGGGACGGCACCAGCCTGTCGTGCCCGTCGCCGCAGTTCTGCATGATTCTGACCGGCGACGGCGACTACGCCACCTATACGGGTACGCCGCTGACGCCTACCCCGGTCCCGACGGTGCCCGCTACCCTCGCCCCTTACCGATCCGAGCCGCCAGCAAGTCAGGCGGGCAGCTAGGCACTCAGGTCAAAGTCCTCGATACGTCTCGATCAGTTCGCCGAGCGCCTCGACCGTTCGCCAGTTCCGAGTCGTGGCTACCTCACCCAGCCGTCGCTCGAGGAACATGTTCTGCAGTGGCGTGCGTCCATAACCTGATGGGCAGTGCAGAAACACTTCGGCACTGACCACCACCAGTCGGTCCGGAGCAAACTGATCCGCCTCCGCCACCAGGCTGGCCACCCGGGCTGCATCGGGCACCGCAGCCAAGAACGTCACATGGAGCTTCGTCGGGTCGTCCTCCAGATCCTGAAACGGGTTCTGGGCCAAGACCGCTGCCCACTCCCCCGATGACCGGGCCACGACCGGCACGGTCAGGCCGAGCTCGTCGTGGATAGTTGCGGCCACCCGGGCCGCGGCGTCGACCGCAGTACCAGGGCCGGTAGCGACCACGTTCCCACTCTGCAGGTAGGTGGCCACGTCATGGAAGCCCACTGAGGCCACCAGCGAACGAAGATCGGCCATGGGCAGGCGGTTCCGCCCTCCCACGTTGATCCCCCGAAGCAGCAGTACGAACGTGTCCACTACGGACGACCGGTCGAGCGCCGAGTCCCGACTCTGGACTAGGAGACTGTCCAGGACGAGCCGGAACGGAGCAGGGCGGCAAAGTCGCCCGGACCCCGGCGTTCGGTGGCCGCATCGATCTGCTCGGTCATCTGCTGGCCGTACTCCTCGTGGTCGACATCTCGGAACACACCAATCGGGGTGGGCTCGTAGGGGCCACGCGACAGGCGGCTCAACTGGAAGGACAAGCCGGGGTTCTCCAAGTGCTCGTCGTGCACCAGCAGCGCATCCTCGCCCACGGTGGCCACTTCGACCACCTCGACCGAACCGTCGCGGTTCATGGCCACACCGAACTGACCCTCAGATCCGAACCGGATGGCCTCACCGTGGACCAGCGGGATCAACATGTCGGCCCGGTTGTCCTTCCCGGTGATCTTTTCGAAGGCGCCATCGTTGAACACGTTGCAGTTCTGATAGATCTCCACGAAGGATGCTCCCTTGTGGGCATGGGCCCGCCGGAACGTCTCCATCATGTGTTTGCGATCCATGTCGTGTGTCCGGGCCACGAAGCCAGCTTCGGCACCGAGCGCCAGGCTGAGCGGGTTGAACGGTTGCTCGAGCGACCCGAACGGGGTGGACTTGGTGACCTTCGCCACCTCCGACGTGGGCGAGTACTGACCCTTGGTCAGCCCGTAGATCTGATTGTTGAACAGCAAGATGGTGATGTTCACGTTGCGCCGCAGGGCGTGGATCAGGTGATTTCCACCGATCGACAGCGCATCGCCGTCACCGGTCACCACCCACACGTCGAGATCAGGCCGAGTGGCGGCCAACCCGGTGGCGATGGCCGGTGCACGTCCGTGGATCGAGTGCATGCCGTAGGTGTTCATGTAGTACGGAAAGCGAGCCGCACAGCCGATCCCGGACAGGAACACGGTCGACTCCCGGCTCACTCCCAGATCGGGCATCAGGGTCTGGACGGCGGAGAGGATGGAGTAGTCCCCACATCCGGGGCACCACCGGACCTCCTGGTCCGAGGACCAGTCCTTGCGGGTGGTCAGCGCTACAGGAACGGATTCGCTCACGTCGGTCATCGGTCGGACCCCTCTCCGGTGGCCGAGGACATATCGGCCGAGTCTTCGATCATCTGCAGTATGGCGGTCTCCATGGAGGCGGCCCTCAACGGGATACCCGACACCTGAGTGAGGGACACCGCGTCCACCAGGTACTCGGCCCGGAGCATGCGGCTCAGCTGTCCGAGGTTGACCTCGGGCACCAGCACCCGCTGGTATCGCTTGAGCACGTCGCCCAAGTCAGCCGGGAACGGGTTCAGGTGGACCAGGTGTGCCTGGGCCACCTTGAGGCCCCGAGCCCGGACCCGCTGCACGCCAGCGGCAATGGCGCCATAGGTGGAGCCCCATCCGATGACCAACACCTCGGCCCCGTCCTCGTCGTCGACCTCGGTGGGTGGGATGTCGTTGGCGATGCCGGCGATCTTGGCCGCCCGCAGCCGGGTCATGAGCTCGTGGTTGGCCCCGTCGTAGGCCACGTTGCCGGATCCGTCGGACTTCTCGAGGCCGCCGATGCGGTGCTCGAGGCCGGCCAGCCCTGGGGGCGCCCACGGACGAGCCAGGGTCGTCTCATCGCGGAGGTACGGCCAGAACGATTCGGTGCCGTCATCTTCGACGTGGTTCGGGCCGGTGGCGATGTCCGGGTCGATCGAGGGCAGGTCCTCGAGGTCGGGGAGCTTCCACGGTTCGGTGCCGTTGGCCAGATAGCCATCGGACAGCAGGATCACCGGAGTCCGGTACTTGACGGCGATCCGGACCGCTTCGATGGTGGCGTCGAAACAGTGCGACGGGGTCTTGGCGGCCACGATCGGCACGGGGGCCTCGCCGTGGCGTCCGTACATGGCGTGCAGTAGGTCAGCCTGCTCGGTCTTGGTGGGCAGGCCCGTCGAGGGTCCGCCTCGCTGGACGTCGATGATCAGCAATGGCAGTTCCAGGCTGATGGCCAGTCCCATCATCTCGGACTTGAGGTCGAGACCAGGGCCAGAGGTGGTGGTGACCCCGAGGGCGCCACCGAAGGCAGCACCCAGGGCGGCACCGATACCGGAGATCTCGTCTTCGGCCTGGAACGTGCGGACCCCGAACTGCTTGTGCTTGGACAGCTCATGGAGGATGTCCGAGGCCGGCGTGATGGGATAGGTGCCCAAGAACAGCGGCAGTCCGCTGCGGATGGAAGCGGCGATCAGGCCCCAGGCAGCCGCCGTGTTACCGGTGACGTTGGCGTACTCGCCCGGCTCGAGTACGGCTGGCTTGACCTCGTAGGAGGACTCGAACAGCTCGGCCGTCTCGCCGAAGTGGTAGCCGGCCTTGAACGCCCGCTGATTGGCCTCTTTGATGAGCTCTTTGCCGGCGTACTTCTCGGCGATCCACTCCACCGTCGGCTCGACGGGGCGGGTGTAGAGCCAGCTGATCAGACCCAAGGCGAAGAAGTTCTTGGACCGCTCGGCGTCGCGGGGCTTGACGCCGAGCTCCTTGGACGACTCGGTGGTGATCGAGGTCATCGGCACCTCGTAGACGGTGAACGCCGACAGCGACCCGTCGCCTAAGGGGGTCACGTCGTATCCGGCCTTGGCCAGGTTCCGCTCGTCGAAGGCGTCCGAGTTGACGATGATGGTCGCACCCTGAGGTAGGGCCGCCACGTTGGCCCGCAGCGCGGCCGGGTTCATCGCCACCAGGACGTTCGGTGAGTCACCGGGCGTCGAGATGCTGTGGTCCGAGATGTGGACCTGGAAGGCCGACACGCCGGCCAGGGTGCCGGCCGGGGCCCGGATCTCGGCGGGAAAGTCCGGGAAGGTGGCCAGGTCGTTGCCGAACAGGGCCGAGGACGTGGTGAACCGATCACCCGCCAACTGCATGCCGTCGCCGGAGTCACCGGCGAATCGGATGACCACCCGGTCGATCAGGTGCGGGGACTTCGGGTCGATCGTGGTGTCTGACACCTTGCTCCTCTTCGTGCTGGCTCGCACCAGGACTACGTACTCTGACGCCGGTCGTCCGACATCGGTTCTGAAGCGGCGCCCACTCACTCGAGCACCGGATATCCGACCTCACCGCGGGCACGCGGAAGGTCCGCCATGAGACTACTGCCGTCCGCGCTCGACCCGGTGATCGCTAGATGCGATCGCGCCCATCGGTCGTGACCGGCAGGTACGCGTGTGACGGCGAACTGCTGCGACTGATCGAGCAGGGCGAGACCGTGGAGATCACCGATGGCGGTCGCCCGGTGGCGAGACTTACCCCGGTGCCCGAGGGCACCCCACTCGAGCAGATGCGCTGTGGTGGCGAACTGGATCCTGGATCGGGTGATACCAGCGAACTTCCCGACCCGCTGGAGTTGCCTCTTGGTGTGGAGACCCCGGGTGATGCACTACGTCGACTGCGGAGCGAAGAACGCTGACCACGGCGGCCACGTACCTGGACTCCTCGGCGATCGTGCAGTTGGCGGTGCGCGAGCCAGAGTCAGATGCCTTGCGCCGACACCTTCGACGCCGGCGACCCCTGGTTTCGAGCGCCTTGGCGCGCACTGAGGTAGTTCGAGCCCTTCTGGGCGGAGGGGCCCCTGCGTTGATCACGCGGGAACCTCTGGACCTAGGCGATGGTGACTGACTCGTCGAGGTAGACGTCCTGGATGGCGTGGATGAGGGCTGCTCCCTCTTCGGTCGGGCGTTGGAACGCCTTGCGGCCCACGATGAGACCGGCCCCGCCAGCCCGCTTGTTCACCACGGCCGTACGTACGGCCTGGGCCAGGTCGTCGGCGCCCTTGGACTCGCCACCGGAGTTGATCAGCGGAATCCGGCCGGCGTAGCAGTTCACGACCTGCCAGCGGGTCAGGTCGATGGGATGATCCGTGGTCAGCTCGCTGTAGACCAGCGGATCGGTCTTGCCGAAGGACACGGCGTTGTAGCCGCCGTTGTTCTCGGGCTGCTTCTGCTTGATGATGTCGGCCTTGATGGTCACACCCAGGTGGTTGGCCTGGCCGGTCAGGTCGGCCGACACGTGGTAGTCGGTGTCCCCGGGCTTGAAGGCCGGGTTCCGCAGGTAGCACCACAGCACGGTGAACATCCCGAGCCGGTGGGCCTCCTCGAACGCCGCTGACACTTCCACGATCTGGCGGTCGGCACCGTCGGACCCGAAGTAGATGGTGGCACCCACACCGACAGCCCCGAGGTCGGAGGCCTGCTGGACCGAGGAGAACATGACCTGGTCATAGGTATTGGGGTAGTTCAGGAAGTTGTTGTGGTTGAGCTTCACGATGAACGGGATCTTGTGGACGAAGCGTCGCGACACGATGCCGAGGCCACCAAGGGTGGTGGCGATGGCATTGCAGTCCGAGGCGATGGCCAGGTCGCACAGGCGGGCCGGGTCGAAGTAGGCCGGGAACTTGGCGAAGCTGGCAGCGGCCGAGTGCTCGATGCCCTGGTCGACCGGGAGGATCGACACATAGCCGGTGCCAGCCAGACGGCCGGTGTTGTAGAGGGTCCCAAGGTTGCGCAGGACCGTCGGGGATCGATCCGAGTCCCGGAAGACATCATCGATGACGTTCGGTCCGGGCAGGTTCAGAAGCTCGGACGGGAAGGCGGTGGCGGTGTGGCCGAGCAGCGACTCCGCGTCGGCTCCCAGAAGTTGTTCGATACTCATGGGCGCAGAGCCTAACGGGCGTCGCGGGTGCGGTTGGGCTTGCGCCGGGGTCGAGGAGTCGGGCCCAGCGATTCGAGGCGTTCGGACACGTCATACAAGTCGGGATCCACGTGCTGGATACGCAAAAAGAGCTCACGGGCCTTGGCCATGTCGCCCGAGCGTTCTGTCAGGTCGCCCAAGACGTACCACTGACGCAGATGGCGCTCGGCCGGGTTGCGGACCAGGCGGCCGGCACCGGCATCGACCAGCAGGGTGACTGCCCCTTCGAGGTCGCCCAGATCGGCTCGGGTGGCGGCCAGGACCAATCGACCTTCGGAGAGCACCTCGGGGTCGGGCGAACCCTTGCGCAGCTCGTCGAAGAGGCCCTCGACCCGCTTGGGCCGCCCAAGCGCACGTTGGCAGTCCATCCGCACCGGGTGCTGGTCGACCGAGCCGGTGAGCGTGGTGAACATCTCGAGGTTGGGAAGGGCTGCCTTCCAGTTCCCTTGCTGGTACTGGCACAGCCCGAGCAGCACGCGAGGCGTGGGGGCATTGGGGACGGCGTCGACCACGGTGCGCAGGATGCGGGCCGCATCTCGGTAGCGCTCACGCTCGTAGGCGCCGACACCGGCCGTCATCCGCTCGGTGACGCGAATCCGCAGGAAGTTCCAGTCGGGGCCGGCCGCGGTGGCCAACTCCTGGGCGATGTCGGCCGACAGCTCGTCGGGCTCACGGACCGGGCGGTGCGCACCGGGACGGGGCCGGTCGTAGCCCGACCCTTCACGGTCGTCCACCCGCACGAACTCCTCGGGGATGAACTCGTCGGTGCGGGTCCGTGCCCGACGGCGTCCTTCGGGCGTGTCCTCGTCGGGGCCGTGCTCGATCCCGTCGCGCACGATGCTGGCACCGCGCCGGGCCACACTCCCCCATCCCTTGCGGACTACCTGGCCGCGATCGGGGCGGTCGTCGGGGCGGTCGGAAGGACGACCCCGGTAGCCCTGGGCGCCGTCGCTCGGTCCCCGTCGTGCCGGGGGACGACTGCTGGGACGGCCACCGGTGGAACTCCCGGGGCGGTCGCTGCGCGTGCCCTGGTAGCCCGAGGTGGCGCTGTCACGGTCGGTGCGGCCACCTTGGTAGCCGCCCGATGCGCCGTCGCGACTGGTGCGGTTCCCCTGGTAGCCACTGCTGGCGCCGTCGCGACTGGTGCGGTTCCCCTGGTAGCCAGACGAGCCGCCTCGGCTTCCACCACTGCTGGCCCCATGTCCTGATCCGGAACCTGCTGGGCGGCCAGTGCGCTCGCTGCGTCCGCTCGATCCCCCCGAGCCCGAGCCCGAGCCCGACGAGTTGCGGTCGCCGGCATATCCACCTGATCCCGAACGTCCCGAACCCCCATAACCGCCCCCAGAGCTGCCACCTGAGCCGCCACCAGAGCCGCTCGGGCGCTTACCGGCGCCACCGGACCGCGACCCGCCGGACCCGCTGGCGGGACGACCCGAGGAGGACCGTGGACCGCTTCCTGACGAACGCGGGCGCGGTGATCCAGAGGGAGTGCTGGGAGACATGTGACCAGTCTACCTGCGCGCCGACCGGTATCCAGAGCCGACCTGGTGCCGACCACACTGTGGCCCTGTCCCCTACCCTTGATGGAGGCGCGTTCCGCCTTCCGCCCATGACCTCCACGACCCCCACAACCAGCTCGATCCCCACGATCGAGCCCGCATTCTGCCCTCCGAGGCGCCGGGCGCTCGCGGTCGTCCTGGCCCTGGTGGCTCTGGTGGCTGCCGCCTGTACCACCAACGCCCATCAGTCAGCCCCGGCCACTCGACCCACGGCGGGCCCGGCGGCCGGTGTGACCTCTCGATATGGCTCCGTGGTGGCCGACGGGGCGCTGGCCACCACCAAGGCAGCCGTGGCTGCCACTCACGATTTCGCCGACATGGTCAACACCTCTACGGCGGCGTTCGTGGCTGCAGTGACGGCGTTGCAGTCGGCGGTGGCTTCCAGCGACGTGGCTGGCGCCCGGGCCGCGCAGCTGGCCGCCCAAGCCGCCTACGACTCGTTCCGGGTCCTGCAATCGGGCAACGCCGTCAACGCCTCCACCCTCGACGAGCTGGCCTCCGATGTCCCCCCGGGGCAGTCCTTCGGCGGGCTCCACGCGGTAGAGCGCGATCTGTGGGATTCCGGACCGTTGGCCGCCGATGTCGACGCGTTGGCCGGGCAGGCGCCCGTCGCCCAGTACTTGTTGTCGAGGGAGCGTCTCGGGCCCGAAGCCATCGCCGTGGCGGCCGTCGACCAGCTCACTTGGGCAGTCGATGTGGCCCTTCCCCACAGCCAGGAGCACTGGTCCCACCTCGGTCTGGTCGATGTGGCCGCCACCATCGATGCTGCCCGTCGGTCGTTCTCCACCATTGAGCCACTGGGTCGCTTGGTCTCTCCGGGACTGACCGCCACCGTGCACGGGCAGTTCGACGACCTGTCCGCCCGGATCGCTCGGCTGGGTCCGCCCACCACCACTGCGGACACGACGGTGGCCGTCGGCGATCGGCTGGGCCTGTCCCAGGCGCTCGATGCCACCGCCTCCACGCTGGCCCGCTTGGCCACCCGGCTCACCCCGTACGGCACGGCAGGAGGGCGGTCGTGAGCCGGGGCGGCGACCAGCGCCAGGGCCAGGGTGGAGGTCGCGGGAGTGCACCCGCGTTCAGTCGGCGCCGGCTACTGGCCGGGACCGGCGTGGC
>CAIVIS010000197.1 GCA_903906055.1 uncultured Acidimicrobiaceae bacterium
AGGTTGGCGACCGAGGTATTGAGGTCAGCGAGTGCAGTGGCGATGGTCATGGGCAGTCCTTTAGAAGAAGGGGAAGAAGTTCGCAGTGGTTGAGGCGACGGCCACGTTGACCGAAATGGCGGCAGCGGCCCACAAGTTGGACAGGCCGTAGGTGGTGGACGCTGCATAGGTGGTGGTGATGGCGGCGCTGTAGAAGTAGGCACTGGGCGAGTTGCCGGTGGTGCCGGTGTTGAGTTTTCCGCCGTAAGGGCCACTGGGGTTCGTGGTATTGGCATTGGACAGGTTGGCGAGTGCGACGATTACGAGTTGGCCCGCCGTGACCGATGCGGGGGTGATCGACCCGGTGGTCGACGTACCGCTGGCGATCTGGCCGGTGGTCAGCGTCCCCGCATTGGCGACCTCAAACGCTACGAACGTCGCGTAACCGCCTCCGGTTGCCGAAATGATTGTTGGTGACCCGCTGACGTTCTGCCAGACAAAGCACTCCAGGTCGGTGCTCGTACCCGCCGAATAACTCTGCGACGCCCCGGCGACCTTCGTCCCGGCGACCCCGCCCAGGGTGATGGCTGAGATGTTGGCGTTGCCCCAGGAGAAGATGCCCGTGCCGCCCTGAGCGAAGGCAATGACGGTGGACCCGGTGGTCACTGCGCTAGAGAACACTGCCGCAAGCGCTTGCTGGATGACGATCGGGTAGTTGGTTGCGAACTGGAGAAAGAACGCACCGCCCGCACCAGCGAAGCCCGCAGTAGTACCGCTGGTAGTTCTGCGGACCCCACCACCACCACCGCCGTAGGTCGTGCCTGCTGCGCCATAGCTACCGCCAGCACCACCAGCGAAGCCAAGCGCACCGTAAGAGTTTGTACCACCGCCGCCGCCAGTGGCACCGCTACCGGCACTACCTGAGCCGCCGGTTCCGGCACCACCACCGCCTGCGCTGCCAGTTGTCGTGGTGCCAATGCCCGCCGCTCCTGCGCCGCCAGTCCACCCCGTCCCGCCAGTGCCGGGGGTATTCGATCCAGCAGTGCCAGCAGTGCCACCAGCGCCACCAGTTCCAATCCCACCGCCGCCACCGCCACCAGCGACAAATAGCGAGCCGCCGAATGTGGTGGACCCGCCTGTACCTCCAGTACCACCGGCAGTCCCGCCAGCGCCGACGACGATGGTATAGGTCGTGCCGGGAGTGACGGCCAGCGCAGTGTTGTAGACGGCACCACCACCAGCACCACCACCACCAGAACCGGTGGACGGAGTTCCGACCCCACCACCGCCACCACCGCCACCGATGGCGGAGACCAGGACCGAGGTCACGTCCAGCGGACACTGCCAGGTATAGGTGCCCGCAGTCGTGTAGGGGAAGGTCAGCGCGGTCGCCATCTATGCCACCGCGATGCAGCGCCACTTGGTGGTCTGGAGGTTGTACTGGAAGCCGACCGTCACGGGCAGGGTTATCGAGCCGTTGGATGCGAGCGGAGCAGTCGCCAGCGAGTTCTCGGTATTGACCCAGGACAGGGTTTGCACTGCCGCCGAATAATCGTAGAACCGGACCATGACCATCTGCCCATCGGTGGCTCCTGATGTGGTCAGCGTGATGGCAACGGTGGCCGCTGCGTTGTTGGTGATCGTGGTCAGTCGATAGGTGACTGGCACGGTGGCGGCGTTGGAGGCAACGGTGACGGGGTTGGAGGTGAACAGCAAGGAGTTAGCTGTTGCCGCTCCGGTGATCGTGGGGGCGACCAGTGCAGGGGCGGAACTGAGAACTGTGTTGCCCGACCCGGTGGAGGTGACCACACCAGTACCGCCGTTGGCTACCGGCAGGGTGCCACCGACCTTACCCATGTCGGTCGTGACGAGCATGTACCACACGCCTGTGCCGTCGTAGGTAAACGTGTAGGCGGTGTTGATCGGGATTGTATACGGGACTGCCGCTGTGTAAATGACCCCGCTGACGCTGATTGAGTTGGTGCCACCGAGAACGCTGACTGCCACCGATGACAGGTTCTTTATGGCATAGACCGCACCGTTGACTGGCCCAACAGGAAGGGTGATCGATTGGGCCGCTGTTGACCCAGTGAAAATCGTTTGCTCTCCAAGGCCGGCGGTAGCAGTAGCAGAGCGAAGAACCAGGCTGTTGGGAGTCTCAGGGGACCACACACCGGGGCTTCCCGAAGCGGTGCATACCCAGATGGTCGCCGTCTGGTCAACGATCCAATCGCCCTTCACAAACGTGCCGGTGGTCGGAGCACCTTGAGTAGTCCCACCAACGTATCGAGTAGCGGCAACTGCGCCCGTGAGTCCGGTGGCCGAGTAGGCAGGAGCGGTGACTACCCCGGTGAACGTGGGATTAGCGACCGGGGCGTAGTCGGTGTTGGCAACGGCAATCGAAGGAACACCCGTGCCGGTGGTGTTCTTCAGGATGCCGGTAGCGAGGCTTGAGAGCAGTGTTCCGTTGATGCCCTTGACCGTCGTGGCTCCACCAGTAGCCGTTGAGGTGGCATCCCCGGTGAGCGCCGTGAACGATCCTCCGCCGCCACCACCGACTCCAGCGGTGGCGTAGACGTACCACGTCGTGCTCGAGGTGATGTACACGACCGCATACGCCGTTCCGCTCGCCATGGAGATGTTGCCTGATGTGACCCCGTTCACCAGGGTGGTTCCTGCTCCAGCAGCGAGAGTGATAACGCCTGCCGTGGTGTTCACGATGACGTTGCAAGTGCTGTTCTGGGTGCCAGTTGCAGGCAGGGTAGCGGTGACTCCACCAGCGCCCGTGTAGACGGTTTCCTCGCCAGCTACCAACGAAGCTGCAAGCGTGCGAGTGCGAGCGTTGTCAAGCTGGCTGAGGATGGTGGCAGTGCCGACCGTCTGCGCCACGCCCTGGATCCCGAGGACCGTGGTCGCCCCACCACTCGAGGTGGAGGTGGCATCGCCGGTCAGCGCCGTGAACGCACCCGAAGACGCAGCAAATGGCGGAACCTCTGGTCCGATGGTCGATGCCACTACTGCCTCAGAACGAGATAGGCGATCTTCGGAGAGCCAGATGCTGCGAGGGCGTAAAGGGTGTTGCCGTCACCAGCGATGAATCCGAAGGACAGCGCCACGCCGGGTCCAAGGGGGTAACCAGTGGTCAGACTCACCGTTGGGCCACCGACGTAGATGGTGATGGCCGCATCAATGTTCTTGATCTGTGCTGGGATCGGGTCCATGAGGGCACCGACATTGATCTCAAGAGACACCGGGATTGCAGTGACGGAGGCTGACGAAATAGTTACCTGACCTGAGGTTACAGCCATGCGCTCACGCTATCACCGGGCACCAGGGAACGGACGGATCGGGACTTCAGGACGAGTAGCCTCCAGCAGTTTCTTCTTGGCATACGCCTTCTTCATCCGGTCGGAGTGCAACCTGCGCTCCATGAGCTTTGCAGCCTGCTGTTCTGGGGTCATGCTGCCCCGGTACTTGCACCAGATGCCGTACCCGCCCTGCACATCCTCCATAGCCGTGGTGTGGAACTCCCACAGGCTAAGAGGATCGTCTTTCTCAAGGGCGTACTTCATTGTCCGAACGAAGTAGTCAGCCTGCGATCGAGTCTCCACCCGCATAACTCGGGGTTCCGTCCCCGGCGCTGCCTTCACTGGAGCCAAAGCTTTCGCCCACTTCGACCGTTCCGCTGCCTTCTTCACTTTTATGGGGCGGGGTTCCCACACCACCTCCACTGCTGGGTCGATCTTGCTTGCCATTGATCAGTTCATCCTCATGGAGCCACAGCCAGACGGCGTCTTGAAGGGCGTCGGAAATGTTTGCGATGTCAGGCATCCTTCGCTGAGAGGCGGCGAGCAGCCTGTCTCGCGCTTCCACCCCCAGCCGGAACGTCACCGGGACTTTCGTCCCCCCCATGTCCTCGAGGTCCGTCCGTGATGTGTGTCGTTGTCTCATGAAACTCCTTCGTAGGGTCGCACCGGACGCACAGGGAGATGATCCCGTAGTAGCGCCGGCCACATTGGCGGCACAAGCGTCCCTTGTACCCAGAGGGGTGGTAGACATCCACCTTGTCATTCTATGTCAGACAGGGTAGACGGGCAACTACAGCTTGTAGGCTGGCAGTTCCTGTGCCACCGCTGCTGGGTTCTGGCCGGGGTAATCAGCCGCCAACTGGGCGTAGAGCGCCTGTAGGTCGCTGACCGGGGTCTCGTAGTCGGGGTTGCGGGGGTCAGGCACGGATCCGAGGTTGGCGATCGGGGCGAAGTCTCCGGTGCTCCACGCATTGGCAGCAAGGCTCTTGCTGACCTGATAGCGGGCCATTGCCGTCCGTGCAGCCTCCTGCTTGAGGTTGATCTCTTGGGGCTGGAACATGGGGATGTTGAGGCTGGCGTAGATGTTCTTCACCAGTGCGTCGGTTGACATGCCCTGGCGAGCTCCTGCGATAGCCATGGCGCTCTTGATTGCTGAGAGTTGGGGCACGATGCCCTGCGCTGCCGTCATGAGGTTGCCCTGAGGACCGGCGGCCTCGATCCCGTAGAACTGGTCGTAGGTCAAGTTCGGATACAGGGTGTTTGCCCCGAACATGATCTGTGGGTCGACCATGGCGAACCCGGCGGTGATGACCGGGTTGAGGCTTGAGATGACTCCACCGAGGGTGGCGTAGTTGGCTACGTCACGAAGAGGGTTCAGGGCACGGAAGTCCAAAGCGGTGACGTTGCCCTGCTTGTCGGGTGAACCGAGGAAGAACAGGAACTTGTACCGGGAAGGCAGGCCGGCGTCCTGGTGGGTGAGGTCGAACTCCGCCATGTTGGCGAGCATCATCGCCCGCCACGGGTGGTCACCGGGGAAGGAAAGGACGTAGGTGAGGATGTGCTTTGTCCAGCCGTAGAACGGCATGACCGATGCAGCCATGGTGCGCTCAAAGGGAGACATCCGTCGAAGGTCTCCCATGACTTCGTTGGCGTGATGCATCCCCTCGGCCATGGCCCGTTCCGGCGTCATGCCCTCAACCTTCAGGGCCTGGGCTGCACCGTCCATACAGGCAACGGCTTTCTGCATGTTGGTCACATACGAGGTGAAGCGGAGATTGATGTCAGCCAACGCCTTCAGCCAGTGAATCGGCTTGGCTGCTGCGAGTTTGATCCCCTGCGTGACCTCAATGTGCTCCTGGGCTGCGAGGCGAACCTGATCCCGGCCCGACTGCTCTTGGAACCGATTCGATGCCGATTTGAGATCTCGCAGTTCCCACGCGGTTGTGCCGAGTGAGGTAGCCACCGAACCAAGACCCTCGGGGGTCTGGCCGTTTTTGATCATCTCATGGGCATCCCTGATTAGAAACAGCGCTGAGGGACTCGACCGGAGTGCAAGCAGGAAGGTTCCACCGAAGATGATGTGAGCGGTGTACCGGGGGGAGAGGCCGAGGATGGAGTACCGGAAGAGTCGGGTGACCTTGTCGTAGATCGGAATGGCTGACGCTTGCATGCTCTGCATCTTCTTGATGGCCTTGACGAGATCGCCATCGAGGTACAGATCCCCAGCTTTGTCCCACCGGGGCATGGTGAATCCGAACATCCCCTCTGGGTCGAACTTGACCATCCCCCAGTCACGGGCTTTCGACTCCAAGTACGAGGTCAGCGACTCCCCTGTCAGCCTGCTGACTTCGGGGTGCGCCTCCACGATCCGCTCATAGAGCGCCGTGGTGGTGACTGTGCGAGGGGCGAGGAAGTTGGTGACGTAGTCGACGGTGGCATGCCGATCGAGGATCTGCTTCACACCGTGGCCGAACGAGGCCATTACGTCGAACCGGGAGCGGTCCAAGTCCCACACCCGGTTCATGGCCGAGTCGACACTCGGGATGCCGTGCCCGACGGTGATGTGGATGCCGTAGGAGCCAGTCTCCTCGGCCCGCAGCTGGAGCGAAGAGATGTGAGGGACGTAGGCGATCTGGATCTTTGGGTTCTCGGCAAGCCGGCGAACCTCGTTCTTGGCCGACTCCGTGACCGAGTCGATGATTTCTTGATCGACTGGGCTGAACCCGTACTCGGTAAAGACGCCCTTGGAAGCGAGTTGGACGAGGTCACGCAGCACGTTGGGATTGGCTCGCAACTCGGCGATCCGTTCCTCGGGCTTGCCAAGGATCTTATCGGCTCGTCCCATCAGTTCCCGGCCAGCCTCGGTCTTCATGAGGTGCTTGGCAAACGTGTCGAAGTACACGTCGGTAAACACGTCTGGCGGGTTCTCCCACACGGCCTTGGCAAATGCCTTGGTGGCGTCGGTGTTGGCCTTGAGTGCGATGGAGAAGACCCCGTCGCGACTCCGCTTGCCCTTGTTGGAGGCTTCTAGTGCTCGAGCATCACTCTTGTGCTGGACTTCGATCCGCTGGCGATCCTTCTTCATCGCCCCTTCCAAGTCCTTCTTCATTTTCATCTTGACAACTTCGAGCTGGGCCAACTCGGTACGCATCTCCGCCTTGATGGTGGCCTCGTCTTTGATGTACCCGGCCTGCTTCCACGCCGCTTCATGACGGGCGAGGTCGGCTGTCCGCTTGGACTCTAGGTTGACCAGTTCAGCGTCAATGCCCTCTTTGGTGCCGATACTTCCCGGCATGATGCCGAGTCCCTGTTCGAGTTGACCGATGGTGTCAGCGGGGATGGATGGGCCTTCCAAACGACCCGCTCGGATCTCCCGTCGCATCTGCGCCAACTTGGCTCTAGCGTTCTCCGCTGCGCTGATGTGCCCAAGGAACGTCTTGCGCTTCTCGAGGTGCCACGCCTCATTGATGGCAGCGTGTTGGGCCCTCGTCCATTCTCGCTGCGCGGCAATGGCTTCGTCGGCCTTGGTTCGGATGGCCCGTGCCTTCGCCTTGATGGCGTTGTCCACGATGCCCTTCTGGGCGGTCAGGTGCCTCTTGACCCCGACATCCATGTCCTTGTACCGCTGCTCAAGCGCGTCAACCTCGGCCTTCATCTGGGCATCCCGCACGCCCTTCGTCCCGGCCCACACCTCTCCCTCGCCGTAAACGGCGTTGTCGACCCTCTTGCGGAGTTGGATGGAGATGTTGACGGCGAGGTGGAGGTTGCCTACCTGCTGAAGCACGGCTTTGAAATGAGGGTCGGCAGCAGCATCAACGCTGCGAACGCCCCATGCTTCCAATCGTTTCTGGGCGATCTTGGAGAGCTCGAGCACGTCCTGCCACTTGCCGTCCTTGGCGTGCTGGACGATGGAGTCGATGATCCCGCCCTCGTTGAACATCCTTCCGGCGATGCCCTGGTGAGAGATGCCGGTGAGCGCCTTGGAGCCGGGGAGTTTCTGGGTGTAGTTGAGTATGCCCACATCAACTTTGGCCGCAGCGACTCGAGCCTCTTCAAGGGCGTCTGTGTGCTTGGCAATCAACTGCTCGGCTTGGCTCGTTTGCTCCGCCCACTTCTCAAACTGGGGGAACATGTTGATGACCATCTTGGTGGTCGCTGCCCGCACTACGCCGGCCTTGATGACATCGGCGTGACCCTTAGCGGAGTACAGCCGCTCTTGTCCCGTTTTCGGGTCAATCAGTTTGGTGATGTCCCCAGAGATCAGTTGCTCTTCACGAATGAAGCGTCCCGGCCCCGTGAGGAACGCACGGGCTGCATCTCGAGCAGCCTGGTCGTACTTGGGATCTTCCATCCGCGTCCATGGGGTGGAGTTGTTCTTCTTCGCACTCGGGTCGACCTTGATGTTGGCCGGGTCGATGATCTCATGCATCTGCTCTTTTTGCTCAGGGCTGAGAACGTCGTAAGCGGCGTGGGCATCGGCAAACAACATCCGCTGCTCGAGCGTGTAGTGAGTTTCGTCTTTTGACAGCGTGAGCATGGCATCGCCGATGCCGGGATTGCTGTTGAGGAACGAACTACCCATCGTGGCGTGGAGCTTGTCGCCGAAGGTCATGATCCCCCTCGGCCCCATCTCCTTGGTCGGGGTGTTCATCAGGTAGTTCTTGCCCAGTCGACCGAGTGTCATTCCCTTGGCTGCTTGCTCGGGAGTGACGCCGGCACGCTTGGCGAGGGATGCATCTTTCAGCATTGACGTGCCCGCCATCTTTGACAGCGGGGAGAGATCAAGCAGGCTCTGCACTGGGTGCTCCATCAGGCTTTCAAAGCCGAGGATGGGGTTCTTTGCTTTCAAGACGGTGCCAACGTCCATCATGCCGGGGATCCACGATGCCACGGTGTCGGTCATCACTTGTCCGAGATCGGCGAGAGCCGACCCTCCGGTTAGATGATGAGATCCATCGAGGAGGTCAAACGTGTTCTTGACCGAGTCGACAAGACCGTTGTGCAGAGGGTGAATGACGATGTCGCCCACCCCGGTGAAGATGTTGCGAAGGTCGGTGACGGTGTTGCCGACGATGTTGAACGGTGAGGGTGCAGTAGACGAAGTGGCTTGCTGGACCCCGTTGGGATTGCCAGCAGCAAGGATTGCTCGCTCCCGTTCCGCCTGGGACATCTGTGTCCCGTACTGGATCAGACGCTGGGAATCCATCTGGTAGACGGGGTAGTACGAGTCGTACTTGATCCCTTGCGAATGCGCCCACGCAGCAGTGGTGTTCCAGTTCTTTTGAAACGACTGAAGTTGATTCTTGCTGGTTGCCACTTAGCCTCCCATGGGCGAATTGGTCCCCGGTGTGGTTGTCGGCTGTACCGGAACGGCGGAAGTTCCCGCAGCAGCGGCGGGTGAAGGAAGTCCACCAACTGAAGCTGCGCCTGCACTTGGCAGTGCGTTCGTGACACCAAATTGGTTTTCAATCCAGTTGAGGGCTGGCGGAGCGTTGGCGACCACCGGATTGCTGGCAGGCAGATTGCCCTTGACAAGAAGGTATGGGACTTCGCCAGCGAGGGCTTGGAGCAACTGATCGTAGGGTGCCATCGCCAACTGCTGCGTTTCGGCCTTGCCCATGGACGTGAGCGACGATTGAATCCCCTGCGCTCCGGTTTGGGCAGCGTTGGCCTGGTTCGCCATGGCATTGGTTACCCCTGCACCTTGCGCTTGAGCTGCACCAGAGGTCCGGTCAAGCCATGCCGCCATTGGGGAACCCGCACCTTGACCCAGCATCGCCTCGGCCTGACTGCTGATGGTCTTGTCCATCGACGCCTGGTTCGCACCCGACGCTGTGGGCTGGTACTCAGTGAGCAAAGCAGAGTACTGATCGGTCAGTTGCTTGGTCAGCGCTTCCCACGGGTTGACGGCAGCGGCTGCGGGCGCTGTTGGAATGGCGAGATTTCCCAACTTTGCTTTTGGTTTTGCCGAAGCTGGTTCAGTGGATCCGGTATCCTCCAACGGCTTTGGAGTGAACCCGATTCCTGACGCGATGGGGTCGGCGAAATTGCTTCTGTTCCAGTTGCCGACATCTCCCAGCCAGTTGTGAACATTCTGTGCACCACTAACCACGTCATCGGTGACCGGCCCTGCAACATTCTCCCTGTTGAAATTGCCAACGTCGTTCAGCCAATTTTGAACATTTTTGACGGGGTTGATGCCACCACCGGGATCCTTGGGAGCCGCTTCGCTTCTTGGCGCTGCCCTTTTCGGCATCCTCAGCCTCCGCTTCCGGCAAGTGCGCCGTTGATGTTGAACCCACCGAGGAGGGCCGCCTGGCCGAGGACACCCGCTTGAGCGGTGGCACCTTGCGCTTGGGCCTGCCCGATCTGCCCGTAGAGCTGGTCGGTGCTCTGGATGGCCTGGAGGCCGGCTTGCTGCATGCCGTAGTTCAACTGATTGATCCCCTGCTCCGTAGAGAGGTTGTTCTGTTGGGCGGAGAGATTGAGTCCTGCTTGCCCTCGAGCAATGTCGGCAGCGGAATACGCCTGCTGGGCTTCCGCTCCCTGCTGCTCCCGGTTGTACTGACCCATCTGATAGCCGTACTGCTGCTGTTCCCCGAGAGCCTGTCGCTGCAATCCTGCTTGAGCGAACTGGTTGCTTTGCGCCTGGGTGGCGACCTCTTGTTGCTGGCCTTGAGAACCGACCGCACCGGATGTCGCTGCTTGCCCCTGCGTAGCCTGCTGCTGATTCGCATAACCGGTCGCCTGCTGCTGCTGTGCTTGCTGGTTCGCTGCCTGCTGAAGTCCGAACTGCTGACCGGTCAACTGCTCAGAGGCTTGCCGTCCCTGCTGCGCCAGCCCGAACTGCGTGTTGAGTAGTCCAGCTTGCGAAGCAAGACCCTGCTGCTGGAGACCGATCTGCTCTTGGCCGATGCCAGCATTGGCCTCCATGTAGGCACCCTGCAAACCGGCTTGGGCCTGCTGGGTGGCAAGACCGGTCTTCGTCTGGCCGATCTGATCCATGAGTTCGGCGACGGTGAGTTGTGTCCCGGCGATCGTGGGGGCAGCAGCAGCCGAGGCTGCGCCCGACAACCACTGCTGGTTCGACTGACTCATGGACATCAGTTGTAGTCACTTCCTGCTGAGGCCCACGGAGGCCACGACGATTGACCGCTGGTAAAGGTGTTGGGCTGGTCGGTGTACCACCCGGTGTTGTTGCTGGCATCGGACAGGATGTTCTCGTATGCCTGCTTCGCCTCTTGCCACCGGGGGTTCGAGTCCTGTCGGAGGCATTTGTAGGTGGCGTACTCGTAAGCCGCTTCCTCGTACCCCTGCAAGATGTCAATGGGATCGGTGGTCAAGACCGCATCCACACTCTGTCTGTATCCGAATACGTTGAGTACACCGCCCTGATTGGGCACGGGAAAGAGTCGGATCGTCAGGCTCGGTGGGTTGCCCCAGAGCGTGTACGACTGAGGCCACGCAGCGGGGAAGGTCTGATAGACGCCCCACGCCTCGTCCATCTCGTTGTAGCCCATGAAGTCCAGAGGGTAGATAAAGACCTGCCCGGTGGAAGTGGGCTGGAACTCCACTCGGTAGACCGACATGACGTTCGACGGGATCAGGTAGTTCTGCACGTTGGCTGAGACCTGTACCTGCTGGTTGTTCCGCAGGGTTCGAGTGCGCCGAGAGAAGTCCGCACATGCCTGGTTCAGGTATCCCTGGATCTGCACGTTCGTCCAGAACTGGGGAACAGGTTCATCAATCAGGTCTCTGACCTGCGTGATCGCTGAGGCCACAGTGACGGTCATACGACCATCCTACTCACTGCCCGTTCGCCCAGTCTTGGATGCGGAGGAAGTTGATGGAGAGATCTTGAGGAGCGGTGCTGTTTTTCCGCTGGATCAGCAAAGGGGCGATGACATTGTCGGGTGGTGGGTACACCCCGCTCGAGGCGGCCCAGATCTCCATCCGATGCCAGTTGGCGTCTAGCTCGTTGGCCGTCAGCATCCGGCTCTGACTGCGGAAGGGGAAGATGACCGGGAATCCCATGGCCGAAGCCCACCGCTCAATGGCGTTCCAGTTGATGTCCACGTCAGTCGGATTCCAGATTGACATGCCCTTGCGAGGGACGAAGAGAAGTGGTCGGTACTTCTGCGTCGGTTTTGACGGAAGCGCTGGAGGCGGAACCGTGTCGGCTGCGCCAGCGTTGATGCTACTGTATCCAGTCGCCGTGGAGGAGCCTGAGAACACCGCACCGGGGATCGTCCATGCGTCAATGGTGGGGCTAGAACCGAGAACCTGGCTAGAGGTGTAGTGATACAGCCCGTCTGCGGTGATGACCGGCTGGAACCAACTGGCTGTGCCAGTCAACATCACCTGATTGGTGATGACGGTTGCAGTAGTCGTGTCGAACACAGACATCGTTGCAGGAGTTGTTTGGGTGACCGCCACGACGTAGCGCCCATCTGGCGTGATGGCAACTCCGATGACGGCACTGCCGCTACCGGAACCGACCGGAAAGTGACCGGTCACCGCTCCCGTGCTCGCATTTATGGCGACGATGCTTTGCGGGTAGACGGCTCCTTGGTTTGCGATGTAGATGGTTCCCCCGTCGGGGCTGATGCACATGCCAATCGGGATGACACCGACCGGCAGAGTGAAGGTGGAAGCGAACGTGTTGCTCGCTGTCAGGATCCGGTAGATGACATTGGTTGAGGCATCATTGACGTACACGACGCTGCTGTCGGGCGATGGCACCGGCAGGAACGGCCGGGTGGGGCTTGTCAGGGTGGTGATGACCGCACCGGTAGCGGGGTTGATTACGACGATGTTGTTCGCACCCACAGCACCAATGGCTGCATAGATAGCGGAACTGTTGGGAAGGATGCATGGATAGACGTTCCCGTTGAGAGCCGAGATAGTTGTGTTGTAGGTGTAGGAATAAGTTGCGAGGTCCAACTTATACAGGTGACTAGGCCCACCAGTATCAAGGAACGTGAGATAAGCGTTGGCATACCCCGGCTCTAGGACAACGACAGGGGAATACGACCTGGATCTTACAACAGCATTTGCTACAAGTGTTGCTGGTGGTGGTTCTACGTTGTAGAGCGCCGCCCCCGCTCCATAAGCGGAACCTGGCGAAAACGTAACGCTGAATACGCCATTGGGTATCGCCACGATCAGTTGTCAGAGGCGAGGTGTGTGCTGATGCTGTACTGGATGTCGATTCCGTGGATGATCGGCATGTCAGCGACCCCGGCAGTGTTGGTGGACGAAATGCGGATTGATGGCTCGTACAGTCCGATGCCACCGATATTGAACCGAAGAAGCTCTGGTCCGGTGGTGATTCCGTTGTAGGTGAAGGGTCCAGCAACGACAGTGCCCTGGTCAAGCACGCTGATCGTGATGCTGTTGTTGATCTGCGTGCAGGAAGCACGGACGATGACTTGGCGCACGTCAACGGTTTGGTTGACCGGAGCGAGGTGGAGCGGCGTTGACTGCCATTGGAAGGTCTGAGCGGGGGACGAGGGGTCGAACCGATAAAGAAAGTTGAGGCTCGATGCGCCTTTGAAGGACAGTTGGCCGGCATAGATGTAGTTGCCGTTGACCGGCTGGATCCAGAACAGGTCGTGCCCGCCTTGGGCGAGACGGGGGTAGTACGTCCACCAGTTGCCGGTCTTGGAGTCCATCATCCAGTTGTTGGACATGTAGACCTTGTCGCCGAATTCTTGGGCGTAGTAGCCGTAATTGTTCGACTGCATGCTGGAGTACTCAGGCGGCAGGTAGAACGAGTTGTTTAACTGGCTCGAGATCTTCTGGCTGGTATTGGATCCGTTCCACGACCAGGCCCCGTTGTCGAATGAGCAGTAGATGAAGCCGACGGGGGTCGACGCTGCGTTGCCGTAGAAGTTGCCAGTTGAGGTAATGCCGGGAAGCGAGGTCACGGTCGGCGAGAAGATGTCCCCGGTGACAATGACGCCTCCGCCCCGCTTCTTGATCAGGACGAGTTCACCCGCCGAGATCGACCCGCCAGCCCCATACCCGTAGGGCTGCTCCGCAGCGAGCACCGTCTGCTGGTTGCCGATAGCTGCGGACAGGCCGGGATCGGTGAAGTTGATGCTCTCGTTGGTCTGGAACGTGGTGTTCGTCCAGGTGTATGAGGTGCCTGCGAGCACGATGACTCGAGACTGGTGCGTGATGGTCTGACCCGACACGGACTGGCCGGGGTTCACCATCATTGTGAACGGGGTGAAAGATGACCGGTTTGACGGGTCGGGGTACATGTACAACTGCCCTGAGACACCCCCCTGTGCCGTCTGTGCCGGTCCACCGGAAGGAAACACACATACGGGCGAGTAAGGGATTTGCAGGACTACAGCAACTCCACCGGAACTCCACGCTCCACCCGTAGAAGGGGAAGTGGCGAAGGTGCCGGTCCACGCTCCGCTTGATCCACCGGAAGCGGTGATGGTGTATGCCTTGTTGAGGGTCAATCCGGTTACGCCAACGGGGAGCTGGTTGAAGTAGACGGAGACCGGGGCACCCGCAGCGCTACCAACGGTGGTGGGAGCGAAGGGGTTTGCACCGAGGGTGGAGTTGGTGGTGATGGTCGTGGTGGCCCCGACGGTGACAGCGGTGATCGGCAGACCTGCTGCTGCTCTGCTCATCTGTGGGTAGGGCGATCCGAAGATCCCTGCTGCGGACGCGTTCGTCGTACCAACGATGGTGTTGAGGGCAGCGGTCTCGAGGATGTACGAGTACGCCTTCCAATAGTGATTGGACCCGTCATCGAACTCGGCCATGACAATGGCTTCGGTGTTACCCGACCCAAGTTCATCATGAACAAGCAGCCCGACGATGTAGGTGGGGCGAGCGGCTCCGTGGTCGTACCCATGGGTTGTGGTATCGGGCCAGGTGTACGTCTGTGTGATTCCCGGCAGGGCGACGAGCGATCCCGATGGGATTGAGTAGCACGACCAAGTGTTGTTTGGGTCCGCTGAGCCTAGGGGGGCTGCTGGCAGACGGTTCGCTGTTGCGTCTACGACCGTCCCGCTGTTGGAGTAGATGCCAGGGGAGAAGTCCTCAATGCGGATCCACTGCGGTCCTGGGTCTTCCTTTGGCGACACGTCATCTCCCCTTGAGGAGTGTTTGCACCAAGGTGATCAGGTCGACGTGACACAGCACGTTCGCCTCCACCACGATTCGCTCCTGCTCAAGGATAGACGTAGATGCCTCGGCTAGGCGGTTTCTGCCAGCAACGGATTCCCCGTTCGAGTCCAAAAAGACTTGAAAAAACTGTTCGTTGATCTGGGCCGCCAGCCGAGCGTGATCTTTGCGATGGTTGATCAGATCGCTAGTGAGGTTGCACAACTCTTGTTGCAGATCGTCCGTTGACAGGGACGCGTACTGCGTGGGTGCAACCGGGTAACTCACATCCCAGGCGGAGTGTCCGCAGTCGCTTCGCCGGCCTCAGGATCGTCGGCCATCATGTTTGACGTGAGGGCGTGCTGACGGTTCTCCAACTCAGCCATCTGGTGCTTGACCCGCTCGAGTTCAGTGCGGATGTCAATGTTCTGAGTCTCAATGGTCTGATACCCGTAGTTGATGCTGTCGGGGTTGGAGATGGGGAAAGTCAATTCCCGATCCGTCAAGGTGTAGACGCTCACCTTGGGTGCCACCTTGGGCAGCATGTTGAGCTTGTCGTGGTACAAGCCGTAGAAGACGGACAGGCGAATCAGTTCGCCCTTCCGCTCCGGTACGACGCCCCGCTCCCCGTTGGGAGTCTGGAAGACAGTCTGCTTCTTGAACTCGGAGCGAGGATCGCCCAAGTACTTGCAGCACACATGGAACGGAATGAAGACCGTCTTCTTCGGCTCGAGGACGTAGACCCGTCGGACCCCGGCCCACTCAAGTGGGACGGAGCCGACGTTGGTCACCTTCATCATCTCGTCGGGATCCGACAAGACAACATCTGAGAACATGGGCGCAGTAGCCATGCTTCCTTCTTTCTGTATCAGGAGCTTTCGATGTGACACCAGCCGAGGGCCGGTGCGATGGTGGTAGCAGTGGGGGCCTGGAGGCAAGTGCCGACGCCGGTTCCAGCAGCAGCCGATGCGATGGCCGCCGAAATGGCACCACCGGGGATCGTAGCCGAGGTCGTGACGATCTGAGCTGCCGTGGGAGTCAAGGTGAAGAGCACCTGAGCGAGTCCACTGGTAGCAATCTGACAGATCGTTCCACCGGGCACCTGGGTCAACTTTGACCCGAGGGTGTTGCCACCGATGAGCGGGCCGATGCAAGACGCTGCACCGGCTGCTGCCGGGGAAGCCACGGTGACCGTCGGGTAGGCCGGAGCGGAGGCAGCACCCGAAGCGGTGCCGTTCCACGTCTGAAGTCCCATGAGCTGTCCGAAGACAAACGGGGCGGTGTAGGTGCCGACTGCCGTGTTCGTTCCACCCGTGGTGAGCACGGGGATTGAGAACGTGGTGCTCGAGAGCACCGTGATGGGCCAAGTGCCGTTGGTAACTCCAGCGCCAACGGTTGTCCAAGTTGCGCTTGCCATGGTGACCTGCTGGCCGTTGACCAAACCGTGAACCGAAGTCGTGGTGACCACGGCAGCGGCGGCAGCGGAGATGGACACGATGGCCCCACCGAGACTGTTGCCCGCTGGATCGGTGACGAACCGCTGGATGGAAACGTCTGCGTAAACCTCGTTGCCCTGCGGAGCATTGATGCCCGCTGGGTTAGCAATTACTGACTCTGCCATGACTGACCTCCTAGGCCGAAAGCTTGGTGAACTTGCCCTGGCGGGCCGGGTTGGCGCAGATCAGCTGAGCGTAGAGCTTCATGATCGCCGTCATGGCGTCCTGGTTCGGGGGCTTGACAAAGTCCTCGATCACGAAGTTGCCACCCTGTCCGACCACGAACGTCCAGTACTCCTCGTTGAGGAAGAACAGGGTGCCGTCGCCGGTTGCGTTCACGGTGTCAATGTGGTCATCACAGAGCCACGGAACGTTGTTGTACATGAGATGGTCGAAGCCCGCCGAAGCGAACTGCTGGTCAACCATCGCTACGTTCTTGAACTGGTTGAACACTGCGCCGGATGACGAGGGAGCCTGGTTCAGGTTCTGGTAGCGGATGTAGTTTGCCCGGTCGCCAGCGATGACGGTCGGGGCACGGCCACCGATGGTGCAAGCACCAAAGAGGGCGTTGAGGGTGGCGAGCGTCATGGTCGTGGTGGTGGAGTCGACCTGAGCGTTCAACCAAGTGTTGGTCGACCGGGTGATGCCACCGTAGGAAGCAGCAACGGTGCCGTTGTCGACAGCGGCGTTGATGCCAATGATCGACTTGGGGTTCGAGCCATCAGACCAGAAACCGACGGCGAGCGTGTCCAGCCAGTCCAGCTTCGCCATCTCGAACTGGGCGGTGAGGTAGTCCATCGCCTTTTCGTCGGACTCGGACTGGTTCAGGGTGAGACCGTCAACCGTGACGTTGTTGTAGAGCTGCGCCCACGGGAAGGATCCGTCCTGCACCACGTCGAAGGGGACGGTGGTCAGGATCTCGGGACCGGTGTACCAGCCACCCGAGTTGGGCTTGGCGTACATCCACGGCTGCTCGATCCACAGACCGCCCTTGACCACGTCCTTGTTCCTGGCCTTGAGCCGGAAGGTGATCGGCGACGCATTGAAAACCACATCCGTGATGTACTTCATCAGGTGTCGGTTGCTCAACGCAGTCAGGGTGTTTGTACCCCAAATCGGCGTAGCCATCTTCTATTGCCCTTTCATTCGGTAAGGCCAGAACGGAAGTCCGTGAGCATTGCGCTCATGATCTCCTGTCGATTGTTCGGCCTGGGTTCTGATGTCTGATTCCTGGGTGTTGACCCGGTACTGGATGAAAGCGCAGATTGCTTACGCTTGCGGTCTTCGGCCTGCTGGGCCTTAGATCGGAGCGTATCACTGTGAAGCGTCTTTTCACGGTATTGCGGTGTTGCCCAAACGGCGGTGTCAAGTGCCCGCATCATGCCCCCCTTGAGCGAACCCTCGGGATCAAGGGACTCAGGGGTCTCGAGAAGACGCATGTCGCTCGCAGCGGCGACGATGTTCTTCACGTCCTCGGTGTCGAACTCGGGATGCTCCACATGAAACTGACTGAGGGCATCACGGAACGAGTTGATGACCAACTGCTTGCGAGTTTCCGCTTGCTGGTTGGCGTAGTCGGCCTGTCGACGGGACTCCGCCGCCTTCACTTCGCTCAGTTCAGCGTCGATGCGCTGCTGCTGGCGGTAGAGGAAAATCGACTGTTGATCGTCGGGATCTAGCCACTCGGGCAGGGAGTCGGTGACATCGACTGCAACCTGTTGGCCGAGGATGGCGTCGCGTACCCGTTTCGCCTTGTCGGGATCTCCCTTGACCTGACGATTGAGCTCAAGCAGGGCTTGTGCTTCTTCGATGGGCATGATCTCGCCACCGAAGTCGACCAGTCCCGGCGGAAGGATGTCGGGAGTATCGGGGAGGGAGGGAGGCTCCGTGGATGAGGTGGTCTCAACCTCCCCCCCCGGTGCATCTTCCCCAGCACCCTCAAGGTCAGCGGAAACCTCGGGGTCGGGGAAATCGTTGTGGAGGTCGGCAAGCATCGCATCAAGATCGAGCGATGGCTCCTCCTGGTCAAAGTCTGGCGCAGTTTCAGACATCATTCACCTGTTGATTGAGAGATCACCCGGCGCATCTCGTCGGGATCCATCTGAGGGATACGGGCATGTGGTTCTGGACCGCCCTGAGGAGGGCCGGCCTGTGGTGGAGGACCGCCTCCTGGTGAGGGCGATGGCGCAGGCCCGCCAGGTGGGGGGCCGCCTACAGGAGGTGGCGCACCCCCCCCGGCAGGTCCGGTCGGCTGCGCTCCTCCCGGCTGTTGCGGGTTCTTGATGACCCCAACGACTACTTTCTCAAGCGCCATGATTACGTCCATGTGGGCGTCTGGCGCGAGTTTCGCCTGAGTCAGGGCCATGAGAACTTCACCCATGGCATCAGTGAAGGAAGCGGGAGCCTTACCGGCTCCGCCGGCTGCCATCAGAGAATCGCCTCGTCATGAGGTTCGCCGGAAACCCGATCGCTGAACGTCTCGGATCCGTAGGCATCGTTGGACGTGAATCCCTGCTTGTGGATGACCACGTTGCCGCCGTCTTGGGGAAGCTGTGCTCCCATTGCAATGTGGTGGACGCCATCCTGCTTGCGAGCCATGTTGATCTCCTTTAGAAACGTCGAAGGGTGCTACCGAAGAACGGTAGCACCCTGATCGACTCTGACGGGGTTTTTAGCCCGACAAGCTACTTGCGCTTGCCGTGGCGACCACCGTGACGCTTTCCGCGACGGGCCATTGTTCCACCCCCTTCCTGTGACGAAGAAGTGATGGTTGACACCGCCGTCTACCGACCTGCTCGGTGGCTGACGCGCTTGGTGTGTGACCGACTGGTGCTCTTGGTCTGAGCGAGAGGGTTCTGCTTGGAGTTGGAGCGGTTGGCTCCAACCCTCTTCCGGCCCCGCTGGGCCTTGCCACTCTTAGCGAGATGTCGCACGCTTGCTCCTTCTTTTGGATTTCCTCGACGGGTGACGGCGAGAGTTTGAGAGAGCAGCCGCAACGGCCTGCTTCTGGTCGTGACCGGAGTGAACCATCTCGCTGATGTTCTTTGAGATGGTTGCTCGGCTAGATCCAGATTTGAGTGGCACGTCTAGAACGCTCTCCGTGTGGACCGCCGGGGTCCGAATCGTCTCATTTGGTACTTGCTTCCAGGCCGGCGACCCTTGGCAGATCTTTTGCTACGGACCACGATATCTCAGTCGTTGTCGCCAGTGGAGGATCCCTGCGTGCGATTGCCCCGATACCACGGCGGGCTGGCAAGGTCACGGGAGGTGTTCTCGTCGTTGTCGAAGTAGACAACGGGTTCGAACGATTCCATTCCACATCCGTTGTCACCAAACTGAATGTTGGAAGACTCACGGACGTTCTTGGCACCGGCCTGATTGAGTCCGAGGTTGCCGTCCCAGCCGGTCGACATCACTCGAGTGGGACGCCTGCCGTAGCTGTGTCCTGAGAGATCGGTCATATCTGCCATGTTTGAATCCTACTCCTAGAAGAAGGTGATTTCCGTGTTTGTGATAAAAAGCCCCCCGGCTGTCAGTACGAACGTAGTCGGGGGAGTGGCAGGGAACGTCATCAAGAACGGTTGCGTCGGACTCATCACCACGCCGGTATCGCCAGCCACGCCCTTGAAGGTCAGGGTCTGAGCGTTGGCAGTAGAGGGAGTGATGATCATTCCAACGGCCCACGTCGGGACGGTGATGGTGTTGGTCCCTGAAGCGAGGGTGATGGAGATCGCTTGGTAGTTGTTGCTTGTTGTCGGGGTCAAGTTGTACGGCCCGACGGTCACCGTTCCGATCGGGACCGACGTGATCTGTCCCTGGATGGTGATTGCTCCTGCCATGGCGGGATCCTATCAGTGGGGGTGTCCGGTGCCGGGACCGTGCTGTTGTCCCTTGGCAAGTGCCTGTGCTCGAGCAGCATCTTGCGCTTCTTGCTGCATGCGTTGTTCTATCTGTTCGCTGTGGGGAATGCCGTGGGCCTGGAGCACTGTGTGGTTGTCCACGACCCCCATCGCCTTGAGAGCGTCGATCTCTTGGATCCTTGCGCCTCGGCTGGTCGGCTTACTGCTACCAGCGTCCACGACCAACTGGAACCGAAGCGGTGCCAGTCCATCTTTTGTAGGCCGCATGAAGTGATTGGCGGCAAGCTTGAGTGAAGTGGCTGCACCTTCTTCTCCTACGATCGCGACAGTCCGGTGGGTGTCGTAGTTGACAATGATGAGGTTGGTAAGGATCTCTCCGAGGGAACCCAGTGCGGATTCCAGATTGCGGAGGCTGGCCCGAATCGAAACGAAACCGGCTTCTTGAGTGGCCTGAACCGTGGATTGAGCTTGTCGCTGACTGGGCTGCTGCCCTTTGCTGGTTCCCGAAAGTCCACTGATGTTCTCCATCCGCTCAATCCAGAACTTCACTGCGTCCATCACCATCGGCGGGAGGGACGGGGGGGTGAGCCACCCCGGTTTGATGCTCTGAGAGTTGCTTGCCGTCGCTGCTTTCAGCGTCAGGCGCTGGCCGGCCTTGTTCACCATGGGGGTCCGGTTGATGCCCGACCCTTCCACGTCCATGAACACGGGGTTTGAGATCAGGTTGATGTTCGCCATCACCATGGTGAGGATGCCGTTCAGGGCCAACTGGCAAGGAGCGAGGTGGCTGACGATGGGGGTCGACCAGAATTCGCCCATCTCGTCATCGACGTAGCGGACGTAAGGATGGATGTCCTGATCCCACAGATCCTTGGCGGTCTCGTTCAAGAGAACGATGGAGCCGGTGTAGAAGATCACCCTCCATTCGTTGTAGATGACCTTCTCGGGAGAGTCGTGGAGGGGGTTTGAAGAGTCCCGATCCATCTCCACGTTCTCTTTGACCCAGCATTCGTAGACGTTTACGCCTTTGGTGCCCATCCGCTTGATGTTGGTGCCCTGGCCGGGAGCGCCGAAGGCAACTGGTCCCTGACCGAGGTTGGTGGGGATCCCATCGTTGGAGTACTTAGGCCAGTTCTCAGTCTGCGGCTTCTTGATGTCGACCTGCTGGTCGGGAGACTCGGACGCCTCCTCGAGCACTTCCCGGCTGATGTCGGGGAAACGGCGCTCGATCTCGTCGTACGTCCAGCGGTGCTTGACGAAAAAGTACGAAGCGTCATTGAAGGATGTTGCGTTCGGGTCGGGGTAGAACGTCCACGGGTCCACCCGCTGCATGTCGACATTGCCGTCGCCCGAAGACAAGCCAGAATCCCACACCGCTTTCAGGATCCCGGCCCCGTACAGGCCGGCGTCCCAGATCGCCATGGAGATCTGGGATTCCCACCGACCGACCTTGAAGTTGGTCCGAAGCACGGTCTCGAGGTGTTCGCACAGCTTCTCCTCCATCATGGCGTACGGGGAGAACGGATCCACCGAAGGGTTGAGACTGAACTGAATCTCTTGGTCGGTCATCCACCCAACTCGGGAGCGCATGATCGGAAAGACTTCGGAGTCTCGAGGGTCATCAGCGGAACGGCCCCACCGGTTCATGGCGAGCATGTAGTTCTTCCGCCACGCATCACTGCGCCGACGCCGTGCTGCTACCGCTTGTTGGAACATGTCAGCGAGTCGGCCCGTCGTGGACCGGTCCTCGGTGCTCTGATTGTCCTCAACTTGGAGATAGGTCACGCATCCACCGACTCAGACTTCTCTGCCCGCTTGGCATCCCGTGCGGCTTCAGCCTTGGCGAGTTCCGCTCCGGTGGTTGCCGCATCCTGCACTAGGCGCTGGCGAGTTTGAGCTGCGTAGAACTCTTTCTCTTCTTTGTTGATGCCGAACGCTTCGTCATCAAACACTTCGACTACTTGGTAGTCGGCCTCGATGCCGGTGCGGAGGTACGCCTCGGCGGAAGCGGCCTTGGCGAGATCTCGAGCGTGGCGAGGGGACTCCACGACGGTTCCGAAAGCGGGGGAGTAATGGGCCTCAAAGCTTTTGTCGACCTTGAACTTCCAATCCCGACGTGCCCGGTCGCCGCACCGGTCGCAGATGACGAAGTCGGCCCGTTTGTCACTGTCTAACGGACCACACTGGAAACACTTGTATCCGTATCTCATTGTCATTGTCCCCTAATCAAGTGCGTGGTACTCCTGGTCAGCGTAGCCCGTACCGCTACCAACAGCAGGTCTTTCATCAAAGCCGTAGATCTCGGCCATGTTCGGAGCTTCCTCGGTGATGTTCGTCATCAGCGCAATCATCAACGCCATCACCGTGTCATCGGTTCCGCTGGAAGAAGCCGGTCCCATCTCTACACCGTCTAACAGTGTGTACTCCATCATCTCATTGAACGTGCGGTCATCGTGGATGATCAGACTGCGCTTGGTGAGGTAGTGCTGCATCTGACCGATCCCCCACGGCTTGGTCATCATGTTGGTCGACCAGCCGAAGACATTGCCGAGACGGTTGAGCGGGCGGTCGGGTCGACGCCACTTCCAGATCCACGGGTACTTCATGTGGATCAGAACGGCGATGACGCCTGCGCCCCCACCATTGATTTCCACATTTACGGTGGCGTTGTTGTACCAGTACCCCAAGTTGGCGATCTGTTCGGCAAGGTCATCGGTGGTCAGATGCCCGTGCCACACGGCTACCTGTTCCATAGTGGTCCGGTTCAGCACCTGGATGCAGCAAGGGTCACCGGTCGTTGTCCTCGAGGGGTCAGCGGCTACGACGTACTTGTACCGTTTCTTCGGATCCGGCATCTTGAAGACCTTCAAGTTTCCGCTGAAGTCCTTCATGAAGCGGAGCTGGCCGTTGTCGTTGATCAGGAAGCCCCTAGACATCCCAACCACTTTGCCCATGTACTCATCACCCGGTGGCAAGTAGCAATCCGAAAGCGCTTCCAAGGGAAAGACGTTGTCACCAGTGGAAAGGAACGCCTCCATCCAGGTGCAGGGGTACTCCTGGGCGAACATGTCCTCGTCGCCGTTCATGAGTCGGATCTGCCGGCGTCGCCATGCCAACTGGCCCAACGTCAACCCGTAGCGCTCGGCCATGTCTTTCTCTTTGGGCGTGCATTGCTCTTTGGTCAGAGTGGTGCGGCGGATCTTGTAGTCGTAGTGCTTGAACCACGGAAAGAACAATGCCGTGTACTCCGACTCGCCCCGCACGGCCTTCATCCATTCGTCGTAGAAGAACCCGCCGACCCCGTTGGCGGTCGATTCGAGGATCACAATTGTTCCGTGCCGGTTGGGGATAGCGTTCATGAGCGATGGCATCAGATCCTCGGCGTTATCCCAGAACGCAACTTCAGATGCATGGACGGCCTGAAGCGTGGACCCTCGTCCGACTTCCCGACCCTTGGCCGACTCCACACGGAAGTTGGAGAGTGTCTCAGCCCACGACAATCGCCGCGTACTTGATCTTGTTGTGGTGAACAGGCTGCGGTAGGGCCAGAGATCCCACATCAGCTTGGTCATTTCAAAGAGGTTCTCGGAACCCTCCCGATCTTTGGACATGACGAGGCTGTTGGAGCCGGGGAACATGAAACACCACAGGAACAGCAAACCCTCCGTGATGGTGGAGATGCCCAACTGGCGACCCTTCAGCACGATGATGCGAATGGGTTTGCCCTGGTTGTGCTGGTATTCGACCTCGTTGATGAACTCCCTCTGTGCCCAGGCGAAAGGATCGTCAGGGGAAAGACAGCGAAGCTTCGAGTCCTTATCCTTGATCGTCAGCCGTGTCATCCACGGCCACAAACGCAGATTGCTCAACTTCGTCTCCCTCGATCTCGATGATCTTCTTCTCGGCGATGATGGCGAGCAGATCGTCCCGTGCCCGTGCCACCTCTTCTGGGGTCTGGCGCACCGACGTTGCGAGCGCCTTGCCCATGAGCGCCATGGTCGCCTTGAGCTTGAGCTCGGGCGATCCCCGGTTGATGGTGTGGAGCATCTGTTCGTATGCTTCCCACGTCAGGAACGAGAGCGCTTCAGACAGTTCTGCCGTCCCATACCGACCCCGTCGCACGTTGATGGCGAAGGCTTGGGTCACTTCGGGGTCCATCTCAAACATGTTCGCCAGTGCCGTCGGCGGAATGCCGGCCTTCAAGCCACGACGAAGAAGCTCGATGAGGGTATCGGGGCTGAGGGTGACGTTACTCATCGTTCGACTCGGCTCCGGTTAGTCGGATCAGGCAAGCAAAGGGCATTTCGGCCAACGCACGGAACACTTCGTGGCGATGCTCCCACGGCACCTCAATGGTGAGGTTGATGTTGCCTTGACTGGTGGTCGACTGCTTTTGAATGATGCCGAAGAAGTGGTACTCGTTGGCCGGCTTCGGGGCCTTGACAGCAAAGTCAGCGAGGGCCATGGCAATCCGCTCACGCTCTTGGATCGTCTGTTCGGAATCGTCCTCTAGTGCGGCAACTCCGAACCGCTCAGCGGCGTCGATGACTGCCATGGCGTCATCGTCTGAAGCAAGTCCTCCTCCTCCGCCGCCCATCCCGCTGTCTCGGGCAAATCGCTCAAATCGATCTCGGGTTCGCTCAAGCTCTCGGATTCGTTCTTGTTCATCGGCAAGCTCTCGCTCTGGCTCGGTGAGTCCCGGCCCAGCATAAGCAACTCGGTCATCGTGGCTAGTCTCCCCGTGACTTCCCTCAGGGAAGTTGTGAAGGAAACCGAGATCGCTGTCGTAGTCTGTTCCACTGCCTTCAGCGTCTTCGTCTGTGATTCGTTCGATGACTTCACCATCCATGCGATCAGGGCCAGAAGGGCCACCAACACTACCGACTCTTCCGCACGCCTCACGGCAGCGCACGCCTCAACTCAGCAGCAGACACCCGAGAACGGGGGTGGAGCAGAAACTCCCGTGCCGCTTTGTCCAGTTCATCAAGCTGTTCACTCGTCACAGCCAAGGCCGTCTCGAGTGCAGCAATCCGATCCTGCTTCTTTCCCATCACCAGTCCTCCTCCTCGGGCCACCAAGTCTCTCCTGGTCCCCAATATTTCTTTGTTGGCGGGTCTCCAAAGATCAGCGACAGCACAACGGCGAGCAACACCACCGCAATGATCGGCGCACAGACGTAGAGAAGTGCCCAAAAAAAGGTCATGGAGTCACCAGCCCATCGAGCATCCCGCACACCAGGGCTGCGGTGGGGACGAACTCCAATTGTGTAGGGGAGTCGGTTTCCCATATCGGAAGCCGAACCGTTTGGTCATAAATGTTCAAGGTCAGCGCCCATCGAGTCTTGATGTCGGTGGGTTGGTCCGTCCGTCGTGGCTTCCCATCTGTGTGCTTCCACTGCCCCCCCCCCGCATCCCCTTCACTGATCCAGCCAGTCGCTCGAAGGGATGCACCACCTTCAGCCGGGAGTGTGTAGGTCTGGATGCGCTTGTAGCCCATCGCCTTGCCTGCTCTCGCTGCGGCGGCGTACAGGACAGAGCAAGCGTTTGGTGTGCCATCGGTAGCCAGACGCGACACTTCAAGTATCTCCCGTGGGGAATCGGCTAAGCGTGCGACTGGTCGGCCGACAATGGCGACCCCAACGAGCAGCCCGTCATCGCCGACGCACCCAAGGCTGAACCGGTGGCCGACGCACGGCTTGTGATGGCGGTGCATCGCAGCAACAAACGCATTTGCTTCGACTAACTCCACAGGGACAACCCGAAGGTGTGGGCCATGGCTGTAGTCATTCATCCCTCACCGTCCACTGAGGCATACGATCCTTCGGCAATGGCGCAGAACAGGGAGCAGTCGATCTTCGGCTCCGTGGCATAGTCGCCGCGACCCCGCTCTAACTCGTCTAGCCACACCGGGCCGTTACCGTCCTTGCAGACCGAGTGCCCGATGTCCCGTTCCAGCAGCGCCATACGAGTGAACACTTCGGGGAAGTCATCACGAATTTTGTTCCAGTACCCCATGCCCGACGCCTTGACACACCCGATGCAGTTTGCGTGTTCGTAGCCCAGCCGGTAGGTGATCGGCAGTTCGATACCCGCCCGCTCCACCATCGCCTTGCAGTCCGAGGCCGTGAGGCCGTGGTCTACAAGGGGGGTCAGGAGGGTAACCCCGGGGTTCTGCTCACGGAACCTGTCGGCTCGGTGCTGCTCGTCCACCGTGTACCCGAACACATGCACCGTGGTCGGATCGGGGTACGCCAGTTGGCGGACCTTCTTTTTCAGTTCGATAGTGCAGCGTGCGCCGAACGGGGACACCAGAAACCGGGTCTTCTCAAACACATCCCAGGTATTGGCGTATCTGGTGGAACGTAGGCGCAGCACCTCCTGGCCGAACCACACTTCGCAATCGTCAAGAAACCGGGCGTTGTCGGCGTGTTCGCTTCCGGGGTCCGTGTAGGCAATCTCACAAGGACCGTTAGCAAGGCTAAGTTTCGCGGCGACCGCACTCGGGGCACCGGCTGAGAACCAGCAAACGGTAGTCATCCCTCACCGTCCAGGCCCAGTGCTGCACGGGCGATCCATGTCTGCGCTTCTGCGTCGTGGACGTACGGGTTGGCAATGGATTCCAGCGCCTCCCGGTAGCGGTCACGCTCGGCGGTGAGGGTGGCGACCCGGACTACGGGAAGGTCAAGATCGGGGCTTGACCGGCGCTCACCAGCAATGTCATCCAAGAGCAGTTCAAAGGAGTAGGTGAGGTCTTCATAGCCTGCCCGTTCCAAGACTTCACAGAGCAGTTGGACGGCATCTCCGTAGCGATTGTCGGTGTCGGCAACACGGAGCGCCTGCATCCGATCAAACGCTGTGACGGGGGAGACGGCGCTCACCAGGCACCGAGTATCTGGAGCCTCGCCGCGTGAGAACTGCCGTTGCTGGCGCTGCGCCTCCTGCGCCTCCCTTAGTGCCTGCTCGGCGGCGTTGGCACGGGCTTCGGCTAGTTCGATACGGGCGAGCCAGTGGTCGTTACTCATCCCTCACCGTCCAGGGCTGCACTGACGATGGCGTTGTAGCCGGGGGCGCAAGTTCCGCACCACGGAAGTTCGCCTATGGCCCGCATCGCATCCCGGTAGCGGTCGTTGACCTCGGTGATCGCTTCCAGCCGCCTGTTCAACTCGGTCAGCATGTTCACCACGGTCTCCGACGCATACAGATGAGGCCCGTCAGGGATGATGTTGAGTTCTGGGCTCTTTGCCATTACTCGCGCTCGTTGTCGGCTTGGAAGCCGGCAGCAGCGATGAGCTCGTCTTCGGTGGGGACAAGATCGTCAGGCCAGGTGGACATCATTTTTTTGATGTCCAGAATTGCTCGGAGCGCCTTGACTTCGCTCTCCAACGCAACGATGCGGTCTTGTGCTTGGTTGAGTTCCTCTTCGAGCGCCATGGCGACACCTCGAGCGGCTTCAATCTTGGCTTCTGTGGAATGTAGGTTCATGACGACATTGTAAGACATGCACCACGGGCCGTCAAGCAAGGGAAAAAGAAAAACCCACCGGGCCTGGAGGCACGCGGTGGGTTTTTCGTGGGTGCTTACTTTCCACAGGAAGGCCCAAGATCAAAACTGACGCAATGTCATTGTATTCCTCGTTGATCCAATGTCAAGAGAAAATATTGTTGCTTGACGGTTGCTGTTTCGAGGCGTACAACTGAAGCACTTTCCAAAGAGGGTCGGCCAGGCCACCGGGTTCGGAACGAGCGCCCCCCTCAAATCCAAGCGTACGGCTCACACACCCGCTGGCATCGGGGCAGGAACACCCTTTAGACGGGGGATAGCTCTTCGCGCCCATTGAGCGGGCGCATGCGGTCAGGTATGCAGACCCACAGAGCTGAGAAATGCTCGCCGGGTTGAGGGAATCAGCGGGGAAAGAAGGCTTGCAAGCCTCTCAAGCCACTGACGCACCAGCATGAAGCCGCTGGTTTGTCCTCGAGGCTGCTTTGGCTGGTCAACAATCGCCGAAAAAAATACGGCGGGGGGTGCAAAAACATTTGTGGGCGTCCGTCGGTGAATCTTCATCATCTACTACGGGCCAACGGGGGCCAATGGGAAGGCAAACCACGGGGGGGCCTGCACTACCAGGGGGGGGGTAGACACTGGCAATCGGCGGTCAGGTACATCCCCCCCCACCACTACCAGAGGGAGGGAGTGATCCTCCCTCACTCTTCAGCCGATCCCTTGACAGCGGTGCGAGTAGGTAGGACAAGCAGTTGACCACCGCGACCACGCGTGAGGTTGGCGCGGTGCGATCGACACCGACCACCTACAAATGGATGGCGCTGCGGTAAAAAGCTGTACATCATCGGCACATCCTGCGCTACGATGTAAGACAGTGAGAGACCTACTCTCAAGAAGGAGCATGCCATGATCAAGAACCCAAACGAGATTGCTGTAGGGGATTCTTTCCTCTGCGGTCAAGGTGTCGCAACCGTTGGTGCTGTGTTCTACGACTCGCGCCACGATCACGCCAATTGCCTCGTGACGATCGGTGACGATGATTCCGCCGATCTCGCGGTAGCAGTAACCGTACGTCGGCCCATCCAAGTGTGGTCCGTCTGATGTGCGAACTGATGACGTGCGACCATGACTCATGTGCATACGAACGGGGCGAGATTTCTCTTGACGCGTTCGACGCTCGTTCGTATGAAATCCCGTTAGCCGAGTACCTGCTACTCAAGCGCGCGTTTGAGGTGACTGTCTGATGAGCGCGCTGAAGCTCACTGCCGATCGCAAGGTCAGTCCTCTGTCCCTGTGGAAGGTGAACGCGCGCCGATGGGAGCCGGACGTCAAAAACGCCTTTGGTCTGCCAGCTGGCACGTCCTGCCCTGGCAGGACGTCAATCTGTGCGAGCGTGTGCTATGCAGAGGCGGCCGAGAATTGGCCAACGGTAGATGCCCTAGTCCGCCACAATTGGGATCTCCTGCAGGACTGCGGTCGCTCGCAATCCAAAATGGTCAACCTGCTACGTCCCTTGATGACGGCCTACCGACAGAGCCACGCCCGCGCCGAACGGCTCCGCAATGTCACGATTCCGCACGTCTTCCGTATACACTGGGATGGAGATTTCTTCTCCATTCCGTACGCGCGTGCATGGCGTACCATCATGCTTGAGAACGCCGACATCCAATTCTGGGTTTACACGCGCAGTTTTCATGGACGCGTCGATGTTGTGCCGACTCTGTCTATCGTGCCAAATCTGTCGCTCTATCTGTCGGTAGATTCCGAGAACCGACAGCATGCGGAGCGGTATCCGAACCTACCGCATGCAATCCTCGATGAGACGTTCGCAGAAGCGCAGGTAACCTCCGTCAGTCTCTCCGGTAAGCGCGCACCGCGATGTCCTGAGAACGCGCGCAAGGTGCCATTGGTCGGGAGTGATGGGCGCGGTGCGTGCGTGGCATGCGGTCTCTGTGTGAACGGTCGTTCTAGTGTCCTCTTCAGCATCACCAAGTCCTAATGCCCATGGGGTAGCGATCGATGGCAAGCAGTACCGACGAAGGGACACCCTAGGGTGTCCTTTTTTCGCGTCCTCTGTTGCGTTCTAAGACTCGCAATCCTCCGCCATGGCAGGATAGGCGCGGAGGATGTGCGGAGGATGTGCGGAGGATGTGTGTCTGTCGGTAGGTCGGTAGGTCGGTAGGTCGGTAGGTCGGTAGGTAGGTCAACGCCCTGGCGATCGATTGCAAACCCGCTCGAGCGATCGAACCCATACAACGTGCAGACAGTCTCGCGGTGACAACGCGGTCACAACGCTCCGAGGAGCTCATCATTCGCAGGGCCGGCGGCCAGGTGCTGCCAGCCCTGACAACGCTCGCAAAGCGGAGGCGATACAACGCTCCTCCAGCCCTGACAACGCTCGCAAAGCGGAGTGTTGCTATCCAATGCAAGCTGTCATACAATGACAGACAGGTGGGGACGTTCCCCACGGAAGGAGTAGTCATGGACTACCAAGCAGCATGTGAGTATGCGACCGAAGAGGTGACGGCATGACCGCCGGGGATCGCTGCGAGGTGCTCGCCAGCCACCATGAGCGCCTGGCCCGAGAGGCCGACCAGTACGCCGGTGAGGCGATGGACGAGGGCCACCCGGCAGAGGCCGCCATGTGGGCTGAGGAGGCCCGGACACGGCGACACGACGCCGAGCGGTGGCGACGAACCGCCGAGGAGGTGACGGCATGTGCGTCCGAGTACCTGGGGATCCTGTGAGCTGCCACCACGACTTCATCGACCGTGACACCTACCGGTGCGTAGAGTGCGGAGAGCGCGCCTACGCCAGTCTGGCCCAGTACCCGCCCGACGAGGCCATGCAGGAAGGTCCGTGCTCCGAGTGCTCTAGGCCCGCCCGGTACACCGTGCTGCTGCTGGGACCGGCGGCTACCTACCTCTGTGGCCCATGTGTCACTCTGGTATCTCAGCGACAGGGAGTGATGGCATGAATAGCCTCCGCGTAGAGAGTCGCACCACCGAATACGCCAACGGCCAGAGTGACACCGGCTTCGTGGCTTTAGTGGATGGCGTAGAGCGCTACCGCACTGACCGAGAGGGGTGCGGAGCATGGAAGTTCCGCCACGGGGACGGGGACGGCTACGAGCGCTCGAGCGATGCCACCGGGAACGTCCTCACGGCTAACGAGTCGTGGCATCAGCTCGTCGGGACCGTGACGAGGTACTCGCATCGTTCGTTCCGTGCGGCTGTGCTGGACTGGCTCGAGGATGACGAAATGGCTGCTGCTGGCCGATGAACCTCCCGTACAACCCACCGTTGAAGAGCGCTTCCGCAAAGGAGGCGCTCTTTCGCGTGGCAGTGACCTTCCGGCCCCATTCGACCACCGTGGAGATCACCGGCCCTCGAATGCACCACATCCACATCCTGAGCGCTCACACCAAGGACCGAGAGGTGGGAGCACTTATCGAAGGTACCGGTTGGCTGGCTCTAGGTGAACGCACCGAAACCGAATTGGGCTGGACACAGCTCATTGCGCCCATCATCTGACCGAGTACAATGTCATACAACGCAGCACCGACCACTGGAGGAAACATGGAACCATTCGAAACACTCAAATTGCCAGATGGATTGGCAACGCTCTACCCAGACCGGCCGGCATGGCTGGAGGGCCGCCGAGGTGTGATCGGAGGGAGCGACATCGCCTCGCTGCTGGGCCTCAGCAGTTTCACTTCACCACTGGAGATCTACTACTCGAAGGTGGACAACGCTCCGGTGGTAGACAACGAGCCGAGCGAGATCATGCACTGGGGCAACGTGCTCGAGCCAGTGATTCTCAGCGAGTGGGCGAAAAATTCGGGCGTGACCTATGACGATCGGCTCATGATCGTCCGCAGCAGCACGTTCCCGTTCCTCGGAGGATCCCCCGATGCCATCCAGACAAATCGCGACGGGGAGCCGATCCGTTGGATTGAGATCAAAAATGTCCGCAGCGACCGGTACTGGAAGGACACCGAGATCGGCATGCCCGAGCGTGTCTACGCACAGGTGCAGCACGGCATGCTCTGCTCTGGGCTGACCGAGGCGGTCGTGATCGCCCTGGTCGGTGGCTCCACCATGATTGAGCGCACCGTGGATGCCGATGCGATCTATCAGCACGGGATCATCCTGACCGCCGACCGGTGGTGGAACGATCACGTTCGCACCTCCACCCCTCCAGCCCCTGATGGCACCGACTCCAGCCAGAGGGCGCTGAACCGAGCTTGGGTGGCCCCTCAGGGCAGTGTGGAGATCCCCTACACGCTGCTGACCGAATACAAGGCTGCGCTGGAGGCTGGAGCGGAGTGCAAGGCCGAGCAGGACCGGATCAAGCAGGTCATCGAGCAGCACATGGGCGAGGCCGAAGAGGCGACCGTGGACGGCGTGCCGGTAGCGACGTGGAAGATCAGCACGCGCAACACGATCGACTCCAGCCGACTCCGCAAAGAAGTGCCGTTGCTGGCCGAGAAGTACAACAAATCAACCACTACGCGCACGTTCAGGGTTCTATGACCCTGTCATACGCGTTGACCGTTCCCGGCTCGCTCCTGACTACCAATCGGGAGCGGGCCGGGTCGCGCTACGTCCGAGCTGCCGTGGTGGCCGAGTGGCGCAGGACCGCCAAAATCATGACCCTCGTAGCCCAGATCCCACGCCTCGAGGTGGTCCGAGTGGAGTTCTTCCCCATCCAAGCGAAAGGGCGATTGGCCGATGCTGGCGCACATCTGCCGTCTGCCAAAGCCGTGCTGGACGGGGTGGTCGACGCTGGCGTGCTCGAGGATGATGACCCGAGATACGTCAACAGCATCACCATGCACTCGCCGACGAGAGCGAAGAAGCACGACGAGTTGACGATTGTCCTTTACCCCGTCACACCCTAGTGTTACGATGTCTTACATCCACAGAGAGAAGGAGCAGCACCATGAGCGACGATTACAGCAGCGAGTTGCACGGGACGATCTTCACCGGTCGGAAATCCATCATTGACGTATCAGACAGCAGCTACTCGGAGGCAGAAACTCCGAACATACGGTTCCTGTCGGTGCGCTTCGGCGGATTCAGCATGATCATGTCCTACGAGCGGGCGGAGGAGATGGCGACGAACGTGCAGAACTTCATCGATGCCGGTCTGTACGACGAGGCGCAGGCGGAGCAGGCAGCGCTCGAGTTGGCCCGTGCCCTGGTCGCCAAGGCCGACGCCACCTTGGAGGCCGAGGCCGATGCCTAGCCTCCGAGGTGCATTCACGGCGGAGCAGCGCGAGGTGCTGCTCCGCCCGATCATGCCGAGCCGAGTCAGCATCGCCAACGGGATGGCGCACGTTGAGGCGTTCGATGTCATCGCCCACCTGAACCGCCTGTTTGGGTTTGAGGGCTGGGACAAAGAGATCTTGGCTGTGGAGTGCCTCTTTGAGGATGCGTCCACCGATGCCCGACCCAAGTACACCGTGGCCTACAAGGCTTCCATGCGCCTCACCGTCTATGACCCCGAGGGGATTGTCTGCACTGTCAAGGAAGATGTCAGCGTCGGCGATGCGAAGAACCAGCCATCGAGGGCCGATGCCCACGACCTCGCCATGAAGAGTGCCGTGTCAACCGCACTGAAGCGCTGCGCCAAGGATCTCGGCGACGGCTTCGGTCTGTCCCTGTACGCAAAGGGCAGTACTGCTGCTCTCGTTCGAAAGGTGGTGCCCTATGGAAACGATGCCGAACTCCCCGTTGACTGAGGAAGACTTCTACCGGATCGAGTACTGCAGTGAGTGCAACATGCTCACGGAGCACGACACCGGGGAGATCTGCGTTCACCTAGGTGGGAGAGACCCAGCCAATGTCGCCCATTACGAAGCCAACTGCTGCGTTGAGTGCGGACACTCTGAGGAGGAGAAGGATTGACCTACGACCAGTTGGACTTCAACGCCTACGCACGGGCCGCCGATCCTGAGACCTCTCAGGCGGCGGCTCGAGCTTTTCGCCGAGGGACCATCCGGCACCGCCTCCTCGAGCAGTACCGGAAGGTAGGGCATCTGGGATGGACCGACGAGGAAGCCTCCACGATGGCCGACGTGATCCAGGGCTGGAAGCGTTGCAGCGAGCTCCGCAACGCCGGCCTGATCACACCGACCGGCAAAACCCGTAGGTCCGCTCGAGGTGCCGAGCAGCGAGTCTGCGTTATCACCCCCGACGGCATCTCCCTTCTAGAAGAACTGAGACACCAATCATGATGTTCGACCTCGCAGTACTCGCAGCACTCCTCTTCATGGGATCCATCGCCTTCGTCGTGATGATCGCCTTGAAGGATGTAGAGGTGGTCAACACTCCCGTCCGTCGCGACCTTGATCACCCGGTGATCACATTCCTGCATCCTGTCTACGACTGGCAGACCGAGCCGTATTTCGCCGACTGACGCTGACGTTGTTAGACTGTTTTCAATGAGAGCCTGCGCTGATTCCGTCACCGTGATGAATTTGCCCGAGGGGCTGGGACTGTACGGCGCGTACGTCAACGGCATGTATCAGAACTATGCCGAGTGCAAAGCCCGTTTCCCCAGCGCCACGGTGATCGGAATCAGCGTCAACAGCGCTCCGATCGGCGACTGCCTCGATGTTGAGCAATACGACGCTCAACCGAACCAAGCCGTGCAGTGGGTGCAGCAGCGACGTGCTGCCGGCCACGGTGGTCCCCTCGTCTATTGCTCCGAGAGCACCTGGCCCGAGGTGGCGATTCAATTCGACAATGCTCGAGTGGCGCAGCCCGGTTACTGGATCGCTGGTTACCCCGGCAGCGTCGGCACCGGCCAGCTCTACGTCGGAGCCGAGGGCCACCAGTTCATCGACCACGGATCGTGGGATGAATCAGTGTTTGTGGACTTCCTCCCCGGCATCGACCCGGCCCCCGTGCCCGACCTGCCACCGAACGTGCCCGTCACCACCACCTACAAGGAGAATCAGATGCTCGCTCGCAACACCGCCGGTAACGGCTACTGGGCCGTTCGTCCCGACGGGAGCACCTACGCCTTCGACGGTGCGCCGTACCTCGGTCCTGCACCCCACTACCGGGCAGAGTGGGGGATCGGCACGGCCGCCAACCCGATCGTGGGCATTGCAGACGATGGGCATGGGGGCTTCGTGCTGGAAGCGGATACCGGGGCGTACCCCGGCACGCCGGCCTTGTACCGCATTGATGCCTCGGGTAAATACGGCTCCTGATGGAGACGGTCTACCTGCTCGAGACGCACTGGCGTCTGACCCCCGACGAGCGGGTGGCCTGGACGCAGGCAGTATCGCTGCTCAACCCCGAGATCGCTGAAGAGGCAATGAATGCCCTGTCTTCAGCGTCTCGGAGTACCCCCTCAATCGCACTCTTCATGGCCTCGTACAACGGAATCGTCAGATCCCATCAGCGAGCCGAGAGGCGAACCATCACCAATCGATCAGACTGGTTTGAGGAGCAGCGTGAGGTGCTCAGGCAGGCGAAGCTGCGACGGGAGCGGTCCCACCGAGTGTCGTGATTGCTGCGGTGACCTCAGCCTCAGCGGTGGCGAGGGCAGCGTTGGATGCTTCGAGGGCAGTGACGGCGGCGGCAGCGTCAACTGCACCCGAGTCAGCAGCAACAGCGGTCGTGAGCGTGGTCACCGTGGTGGCAAGGGATGCAACGGCATTGGTGTTAGCGGCGACTGCGTCTGAAAGTGCGGACATGATGGCTCCTAGAGTCTCAAGGGCGTCAGCGAGTTGCTCGAGGACGCGAACTTCTTCGTCTCTCATCGTACCCTCAGGGTGCAACGGTCGGAGGGATTGTCGGGGGAGGCGTGCCGACAGGGGTGGAGGCCGGCGTGGGCACCGGGACCGTCGTGCCAGTGCTGGGATCGGAGACGTAGTGCTCAATCGAAAGCAGGATCCCCGAAACCAGGGCGATGGCGGTCGACACTGCGACTGGCAGATGCAGGCTTGAATCGGATTGAGTGACGATGGCAGTGACGAGCCCGAGAAGGGCTAGAAGCTGTCGGACCAGGCTACCGATGCGTTGGGTGTTGATGGTCATGAGGATTCCTCTCAGCGTGCGAATGAATGACATCGTCTGTCAGCCTACTTTGCTGAGGGATGCCTGCTTGGGGAAGTGGTTCCTCGATTCACAGCGATGGCTTTGGTGTTCTCTTCGGTGGCGGCCCGCAGTTCCTTCAACTCGTTGGTGATTGAGTTCAGGAGCGTGGCTACTTTCCACACCGCTCCCAGGCTGGCAAGCCAGAGGGTGATGACGAATCCGATGAGCGCTACGCCCCACACCACGTCAATAGTCGCTGTCACTCCTTCAGGTCGCCGATCTCGCCGCTCGAAGGTTCACAAATAGGTTAGTCATGCGGTCGGTACGGCAACCACGGCAGCAGTAACGCCATCAACATTGGTGGCCGCGGCCCCGATGGAGGCCGTGAGGTCAGTGAGGGACGCTGAAACATCGGTGCCAGCGGTAGCTGCTGCCAGGAGCAGCGCGTTGATTGCGCCGGTCAGGTTGGCGACCGAGGTATTGAGGTCAGCGAGTGCAGTGGCGATGGTCATGGGCAGTCCTTTAGAAGAAGGGGAAGAAGTTCGCAGTGGTTGAGGCGACGGCCACGTTGACCGAAATGGCGGCAGCGGCCCACAAGTTGGA
>CAIVIS010000198.1 GCA_903906055.1 uncultured Acidimicrobiaceae bacterium
CAGCAACTGACACCCCGTCAGATGCGGGGGTACACTCCACGACATGGCCGAACTGCCGATGATCATCTCCGTCGACGACCACATCGTCGAGCCTGCCACCACCTGGACGGATCGCATTCCGACCAAGTACCACGACGTGTGCCCCCGCATCGTGCGAGCCCCCATGGGGGAGATCACCTTCGTGGGGGGCAAGCTGACGGTGAAGCCCGGTTCTGAAGGCAATCCCACCGACTGGTGGCACTACGAGGACCTGAAGCGCCCGCTGCTACGGGTCGACTCTGCTGTGGGGGTGCCCCGCGACGAGGTGACCATGAAGGGCATCACCTACGCAGACATGCGCCCCGGCTCCTACAGCCAAAAAGAGCGCCTCGAGGACATGGACACCAATCACATCGAGGCGTCCCTCTGCTTCCCGACCTTCCCTCGCTTCTGCGGCCAGACCTTCACCGAGGCCAAGGACAAAGAGCTCGCCCTCCTGTGCGTCGAGGCCTACAACGACTACCAGGTGGAGGAGTGGTGCGCCGGCACGGGCGGACGCCTGATTCCGCTGGTCATCGTGCCGCTGTGGGACCCCCAACTGGCCGCCGCAGAGGTCCGACGCAACGCGGAGCGTGGCGTGCACGCGGTCTGCTTCTCGGAGATCCCGGCCTACTTGGGCCTGCCGTCCATCCACGACCCGGACAACTACTGGGATCCGTTCTTCCAGGCGTGCGACGAGACGTCCATGGTCGTCAACATGCACATCGGCTCGAGCTCCAAGATGCCGTCCACCTCGGCCGACGCGCCAGCAGCCGTGGGCTCGTCGCTGACCCACATCAACGCCGAGCTGTCGATGACCGACTTCCTCCTGTCGGGCCTCTTCGAGCGGTTCTCGAACTTGAAGGTCGCCTACTCCGAAGGCCAGATCGGATGGATCCCCCACCTCCTCCACCGCATGGACGTGGTGTGGGAGGACAACCGGGGTTGGGGCGGTGTGGCTGACAAGGTGCCGAACCCGCCGTCGAGCTATTTCAAGGACCACGTGTTCGGGTGCTTCTTCGACGACCCGAACGGCCTGATGCTCATCGACCAGATCGGTGAGGACAACATCACCTACGAGTCGGACTACCCGCACTCGGACTCCACCTGGCCCCGCACCCGCGAGATCGCCGAGAAGCAGATGGCCGGACTGACCGACGAGCAGCGCTACAAGGTCGTCCGGGGCAACGCCATCAAGCTCTTCAGCCTCGACTTCGCGTGATCCCCGGACGTAGACCGGGCCGCGAGCAGTAGCAACCCCATGGACCTCCGTTACTCCGACGCCGAGCAGGCGTTCCGGGCCGACCTCCGCTCCTGGCTGGAGACGACCCTTCCCGGGCTCCCTCCCAAGCCGTCCCCGGACGACTGGCCGGGACGTCGCGCCTACGACACCCACTGGCAGCGCTTGTTGTTCGATGCCGGCTACGCCGGAGTGGACTGGCCGGTAGAAGGCGGTGGACGGGGTAGTTCCGCCATCGAGGAGCTCATCTTCAAAGAGGAGCTCGAGCGGGCCCATGCCCCCTACGTCGGGGTGAACTTCGTCGGGCTCCTCCATGCTGGGCCGACGGTGATTGCCGAAGGGACGCCGGAGCAGCGGGCCAAGTTCCTGCCGCCGATCCTGCGCGGCGACGACGTGTGGTGCCAAGGGTTCTCCGAGCCCAATGCTGGCAGCGACCTCGCCTCCATGCGCACCAAAGCGGTGCGCGACGGCGACGACTACGTCATCAGCGGACAGAAGATCTGGACGTCGCATGCCGAGGTGGCCGACTACTGCGAACTACTGGTGCGCACCGGCCCCGAAGACAGCCGCCACCGCGGCATCTCGTGGCTCATCCTCCCCATGGACACTCCCGGCGTCGACATCCGGCCGCTGACCACCATCGCTGGCTCCACCGAGTTCGCCGAGCTATTCCTGGACGAGGTCCGGGTGCCGGTGGCCAACCGGGTGGGTGAGGAGAACGACGGCTGGCGGGTGACCATGGTCACCCTCAGCTTCGAGCGCGGCACCGCCTTCGTCGGCGACCTGCTCGAAGCCATCGAACTGCTGAACGCCTCGGTCACCTTGGCGGTGCGCACCGGCGCATGGGCCGACTCCGGGGTGCGTCGCCAGGCTGGGCACCTGAAGGCCGAGCTCGACGCCCTCTGGGCCCTCACCAAGCGCAACGTCTCCCAGGCGGCTCGCACCGGCATCCCTGGGGTGGGCGGCACCTACTTCAAGCTGGCCTACTCCGAGACCCGCCACAAGCTCGGCGAGTTCAGCCTGTCGCTCCTGGACCGGGCCGGCCTGGCCGCCCATGACCTCGAGGGGATCGACGGCGGCGGCCTGCTGCCCGCTGGCACCATGGTGGAGGACTGGCTGCGCGGCATCTCGCTGACCATCGCCGCTGGCACCTCACAGATCCAGCGCAACATCGTCGGAGAGCGGATCCTGGGTCTCCCCAAAGAGCCCCAGGCAGTCGCTCCGACCGGGACAAAGGGATAGGGGCAGACCATGGACTTCGAGGTCTCTGAGTTCCAGAACGAGTTGGCAGCCGGCATCCGCAATCTGTGTGAGGGTGCCTTCCCCTTGGACGTGATCCGCCAGAGCGAGTCCACCGATCGGGTCGTCGACCGGACCGGGTGGAGTCGACTGGGCGATGCCGGCGTGTTTCATCTGTGTCTGGCTGAGGAGGCCGGTGGGGTGGGGCTCGGCCTGGCCGAGGCCGCCCTGGTGTTCGAAGAACTGGGGCGTTCCCTGGTACCTGGGCCCCTGGTGGCATCTCACCTGGCCGCCGGCCTGATCGACGGGGCCGATGATGGCTCCGTGGTGGTGGGTTTGGTCGAGCGACCGGCAGCCGGTTCGATCGGCGCCCGAACCTTCCCGGTGATCGTCGAGCACCTGGCCGACATCGACGTGCTGCTCGTTGCGTCTGATGCCGGCATTGAACGGCTCGACCCGGCCGCTCTCGATGCCACGCTGCTCCCCCGGCCCATGGACCCGCTGACTCCGGTGTGGTCGGTAGCCACCCTGCCCGCCGGAGAGCTGGTGGCTGGCCCCGAGGTGGCGGCATGGTGGCGCCGTGACGGCGCCGTGCTCACCGCCGCCCTGCAGGTCGGCATGGCTCAGTGGGCCTGTGATCTTGCCGTCGAGTACGCCAAGGGACGGGTCCAGTTCGGACGCCCCATCGGCGGGTTCCAGGCCGTCAAGCACCTTTGTGCCGACATGACAGTGCGGGCCGAGGTGGCCCGGTGCGCGGTCCAGGGCGCTGCCGTCACCGTGGACCAGCCCGACGTGGGCGATGCCGACGTGGCCGCGGCTGGGGCCAAGCTCTTGGCCGACGAGGCCGCCATCACCAATGGACGGTCCTGCATCCAGGTCCACGGCGGCATGGGGTTCACCTGGGAGGTACCAGCCCACCTGGCCTACAAGCGGGCCCGGGTGCTGGCCACGCAGTTCGGCTCTGCTGATGCCCTGGCCGAATCTCTGGCCGATGCCCTGGCCGAATCTCTGGCCGGTTCGATTCCGGAGCGTTGATTCCGGAGAATCGAGCGGCTCTCGGTTTCCGCACCCGATGGACGCAGTAACCGACGACCCGTCCCCCTGGGGACCCGAACAAACGAGGATCAACCGGTGACCAACGCCCCCATCGCCCTGCCCGCCCACGTCGTACCTGTGCTGCCAGCCGGCGTGGTCTCCTTCGGCATGCAACTGCCCGTGCAGTCCCAATCGACCATCTACGTCGAGCCATGGGAGCCCGAGGCAGGGCCGGCCGAGTTGGCCCGGGTGGCCCAAGCCTGTGAGTCGGCCGGGTTCTTCTATGTCGGCGTATGCGACCACACGTTCATCCCCGAACGGCTGGCTGGGGCCATGAGCACCACCTGGTATGACACCGTGGCCACGTTGGGCTATCTGGCTGGCGTGACCAGTGAGATCCGTCTCCTGTCGCACATCTACGTGGCCGCACTCCGCCATCCGCTGCGGGCAGCCAAGGAGTTCGCCACCGTCGACGTGCTCTCCTCGGGCCGCGTGATCTGCGGCGTGGGGGCTGGCCACGTCAACGAGGAGTTCGACCTGATGGGCCCCCCGTTCGACGAGCGGGGTGCGGCTACCGACGAAGCGATCGCCGGTCTGGCCATCGGGCTGGCTGAGGAGTACCCGGTGTTGCCCGGGCCGCGCTGGCCGGCATCCGGGGTAGGCCTCAAGCCCCGACCCGTCCAGTCGCCGCGCCCGCCCATCTGGGTGGGAGGGTCGTCGCTGCCCGCGCTGCGCCGCACCGCTCGCTACGCCGATGGCTGGCTCCCCCAGTCGGTCGGCCCCAACACCGAGCTGCTGGCCACGCTGGCCGACTTGCGGGCCGAGTACCGCGACGGTGCCCCCCTCGACATCGGGTCCATCGCCTACCCGCTCTACCTCGGTGACCCGCCGGCCGGCAACGAGCTGCCCCCGGGCACGGTCAAGGGCTCAGCCGATGAGATCGCCACCTACTTGCGCCCCTTCGGCGAGGCCGGAGTAGGTCAGATCCAGGTCCGGTTCCCCGCACACTCCGTCGAGGAACTTTGCGACCAGATCGCACGGTTCGGCGCCGAGGTCATCCCGCTGGTGAACGGCTGAGCTGTCGTCGTCAGGGGGCGATGCTGGCCTCCAACCAACGGGCAGAATATTGTTCTGAGTGGACGCAATGCTCGCCTAGCGTACTGGCGAGTCCAACTCGAATAGTGAAGAGCAACCCATCAATCAAAAGGCTGAACCATGTACATCCGCAAACTCGCTCTCATCGGAGCCACCCTGATCGCCGGGGCCACCATGGCCGCCTGCAGCAGCAACTCTTCGACCACTACCACCACCACCACGAGTCCGACTACGACGACCGCCGCCTCGAACACCGGCATCAAACTCACCACCGCCACCATCAGGACCATGCAGGGGGCGCTGGCCACGGTCGGTTGCTACACCGGTCCCGTCGACGGCCTGTTCGGCCCCGGTACTAGTGCAGCGCTGCGGAGCTTTCAGACTGCCTCGGGCGTCACCGCAGACGCCGTCTACGGCAGCGTCACGGCCGCCAAGCTCACATCGAGTGCCACCAGCGGCACCAAGGTATGCGTCGTGACGACTCCCACGACCACGACCACGGCGGCCGGAACGGCGACCCCGCCCTGCACTCAGGCCGCGCTCCAGGCTGCACTTCCGAGCGGAGCCACCATCGTGACGACCCCTGCACGTGGGAGCGGCCAGCCGAACTACCTCTGTTCGGGCAACTACGCCTTTGCCGTAGTCAATACCGGACCCGTCAGTGGTGCGGGTGACAACCTCACCGGCTTTGACTACGCCCAGCTGTTCGCCGCTCAGAACTCGGCATGGGCCGTGGTCGACCGTGGCACGTACTGCTCGATGGTTCCCAAGGAGATCTACGACGCAGGCTGCACCGTCAGTTAGTCCGTCGAGGAGGCCGCCCCAGGCCATCGCACCGTTGTGAAGCACGACCCCCGGCCTCTGGTCGGGGGTCTTGCGCGTCCCACCCGGTGGCCGCCTCGCCGGGCTTGCGCCCGTCAGACCAGGACAGGTCGGATCTAGGGGGTCGACGAACTCGTCGTCGAGATTGACCCGGGGCCGGTCGTCGTGGTCGTCGTGGTCGTCGGCACGGTCGTGGTCGTAGTGGACACGGACGACTTGCTCGTGGTCGATGTCGTGGTCGGACGGTTCGTGGTCGACGTCGTGGCCGGGGTCGTAGCGGTCCTCACTGGCGTCGTGGTCGACGTCGTGGCCGGGGTCGTAGCGGTTGTGGATGTGGTTGGGGCTGGCTTAGTGGTAGTCGTGGTCGCAGCCGGTACCAGCCCTGGGATCAGACCGTTCGAGCCGTTGGTGGTGATGGTGGTCGTGTGGGAGTTAGCTGGCGGGAACTGGAGGCAGAGCGCGCCGAATCCCACGAAGGCCACAGCCAAGAGCACGGTGGACCGGCGGATCGGGATCCGGCGGCTCATGGGCATCCCCATGAGCCCCACCAGAGCACCATGCGGTGCTGCTTGGGGCTCGGTCGGGGCCACCACGGCGTCACTTCCTAGTGGTCCAGCACCGCCACCGGTCGGTCCCGTGGATCCACTGGCCTCTGGCGGGCTCACGGCTTCTTCCGATTCAGTCCGTCGGCCACCCCGGGCGACGAGACCCCAGCTTGGCGAAGTGCAGTGAAGGCCCGCAGGCGGAGCTCGCGCTCCACTTCGAACTGGCGTCCAGGCAACGTCCGTGCGATCAGTCGGAGTTGTACGTAGCCGACATCGACCGTCTCGATACCGGCCACCACCGGATCCCCCAGGATCAGACCCGACCACTCCGGGTCTGCCGCCAACGCCGTCAGCACCTCATGAAGCAGGCCGGTGACTTCCACCAGGTCCTCGGTGACCAGCACCGGGATGTCGATGACGGCCCGCGACCAGTCCTTGGACAAGTTGGTCACCTGCCGCAGGGCGCTGTTGGGCACTACGACCAGTTCGCCCTGGGCCGTGCGGATCTTGGTCACTCGCAGCGTGAGCTCCTCCACGGTGCCCTTGATGCCGGACGTCTGGCCCGGCATCGACAGCTGAATCACGTCCCCGAATGCGAACTGGTGCTCGGCAAAGAGGAAGAACCCGGCCAGCAGGTCCCCCACCATCTGCTGGGCGCCGAAACCCAGGCCGATACCGACCACGGTGGCCGGTGCCACCAGCGTCGTAAGCGGAATACCGAGCCGATCGAAGGCCAAGATGGCCACGATGAAGTAGGTGAGGGCCACCACCACCCACTCGACCGCTTCGCTGATCGCCCTTGATCGCTTGAGCGACTCGGAGGCGACGATCCCCGTCTCTATCTGGTGCTTGATCTGGACGTCGATCCAGCGGCGGCGGCGGTGAGCCACCCAGTGGGCGAACCGGACGAGGAGCCCAGCGCCGAGCAGCAGCACGATGACGGGCAGCAGGTTGTCCCGGAGGTAGGAGTGGTCGATCTCGGAACCTTATCGCCGTACGCCATCAGCGCACGGTGCCCTCGGGCGGCCGCAGCCCGCCACAGGCTGCCCGTGCGTGCCATAATCTGACGCACTGTCAGCTCTGGGTGCACACCCAACGGGGGTTCGCACGCGAACTCTGCGGCGCTGCCTTCGACCATCACCACGAACACGGCCGCTGGTGCATGCACCGGGCCACAGAGAAGGGATCGGCACCATGCTCGACTACGTGATCCGAAACGGCGTCGTCGTCGACGGCACCGGCGCCCCTGGCTTCCGGGCCGACGTCGGCATCTTGGACGGGATGATCGTCAAGGTGGGCACCATTGATGAGGACGGTGCCGAAGAACTCGACGCCGAAGGGCTGATCGTCGCCCCCGGCATCATCGATCCCCACACCCACTACGACGCCCAGCTGTTCTGGGACCCGACCGCCTCCCCGTCCAACCTGCACGGTGTCACCACGGTCATCGCCGGCAACTGCGGCTTCACCCTCGCCCCCATCAAGGCCGCCGACCACGACTACATCCGCCGGATGATGGCCAAGGTGGAGGGCATGCCCCTGGTGGCGTTGGAGGACGGCATCACGTGGGACTGGTCCACCTTCGGCGAGTACCTCGACCGCCTGGAGGGGAATCTCGGCGTCAACGCCGGGTTCTTGGTGGGCCACTGCGCCATCCGTCGCTGGGTCATGGGATCAGATCGAGCCGACCAGGTGGCGAACGACGAAGAGCTCGCCGCCATGACCGCACTGCTGGCCGAGTCCATTGAGGCTGGCGGTCTCGGATTCTCGTCATCGCAGTCCCGCACCCACTCCGACGGGGACGGCAACCCCATCTCCTCGCGCTTCGCCGACCGGCGCGAGATGCTGGCCTTCTGCGAAGTGGTCCGTGACCATCCCGGTACCACGCTCGAGTACATCACCAACGGCTGCCTCGACAGCTTTACCGACGAGGAGATCGACCTGATGGTGGCCATGACCACCACGGCCCGGCGTCCCTTGAACTGGAACTTGCTGACCGTCGACTCGCGCACCCCCGACAAGACGGCCCGTCAGCTCGAGGCCTCCTCGGCTGCAGCCGCGGCCGGCGGGAAGATCATCGCCCTCACCATGCCGACCCTGGTGCCGATGAACATGAGTTTTCGGACCCACTGCGCACTGTTCCTCATTCCTGGCTGGGGTGAAGTGATGGGACTCCCGGCCGAAGAGCGGATCGCCAAGCTACGCGACCCCGCAGTGCGTGAGGAGCTCGACGAGTTGGCCCACTCCGAAAGTGCTGGCGTGTTCCGCCGCCTGTCCCACTGGGCCAACTACATCGTCGGGGATACCTTCGCCCCCGAGAACGCCGGCTACAGCTGGCGCGACATCGGGTCGATCGCTGAGGAGCAGGGCAAGGAGCCCTTTGATGCCCTGCTCGACTTGGTCATCGCCGATGAGCTTCGAACGGTCCTGTGGCCCAAGGCCTCCGACGGCGACGCCGAGTCCTGGAAGGCGCGGGTCGATGTGTGGAACGACCCCGGCGCACTGGTCGGCGGGTCAGATGCTGGCGCCCACCTCGACCGGATGTGCGGATCGAACTATCCGACCTCGTTCCTGGGCGACTGCCTGCGCAAGCGGAAGTTGGTGCCGATGGAGCAGGCCGTCCACTGGATGACCCAAGCCCCGGCTGATCTGTTCGGACTGCACGACCGCGGCCGGGTGGCTGAGGGACTGCGAGCCGACCTGTTCGTGTTCGACCCGGAAACCATCGCTTCCGAGCCGGCCACCTTGGTAGAGGACCTCCCCGGAGGGAGCCCCCGGCTGATCGCCGATTCGATCGGTGTGGTCCGGGTGCTGGTCAACGGGATCGAGACCGTTGCCGACGGAGCGCCCACGGGTAACCTCCCCGGAACCCTCCTGCGGTCCGGCCGAGACACCGTGACCGTCGACACGTCGGCCACCTGATCGCATTGACCGGATCTGACAGGGGCACCGCATCGGAGCGGTTCGCCCCCCTACACTTCTGACCCGGTGCCAACCGACACCGGTGCACCGCACCCGGTCAACTGACCGGGCAACGAAAGGGAACCACCTGATGGGGAGCAAGGCCACCAGAGACGAGACCCGGCTGCTGATCGGCGGAGAGTGGGTCGAGGCCGGCAACGGCACCTACGACATCATCAACCCAGCCACCGAAGAGGTCGTCGGCCAGGCCCCCAACGCATCGGTGGCTGATGCCGAGGCCGCCGCCGCCGCCGCTCGCGCCGCCTTTCCGGCCTGGGCCGCCACACCGGTCGAGGAGCGACTCGCCCTGTTGAAAGCCGCTGCCGCTGCCATCCGGGCCAGGAACGATGACCTCGTCCCCTTGGTGATCGCCGAGACCGGCGCCACCGCATCGGTCGGATCGCGCATGCAGGTCCCCATCAGTGCCGACCGGTTCGAGCGCTACAGCCGCGACATCCGCCACATCCAGGAGTCGATGCTCCCCCCCATCGCCACTAACGCCACCCCGCTGGCGCCCGGCGGGCTGGTCAGCGCTCTGGCCTACCGTCAACCCGTCGGCGTGGTCGCCGCCATCGCCAGCTACAACTTCCCCCTCACCAACATGGCTGGCAAGGTGGCCCCGGCACTCGCCATGGGGAACACCGTGGTCATCAAGCCTGCCCCCCAGGACCCGCTGGCCATCGTGGAGCTGGCTCGCGTGCTCGACGAAGTCGGGTTCCCCCCAGGTGTGGTCAACCTGGTCAGCGCCCAGGGCCCCGAGCCGGCGTCGGTGCTCACCTCGTCCCCGGACATCGACATGGTGTCGTTCACCGGGTCGACGGCGGTGGGCGTGCGGATCGCTGCCGCTGGTGCCCCCACGATGAAGCGCCTCCTGATGGAGCTCGGCGGCAAGGGTGCAGCTGTGGTCTTCGCCGATGCCGACATCAAGGCAGCCATCGGTGCCATCGGCTCGACCTGGGCCTTCCACTCCGGCCAGATCTGCACCGCCCCCACTCGGGCCGTCATCCACCGCAGCATCTTCGACCAAGTGGTCGAAGGGCTCTCGGCCTTTGCTGGCCGGCTGACGGTGGGCGCCCCCACCGAAGCCAGCACCGTGGTCGGACCGGTCATCTCCGGGGCGCAGCAGCAGCGGATCCTCGACTACATCGAGTCCGGACGCAAGGAGGGTGAGGTCGTGGTCGGCGGTCGCCGCCCCGAACACATGGAGACCGGCTTCTACGTCGAGCCCACTTTGATCACCGGATCCAACGACATGGTTGTGGCACGCGAAGAGATCTTCGGCCCGGTGGTCGTGGCTATCCCGTTCGACGACGACGACGAAGGCATTGCCATCGCCAACGACTCGGAGTTCGGACTGTACGACTACGTGTTCTCGAGCGACACGGCGCGCGCCTTCAGGGTGGCCAAGCTGCTGCGTGCTGGACACGTCGGCATCAACACGGCCCAGCGCAACATGGATGCCCCCTTCGGTGGGTTCAAGATGAGCGGCATCGGCCGAGATGGTGGCGACTACGGGCTCGAGGCGTACTCGGAGATGCAGTCGATCATCTGGGCCAGCTGAGGCACACAGGGTCAACTGAGGCACACAGGGTCAGCCGAGTCGCTCGACTAGCCGAGTCTCTGGGTCAGCCGAGTCAGCCGAGTCAGCCGGCTCCATGGAACGGGGCGCCGAAGGCGAACACGCCGCCGTCGTCCGCCACCATCCAGTAGCCGCCGGTAGTGGCATCGCTAGCCATGCCAGCTATGGGAGCAGCCAAGCGGATGGCGCCAGCGCTCCCTTGGAACGGCGCGTCACCGAAGGCGAAGATCCCGCCGTCGGTGGCCACCAGCCAGTAGCCGAGGCCATGCGGGCTCGAGGCCATGCCGACGATGGCGGCGTTGAGGGAGAGCGCTCCGGTGGAGCCGACGAAGGGGGCATCGCCGAAGGCGAAGATCCCGCCGTCAGAGGCGACCAGCCAGTAGCCGCGGCCGGATGCAGAACTGGCCAGTCCCACCACCGCAGAGTTGAGTCGCAACCCGCCCGTGGATCCGTAGAAGACCGCGTCGCCGAAGGCGAAGATTCCGCCGTCAGAGGCGACCAGCCAGTAGCCGCGGCCGGTCGCCGTGGGCGTCATGTCGACGACCGGGGAGTTGAGCCGCTGGCCACCCATCGATCCATAAAATGCGGCGTCACCGTAGGAGAAGATCCCGCCGTCAGAGGCGACCAGCCAGTAGCCGCGGCCGGTCGGGGTCCCGACGATGTGTCTGACGGGAGCAGCCAACGCCTGTCCCGCCATGGAGCCTTGATCCGTCGCCATGCCGTGGCTGGACACCGAACCGTCCGATCTAGCCACCCAGTACCCTCCGCCACTGGCTACCGAGGCGATCCCGACCGCGGTACCAGACGATGTCGGCGGTGCAGCCCCAGGAACCGATGGGACCGCGTAGGGATACGGGTACGGACCACCGGTGGCCGTCGTCTGCCCGTTCGGCCCCACCTTCTGGCCCGGGCAGTACACGGGCACGCCAGTCTGGAGTCCGGCTACCGATGGTCCCGGTGCTACCGGGTCCCCGGCGACGGCGTTCTGCGTGGTTTGGCGCCTCTGGGCCGCCCCCAAGTTCCCATAGGCGAATCCGAAGACCTCGACCGTCCAGGCCTGACCACCTGAGCAGGTGACGCCCATTCCGACGACGTCGTATCCCGCGTTCAACATGTTTTGGCGGTGCCCCACCGAGGCCATGTAGTCGCTATGCATCCCATCGGACCCATCACCTGGCCACGTCCCGTTACCCGAGTTGCCGGTGTTTGCGGCCAACATGCAGATCTGGCCGGGGGATGGCTGACTTCCACACGCTGACAGAGGCGGGTCCTGCGCCACACCGGTGGCCGCCAGATGGACCGACCAGGCCTGGGCCTGGGCCGCCAGCCCGGCATCCACCAGCAGCGGGGGGACCTGGAGGGATGGCGAAGTCCGGGCGACGCGCTCGGCGTTGGCTCGATCCAGGAGGTCCTGTGCGTACAGCGCCTGGATCGTGGGGAGATCGAGGGCGGCTGCACCAGCGGGCGCTGATCCAGTCGGCCCCGTCGACAATCCCGCCGAAGCGGCCAACAGCGCCAGGCCGATAGACGCGATACCAGCCATCCGCCGTGTGGCGCGGCCCAGCAGTCGATGTCTGTGCTTGCGAGTGAAAGTCGAGTCTTGAAGGTCAGACATGAAAGGAACCGATCCTCTTTCGATGTGCTGTTCGTAGGGCGGGGGCCAACCGGATCACATGGTCTGTCGGAAGGG
>CAIVIS010000199.1 GCA_903906055.1 uncultured Acidimicrobiaceae bacterium
AGCAGGAGCACCAGGCCTGCTGCAGCCAGCCGAGTCTTCCCGGACGTACGTGTCATGTCTCCCCTTGGAGGTTGCGCCTGCTCCGGTGCTTCGATCCCCCACCGGTTCTGGCGTACTGCCTGAAATGCTGACGCTACCTTGTGCCAGGCCTCGAAGGGGATCACCATGACGACCACGGAATCGCTAGGTCCGAGCGGCTATTGCCGGTGCCGAATACTGATCGTTCTTCGCCTCGCTGCTACCTCCGTTACACTCGCCGACGGAAGGGTGGCAGAGCGGACTAATGCGCACGCCTCGAAAGCGTGTGAGGTGAAAGCCTCCGGGGGTTCGAATCCCCCCCCTTCCGCCATATTTTTTGGTCCCGGGAATGCGCCGGGCAGGGCGAACCTCGGCCCGTACTGCACTGCCGTCGGCAGTTGACCGGATCAGGCGTGCGGTGCGGATCGCTCCTGGATCCGGATGCAGGCTGCCCGTAGATCATCGAGCGGAGCATCGATCGTCTTGCGCACGACATCGGTGCTCACCCGGTGGTACTCGTGGGCAAGGAAGTTCCGCATGTCCACGACGTCCTGCCAGGGGATGTCCGGTTCCGATCGGGTCAGTTCGTCCGGCAGGGTCCTTACTGCTTCGCCAATCACGACCAGGTCGTAGAGGATGGCGTCGAGCGCGGTGTCTCCAGTTGCGCTGTCGCTTGCTGCATCTGCTGCCACCAACTGCCGCTCGGCAATAGAGACGCGCTCGATGCGGTGCAGGATGTCGTCGATCCGTCGATTGATCCGGGGGTCGGCTTGCTCGCCGCTCTCGCCATTCACACCGACACCGCTTCGCGGACGGCCTGCTCAAGGATCTCCGGCCGCAAGAGCTCCTCTGTCGTTACGTCCACCTCGCATCCGAGGAGTTCGGACAGCTGACGGCGAAGCCGGACGAGCGGCAGGACCCCGAGCTCGTGAACGGGGAAGTCGACCAGCAGATCGATATCGCTCTCGACTGTTTCGTCGCCCCTCGCAATCGAGCCGAACACCCGCACGTTGCGAGCACCTGCAGAACGTGCCAGGCGCTCGATCTCCGACCGGTGCTTCCGGAGCAGGCGCAGTCCCGTCCCTGATCTGTCAATCGGGGCCGAACGCAGCGCGGTCCCGACGACCAACTGAGCCCCAGCAGCCTGAAGGAGTCGCTCGAGCGTGGAGACGGATGGGGAGGAGACACCGGCTTCGTAGCGGGCCACCGCTGGCTGTGACGTTCCGGCGCGCTCTGCAAGACCCGCTTGGGTGAGCCCAGAACGGCTTCGAATTTGTTTGATCAACAGCCCTACATCCACTACCTGATCATATCAGTACCGGTATATAAGAGTTCGATGCCCTGTCTCGGCCCCGAGGCCCTCAGCTCACCGGCAGCACCACCGACTCCTCAACACGGGCAGGAGGCTCGACGTCGACCTCGACGCCCAAGTTGGGGACGATCCGATCGAGCCAGCGGGGCATCCACCAGTTGGCGTCACCCAGCAGCTCCATGACCGACGGCACCAGCACCATCCGCACAAGGGTCGCATCGATGAGGATGGCCGAAGCCAGTCCGAGCCCGAAGACCTTCAGCACGTGCAGCGGGTCGCCGAACACGAACGACCCGAAGACGAAGATCATGATGGCCGCCGCCGCTGTGATGACTCGTGCCGTCTTGGCCAGCCCGTCGGCCACCGCGGCCGAGTTATCGGCGCTGATTCGCCACTCCTCGCGGATCCTCGAGAGAAGGAACACCTCGTAGTCCATAGATAGTCCGAAGAGGATGGTGAACATCATCAATGGGATCCACGGATCGATCGGCCCGGTCGCCCCGATGCCGAAGAAGCCGCCGAGCCAGCCCCACTGAAACACGGCCACGATCACGCCGTACGAAGCGGCGACCGACAGCAGATTGACGATCACGGCCTTGAGCGGAATGGTCAACGATCGGAACACCGCCATCAGAAGAAGGAACGAGAGCAGCAGCACAGCGCCGATCACCCAGGGGAGGCGGGCCGACAGATACGAGGCCGCATCGACCGAGCCCGCTGTCTCTCCGCCGACGTAGGCGGTCACCCCGGTGCCAGAGGTGGCCGCTGGAATCACGTTGTCGCGCAGGTCATGGACCAGCGCCTCAGTCTGGGCGGCCTGCGGGTAGGTGGTCGGATAGGCCACGATGACCGCCGCGGTGCCCGAAGCATTGGCCTGGGCCGGGGAGGCGAAGGCAACGCCCGGGGTCGCCCGAACGGCGGCATCGAGGTGCGCGATGGTGGCCTGTTGGCCGGCTGGCACCCGGGCCGCGATCACGAGCGGGCCGTTGAACCCGGGGCCGAACCCGGTGGCTAGAGCATCAAACGCCTGGCGAGTGGTGGTCGACGTCGGGTCGTTTCCGGCATCGGTGAAGGCCTGGCGCATGGAGAGCATCGGCAGGGCCAGGCAGAGCAGGACCAGCACTGCAGCCCCACCCGATACCACCGGATGACGCTGGATGGTGCGGCTCCACCGATACCAGAAACCGCGGGCTGTGGGCTCAGCGCCACTTTGGAGCAGGCCAGGGATGGCCAGCTTGTCGATGGCCCGACCGGCGAACCCGATCATGGCCGGCAGCAGCGTCAGCGCGGCCACCATCACCAGCACGACGGCAGCGATGGCGCCGACGGCCAGACCTCGCATGAACGGGAGCTGCAGGATGAACAGCCCCATCAACGAAAGGATCACGGTGCAGCCGGCGAAGACCACGGCACGGCCCGAGGTGGCGAGCGACACCGCCGCGGCCTCCCGCGGCTCGCGGCCCTCGGCCAGGCCCTGTCGGTAGCGGGTGACGACGAACAAGGCGTAATCGATTCCTACGCCCAGGCCGATCATGGCCATGATCTCTGGGGCGAAGATCGGCGTCGTCACCACATGGGACAAGAGGTCGAGCACCGCGAAGGCCACGGCGATGCCGAAGAGGGCGGTGATGATGGGAAGGCCCATGGCCACCACCGACCCGAAGGCCAGCAGCATGATGATGATGGCGGCCAGGATGCCGATCCCCTCTGCCGGGCCGGGCTTGGCTCCGGCCACCAGACCGATGGCCTGGCCCCCGAGCGCCACTTGGTAGCCCGGTGCGGCGAAGGACTGGGCAGTGTCGATCACCTTCTGGATGGCGGCGTTGGGCAGGTTGCCCGCCGCCTCGTCGAAGTTCACCCGGACGTAGCCGATGTGTCCGTCCTTGGAGATCTGGGCAGCGCCTTCGGGTGCGAACGGGCTGGTGACCGAAGACACATGGGCCAGAGGACGGAGCGCCGCGCCCAACTGTTCGGTGCGGGTTTGGTTGGCCGCATCGGTGAAGGGTGCCGTCGTGGTGATCACTACCTGCACCGGGCTGCCGGACAGCCCGGGAAAGTCAGCGTCGAGGATCTGCTGGGCCGACTGGGTCCCCCCGGACAGATTGTTGGAGAAGTTACTGCCGAGCCCCTGGGCCGCCACGTTGGCGCCGACCAGGCCGATGATCCAGATGATCAGCACCCACCACCGATGGTCGTGACACCAGCCAGCCAGACGCGCCAGTGCACTGTCCTGGGCCCGCTGCGAGGTTGGTTCGGGGCGCACCGCAGTGCCGGGGTTCTTCTCGATGGTGGCCATGGGGTCCTCCACTGTGGTCAGCGCCCGCGGGCTCCGTCAGATGTACGGGATCGTTCTACCCGGAAACCGGCTCATTTCGGACCGGGTGCGGCGTTAGAACTACTCCGCGCGATGGTCCGCCGGGAGGATACGGATGGCGGTGTTCACCGAATCTGATAGACACCGTGGGCGTTGCCCCAGCTCTGGTCAGCTGTCCAGATCGTGGCATCCATCCGTAGACCGACGGCCAGACAAAGTCGATCGCCGAGCGACATTCCGCTACCTGCAGACCAGAGCGACGCGGCGTGTTCAGCATCAGCGCGGGTGACCGGTTCGACCTGCAGTCCATAGCTCGAAAGCAGTGCGGCGGCGAGCTGCCAGTCCCGGTCGTGAGCGATCACCTTCTGTGCCACCTCGGACCAGTTGGCCGCAGCACATACCCCGCCGTCATGGAGCGCCTGCTCGACTACATCGGCCCCGACCTCATCTTGGAGGAACGCCAGAAGCGCCGACGAATCAAAGACGTTCACCGGGGGTCGTCCGTGATGGCTTCCGCTCGACGGTCCGCCAACAGTTCTCCCACGAGGTCGAGTCCGGAAAGGTCCGCCCGCACCATCGTCTTCAGTTGGTCCCGACCCAACAGCACCACCCCGCCGGTGGTCTCCACCAGCACGACCGGTGTGCCCTCGAGGAGACCCGCCCGCTGGCGGAGTTCCGCCGGGATCACCAGTCGACCACGATCGCCCATCACCACCTGGTACGTACCATTCATGTGCACATTGTACCAACATGATCCTGTTGTGGGAAGTCAAACTGCGATTCCCACAATCGATCTCTGCCGGGCCAGCGATCAGTTAATGCCTAACGACGCGGCCTCAGCCGGCAGCCTCGGGACGCAGCATGGGGAAGAGGATGACGTCGCGGATGGCCTCGACTTCGGCCAGCAGCATGATGAGGCGGTCGATGCCGATGCCGATGCCTGCGGTAGGGGGAAGCCCATATTCGAGGGAGCGCACGAAGGCCTGGTCGGCCGGGTGAGCTTCGGCATCGCCTCCGGCCTTGGCGGCGGACGACACCTCGAACCGCTCGGCCTGCTCCTCGGGGATGTTGAGCTCGCTGTACCCGTTGGCGAACTCCCGGCCCACGATGCACAGCTCAAACCGGTCGGCCATCGTCGGGTCATCGGCGGTGTGCCGGGCCAGGGGAGAGACCTCCACCGGGAACCCGATGACGAACACGGGGTCCACCAACCCCGGCAGGAGGACCTGGTCGTACAGCTCGAAGACCAGCTTGCCTGGGCCCCACGTTGGCAGCGGGGTGACCCCGTGGGCCTCGCATACCGCCACCAGATCATTGCGGGGATCGGTCGGGTGCACCCGGCGGCCCAGCTTCTCCTCCAACATGTCGAGGAGCTGCAGTCGGGGCCACGGGCCGGCCAGATCGATCTCGGACTCGCCAGCAGCAAACGTGGTCCGACCGGTGGAGGCTTGGGCGGCGGCCATCACCAGCGCCTCGGTCAGGTCCATGCCATCGTCGACGTCCCCGAAGGCCCGGTAGGCCTCGAGCGCAGTGAACTCGGGGCTGTGCCGCGTGGACACGCCCTCGTTGCGGAAGTTGCGGGCGATCTCGAAGACCCGCTCGAAACCCCCCACCACCAGGCGCTTCAGGTAGAGCTCGGGGGCGATCCGCAGGCTGAGGTCGATGTCGAGGGCGTTGGCGTGGGTGAAGAACGGACGGGCGATGGCCCCGCCGGCCTGGGGCTGCAGGATCGGTGTCTCGACCTCGACGAAGTGCTCGGCCTCCATGTGGCGGCGCATGGCGGCAATGGCGGCGAACCGGATCTCGAAGACCTTGCGGCTGTCCGGGTTGGCCAGCAGGTCGACCTCGCGCTGTCGGTAGCGGGTGTCGGTCTCGGTCAGGCCGTGCCACTTGTCGGGCAGCGGCCGAAGGGCCTTGGACAGTAACCACAGCTCGGTGGTGTCGACCGACAACTCACCGCGGCGGCTGGTGATGACTTCGCCCTCGGCCCCCACCCAGTCCCCGAGGTCCAGCGAGTCGAGCACGGCAGCGGCCTGGTCCGACATCGCTGCCACCTGCAGCAGCAACTGCATCGACCCCGAGGTGTCGGCCAGCGTGGCGAACGAGAGCTTGCCGTGGCGGCGCACGGCGGTCACCCTGCCCGCCAGGCGGACCTGCTCGCCGGTGCGGATGTCCGCCTCTAGGCCCTCATGGCGCTGGTGGAGCTCACCGGCCAGTGCGGTGCGGTCGAACCGTGATGGGTAGGGATCGATGCCGGCATCGGCCAAGGCAGCGCGCTTCTTGCGGCGCTCGGCGATCAATGCATCGATCGTCGGTGCGGCAATGTCATCTGCCGGCTGGTCGGTCTCGTTCGTCACGGTTCGTTCCACTTTCTGGGGGTCCCGACGGCGGAATGAAACTGCGGTGGCCGCGGAGTAGTCATCCTAGGAGAGACCCCCGTCACCCTTGACCCGATACGACCGACCTGCTGCGACCGGTCGCCGTTGCATAACCGAAGCCTGCCAGTGGCGCCTACGCCGACTGCTCCGTGGGCTTATGCTGCAGATGCGCCCCTAGCTCAACGGTGGAGCACCGGACACTTAATCCGGAGGTTGGGTGGTTCGAGTCCCCCGGGGCGCACGCAGCAGGCACGGCAGATAGTCAGATCGCGGCTGCTCGGAAACGATCCTCATGGCGTACTGCTGTTCCCTCTTCGGAGGAGCCAAGAACGTCAAGACCGATGACCTCTGATGGCTAGAGCGGAGACGTGTCGAGTGGTGGTGTCGTCTCTTCTTTGCCACGCACGGACGTGGACGCTGGCACGACGTAGGGGATCTCCACTGGCTCGGCGTCGAGGTCGCCGAGCGTCAGGCCGCTCGAGACGGCGGCCGTCGCCGTAGGGCCGGTTCCTCCGCTCTTTCCACCGTGCGAGTCGATCAAGTCGTGCATGTGCGATCCG
>CAIVIS010000200.1 GCA_903906055.1 uncultured Acidimicrobiaceae bacterium
CTGATCCAGCTGTACTGATCCAGCCGTGCTGATCGGCACACCATGAGAGAAGGAGATCCCATGACCAGTCTCGATATCGACGATGTCGTCCACCACGCAGCCGAGGATGACCTGCCCTGGGTAGATGCCACCGGAGGTATCTGGCTCAAGGTGCTCCGGGTGGATCCGGCCGCTGGTATCTGGGTGGTGCGGAACCGGTTCGAGCCTGGCGTGCGCCTCCAGACCCATCGCCATACCGGACCGGTCGACGGCTACACAGTGTCCGGGCGCTGGCACTACCTCGAGTACGACTTCTACTCGACCGCCGGCTCCTACATCCGCGAGCCAGCCGGCTCGGTCCACACCCTCGACGTCCCCGCCGACAACGACGAGGTGACCGAGATCCTGTTCATCATGGAGGGGGTCAATCTCAACCTGGCTGCCGACGGCTCGGTGGAGAGCGTGACCGACGGCATCGGCACGCTGGCGGCCTACGAAGCGCTGGCGCAGATGCAGGGCTTCAGCTTGCCGCTGCCCGTCATCCGCGACTGACCGTGGCCGACGACGTCTCACCCAGCGCCGCCAGCACCGAGGGGGAGACGAATCTCACCGCCCCGCTTCTGGACCCTTCGTTTTACGCAGACGACCCGTTCCCTCTCTACGCACGGTTGCGGGCCGAAGCCCCGGTGGCCCGCAACGACACGCTGGGCCTGTGGGTGGTGAGCCGGCATGCCGAGGTGGTGGCGGTGTCGAGGGACCCCGAGACGTTCTGCTCGTCGAAGGGCATCATGACCTTCGAAATCGGCTCCGCATACGCCACGCCGCCGACCATGATGCACACCGACCCGCCGGACCACACCCGCTACCGCACGTTGGTGCAGCCCGGTTTCCGTCCCACCTACATGCGGGCCCTGGAGCCCGGGATCCGAGCCCGAGCCCGGGCGCTGGTCGACCGCATCGAACCCGGCGTTCCGGTCGACGTGGTGTCCGAACTGGCCGTCCCTCTGCCGCTGCAGGTCATCAGCGATCTTCTGGGGGTGCCCGAAGACGAGTGGCCCCGGTTCTTCCGGTGGTCCGAGGCGGTCATCCCCGGTGCCACGGACTGGCCAGAGGAAGAGCGGGCCCAACTCAGCATGGAGATGGTCACCTACCTGCTCGAGGCGGCCGCTGACCGGCGTGCGTCACCGAGGGACGACATCATCAGCGAGCTGGGTGCGGCCGAGGTGGACGGTGACCGCCTCACCGATGCCGAGCTCGGGATGGTCCTGGTGCAACTGCTGGTGGCCGGCAACGAAACGACCCGCAACATGATGTCCGGCGGGCTGCTGGGCTTCGCCGGCGTGCCGGGGGAGTGGGAGCGCCTGGCCGAGCGATCTGATGCCAGCGTGAACCGGGCCCTGCCGCTGGCGGTGGAGGAGATGCTGCGGTGGACCACTCCAGTGGTCGCCTTCATGCGCACCGCAACCCGGGAGGTGGAGCTCGGCGGCCGGACGATCGGTGCCGACGATCCGGTGCTCATGCTGTATGCCTCGGCCAATCGGGACGAGTCGGTATTCGGCCCGACGGCGGACACCTTCGACTCAGGCCGCGATCCCAATCCTCATGTGGCCTTCGGATTCGGCGCCCACTTCTGCATCGGGGCGGTGCTGGCCCGGGTGGAGGGGCGCATCCTGCTCGAAGAGCTACTGGCCCGGTTCGGATCGATCGAGGCCGCAGGCCCAGTGGTGCGCACGGCCTCCCCGGTGATCGCCGGGGTGAAGTCGGCGCCGGTGGTGTTCGGCGCCCAGTAGGGCGGAGCCTGACCGTCTGGAGCCAGGATCAGGGTCGCGAGTTGGACCAGGGGAACGATGGGCTCAAGGGGTCAGGACAGCCACCGGGCTGATGGTTCCACATGTTGACCCTGCCGGCTCGCCGAGGAGGCGCTGTTGGAACCAGGTCGACACATAGGGTGCTGCCGCCAAACCCGTGGTGACGTGATCTTGGATCCCGCTCGACTTGCTCGGGTTGCCGGTGCCCCCGATGTAGTCGGCCGTAATGGCAGTCCCAGCCGTGCACGCCGTAGCCACGTAGGCAGCAGTCGAACCGGCCAGCACTACGCCGTCGGTGGTCTCTTGGACGATCAGGGTGGGAACGGTGGGGGGAGGGGGCACGTTGGCTTCGATCTGCATCCTCCACGACGGAACGTCGATCGGGTTCTTGTCGAACAGGTTGGTGTTGACGAAGAGGCTCTCGATGGTGAGCGCCGTGGCCGCTGGGGTGACGCAGGTAAAGGCCAGGTCGTGGATGCGTGA
>CAIVIS010000201.1 GCA_903906055.1 uncultured Acidimicrobiaceae bacterium
AGCAAAAGGCAGTGGCCGACGGCATGGAGGTCTTCATGGAGTTGAAGGTGCTCCGCCTCCTGCACGATGCCAATGGCGCCGTCTCCGGCCTCGTCGGCTACTGGCGTCCCACCGGCAAGTTCGTGGTCATCAAGGCCAAGGCCGTAGTCATGGCCACCGGCGGTGTCGGCAAGAGTTGGATGTACACCTCGAACTCGTGGGAGTCGACCGGAGACGGACACGCCATGGCCCTATGGGCCGGTGCCGACCTCATCGACATGGAGTGCATCCAGTTCCATCCCACCGGCATGGTCTGGCCGCTGTCGGTCCGGGGCATCCTGGTGACCGAGGGCGTCCGAGGCGACGGCGGCGTGCTGCGCAACTCTGAAGGCACCCGGTTCATGTTCGACTATGTGCCCGACATGTTCCGGGCCGAGACGGCCGACTCCGAGGACGAAGCCGACAAGTGGTACGACGACCACACCGCTGGTCGCCGACCCCCCGAGCTGCTCCCCCGCGACGAAGTCGCCCGATCGATCAACTCCGAAGTGAAGGCCGGCCGGGGCAGCCCCCACGGCGGCGTCTTCCTCGATATCGCCACGAGGCGCTCGGCCGAGGACATCCGTCGGCGCCTGCCGTCGATGTACCACCAGTTCAAGGAGCTGGCCGGCGTGGACATCACCGCCGAGGCCATGGAAGTCGGCCCCACCTGCCACTACATCATGGGCGGTATCCGGGTCGAAGCCGACTCCACCGCAGCCACCGTGGCCGGACTGTACGCGGCCGGTGAATCTGCTGGCGGCATGCACGGAGCCAACCGTCTCGGCGGCAACTCCCTGTCGGACCTCCTCGTCTTCGGCCGCAGGGCCGGAATCGGGGCGGCTGAGTTCGCCTCGACCCGCACCGGAGAGATCACCCTCGACGAAGCCCAAATCCAGGCCACCATCGATGCAGCCGTCGCCCCCTTCGAGCGCGAGACCGGCGAGAACCCCTATGAGATCCAGCAGGACCTGCAAGAGACCATGCAGAGCCTGGTCGGCATCATCCGCACCGGGTCCGAACTCGAGGAAGCCCTCGGCAAGATCGAGGTGCTCGAAGAGCGCGCATCCAACATCGCCCTGACGGGCGGAGTCAAGTACAACCCAGGATGGAACCTCACCACCGACCTGCCAGCCATGCTGACCGTGTCACGGTGCACCACCATGGGAGCGCTCAACCGCAAGGAGAGCCGAGGCGGCCAGACCCGGGATGACTTCCCGAAGGCCGACCCGGAGATGGGCAAGGTCAACTTCATCGAGCGCATCGCGGATCCGTCCTCCGCCGCGCTCGGCGTCGGCGGCATGCCGTCGGTACGTTCGATCACCAGTCAGCCCGAAGCCGTTCCGGTCATGCCGGACGATCTGCGGGCCCTACTCGAGGAGGCCCTCTGATGGCCGGGGAGATCATTCGCAGCAACCAGAGCGGCGAGGTCACCATGCGCCTGTGGCGCGGTGACGAGACGGGCGGCGAGTTCGTCGACTACGTCATGCCAGCACAGGAGGGTGAAGTCGTGCTCGACGTCATCCACCGGGTGCAGGCCACCGCCGCTCCGGACCTGGCCTGCCGCTGGAACTGCAAGGCCGGCAAGTGCGGGTCGTGCTCGGCCGAAATCAACGGTCGGCCGTCCCTGATGTGCATGACCCGGATGGATACCCTCCCGGCAGGTGAGACGGTCACCGTCGCTCCCATGCGGGCGTTCCCCATCCTGCGCGACCTGGTCACCGACGTCTCCTACAACTACGAAGTAGCCAAGCGGATCCCGCCGCTGAGCCCCCGGCCCAAGACGGCGGACGAGGAAGAGGCTGGCGGCTACCGCATGGCCCAGATCGACGTCGAGCGGAGCCAGGAGTTCCGCAAGTGCATCGAGTGCTTCCTGTGCCAAGACGTCTGCCACGTGGTCCGCGACCACGAGGAGAACAAGACGGCCTATGCCGGTCCCCGGTTCTTCATCCGCTCCGCCGAGCTCGAGATGCACCCGCTCGACACCAACGACCGTCGCCAGCTCCTCCAAGAGGACCAGGGTCTCGGCAAGTGCAACATCACCAAGTGCTGCACCGAGGTCTGCCCCGAGCACATCAAGATCACGGACAACGCCATCATCCCGCTCAAGGAGCGGGTGGTCGACGCCAAGTACGACCCGGTGGCGTGGCTCGGACGCAAGATCCGCAACCGCTCCAAGCGCACAGCCGAAGAGGCGGCAGCCGAGGCTCCGTCCTCGGGGCCGGCAGCCGTCCTGCCCGCGAGTGGTGCCCATGGCATCCCCCAGCCCCACCCAGCGGGTGAGCCCGTGCTCGCCACCGCCTCGGTCGGAGCCGGACAGAGCGACGCATACAGCGACGCACAGGCCGAGGCGACGACCGAAGCTGGCACGGACGGTCTCTCGTCCGACGACACCACGGCGTGATCCTGCCGGTGGGGAGCCGCACGTGCCCCGCTTCTTGACCCCCGAGTGGGTCGCATCGTTCAACGCAGCGCTAGACAGTGTGGTGCTGCCCGGGCCCGGGGCTGACGCCGGGCTGGCCGCGGCTGACGGGAACTTCTCGGTGGCCCAAGAGGTCCGTGGCGGCCCCGACGGCGACGTGCGGCTGGTGCTGTCCGTGGCCGATGGCCACCTGGTCCTCGATCTCGGCCCCCTCGGCGACCCTGACCCGGTGGATGAGCCGGTCGGGCCCCCTGCCGATGTCACCATCGCCCTCGGTTACGACGATGCGGTCGCCCTGTCGACCGGCGTGCTCTCCTCCGCCGAAGCGCTCAACGCCGGCCGCATCCGGGTGCGCGGCGACCTGTCGGTGCTGGCCGCCGGCCAAGAGCAACTGCGGGCCGCCCGCCAGCACACCGCGGCACTCGAAGCCGACACGACCTACTAGGTCGTCTCGACTCGCCGCACGACCGGCCGCACGACCGGCCGCACGACCGGCCGCACTCGGCACAGACGATGTCTCCGGTGTAGACAGGGGTCATCGCTCGAACAGGAGACGCACCGTGGACATCCTCAGCAGCCGGACCCTCCTCCACCCCGCCGACCTCGACCAGACCCTCGCCTTCTACCGTGACGGCCTGGGCCTGGCCGTCGCTCGGGAGTTCGGCGAGGGCCAGAACCGAGGTGTCGTCTTCTTTGCCGGTGGCGGACTGATCGAGGTTGTCGATAGCGGGCCAGCATCGAGCCGTCCCGGGGTGGGGCTGTGGCTGCAGGTCCGCTCGATGTCCGATGCCGTCGCCGAGTTGGCGGACCGAGGGGTGGAACTCATGCGCCAGCCCGTGCTCGAGCCGTGGGGATTGCTCGAGGCGTGGGTGGAAGATCCGGACGGTGTGCGCATCCACTTGGTCGAGGTGCCTGTCGACCATCCGCTCCGTCGCGATACCCGGGGAGCACCCGGATCGCCCGGGTAGGTTCGCACTCGTGACCGACTCCTACCGGGTCGAACGGATCGACCACGTGCAGCTGGCCATGCCCCCGGGTGGCGAGGAGCAGGGCGTCGCCTTCTACGAGGGCCTCCTCGGCATCCCCCAGGTCCCCAAACCGCCAGAGCTGGCCACACGGGGCGGGTGCTGGTTCGAACACCCGGGTCTGCGGATCCACCTCGGTGCCGAAGAAGGGTTCCAACCGGCCCGCAAGGCCCACCCGGCCCTCGTCGTCACCGGGCTCGAGGTGCTGTGTGCCGCCCTGGAGGCAGCGGGGTATCCGGTGCAACGCCGGGCAGACGTGCCTGGGATGCCCCAATGGTTCGTGCATGACCCGTTCGGCAACCGCATCGAGCTGGTCCCTTCGACGGACTGAGCGCCGATCAGGGGTCTACCCGCTAGGCCGGCCTGGGGTCTGCTCCCGAATTAGGGGTGCGTGCCCCCTGCCTCTGCCCTACAGTCGTTCTGCCGGAATCTCGACCAAGGACGGGTGTAACGATGTGGGAACTGGGCATACCCAGATGGTCCGACGATCTCCCCCACCCATCGGATCGTGCGAATCCTGATCGCAAGGCCCTGTACACGGGGCTGGCCGACATCAGCCTGGCGCTCCTGGCCGGGGCGTGCGGGATCCTTGCCGGGTGGCCGGACTTCGGCCGCTACGGCTACATGTCGGTATGGTTCGGAGCAATTGGCATCGGAGTACTGCTCCTCCTACCTGCTCGCCGATGGGCACCCTACCTATTCGTACTGATCGGCTGCACCATCTACGCCTCGAACCGGGGAGGCTGGTCGGTCGAGGTGGGTGCTGTTCGGGCCACCATCGATGTAGTCATCGTCATCATTGCGGTCCTGGCCATCCGCCGGTATCGGTGCATGCCGCTGCGGTCGAATCGGGATGCATGGGTATTCATCCTCATCCTGGACTGCATAGGCGTCACCCGGGCGGCGGTCGCCGTTGCCATGTCCGCGTGGGTTCACCCCAACTACCAGGGACTCGCGCTGCCATCGCTCAACATCGGGCTCGCCACTGCCATCGGCATGCTCGCCCTAGTTCCCTTCACTGTCCTGGTGTTCGACCGGAGGCGGTGGCCATTGTTCACTCGGCGCTCCCTGACGGCGGCGCTAAGTGTCGTGGCGGGCTTGCTGGTCATGGTGGGGATCTCCGATCTCGAGCCGCCCGGACTCGTCTACCTAGGCATCGGGTTCATGGTCATCCCAGTGTTCGTGGTGCTGGCGGTGCGGATGCCGCCAGTGGTCATGGCCACCGGACTCGTCGCCACCGTCATGGGGGTGGCGGTGGGAACCACCCACGATCTTGGACCGTTCGCCATCAAGGACTCCTACCCAGGAGCGCACGATAAAGCCACGCTGACCGCACAGATCTTCCTGGTCGCCCTATGTCTGTCGAGTTGGATCCTGGCGGCATCGGTGTCAGAAAGCGCCCGCATGATGAACCGGCTCCGTCGTCAGGTGAACGTCGACGCGGTCACCGGGCTGCGCAGCCGACGATGGATGACGAAGTACCTCGAAGATCTGCTGGCAGCACCGGGTCACACCGATGCGCTCGCCATGTTCATCGACCTCACGCAGTTCAGTGCCGTGCGCCTGTCGCTGGGGTTCGCCGCCAACGACGAACTCCTCCACCAGCTCGCCGACGAGATCGAGGCTGTCCTGCCGACAGACGGGCAACTCGGACGGTTCACCGGCGATCGACTCCTCATGGTCGTCCCCGGGATGACCGGGGCACTCGAGATGAACGAGCTGGCGGACAAGATCCTCAGGGTCATCGCCACGGAGCGGGTCGTCCGCGGCAAACGACTGGCCCGCGAAGGCTCCGTCGGGATCGCCGTCTCGGGGGCAGCGTCGACGGCCGAGTCATTGCTGCGCGATGCAGATCTTGCCGTTGCCACCGCTGTCATACAGGGGAGTCCGGGGTGGCGGGTGTTCGAGCTCTCAGACGAGGACCGGGGCGCCATCATGAGCCTCGAGCACGAGATCCGGGAAGGACTCGAGTCCAGGCAGTTCGTCGCCTACTACCAGCCCAAGGTTCGCCTGCCCGGCGGCCAGCTCTGCGGGTTCGAGGCGTTGGCCCGCTGGCAGCATCCGGTCCGGGGCGTGCTGGCCCCTGGTGCGTTCATGGCGGCGGCCGAACAGACCGGACTGATCATTCCGCTCGGACTAGCCATCCTCGATCAGGCGTGCGCCAAGCTGGCCGCGTTTCCCAGCGCTCCGCCGATTGCCGTGAATGTCTCACCCATTCAACTGGCGCATGAAGAGTGGCTGAGCTCGGTCCTGGCCAGCATCGATAGGCACAGGATCTCCCCTGACCGGTTGATCCTCGAGCTGACCGAGACAGCCATCTTCCGGCTCACCGAGTTCGCCCGCAGCGCCCTGGTGACCCTCCGCGATCTGGGCGTCGGGCTCCACGTCGACGACTTCGGCACCGGGTTCTCGTCACTGAGCAACCTGAAGGATCTGCCGGTCAGCGGCCTCAAACTCGACCGTTCCTTCGTCAGCGCCCTGTCCCCCGACGATCCGGCATCAATCGCCTTGGTGCGCGGTCTGGCCGGTCTGGCCAACGGGCTGGGGCTGCAGACCGTAGCGGAAGGCGTCGAGACCGAAGCAGAGGCCCGGCTCCTGGCCGATGCAGGCTGGGCGACAGCGCAGGGCTACCTCTTCGGGTATCCGGCTCCTTCGTTGGAGACGGTGACCACACCGGTGGTCGCGTCCAGGTAAGAAGCGGCGAGCGGCTCAGGTAGCAGCTGGGGCCCGTCTACATCGATCCGATCTGCCGCCGCCAGCCCCGACAGGAACGCCCCTTCCACCCGGGGGCCACCGAATGCATCACCGGCCAGATAGAGCCCGGGGGCGACCTCGCAGAACCGCTCCGGGTATGGCTCGACCGGGGTCGCATACCGCCACCGGTGGAGGCGCGCATCGACCACCGCGGCACCGCCGGTCCACGGGACGGCCAGAGCCACCAGTTCGGCCATGAGTTGGCCTGCGTCGTCGTCCCAGTGGGCCGAGGCGAACTCAGCCGTGGTGTGCAGGGTCAGCGCAGGGAGCGACGACGTCCCTTTGGCCACGTTGTCGCCGATCCATGACCACACCGGGTCGCCACTGAGTTGCACACCGCCAGGGGACGGAACCGACGCCGGTGCCGAGAGCGCCAGCGTCAACGAGATGGTGGCGTCGTAGGCGAGGTCGGGAACCGCTGCTATTCCATCCAAGAGGGCCGCAGCCTGAGGCACCGGGGTGGTGACCACCACTGCATCGGCGACCAGCGAGCCGGCTGGGTTTCCGTGGGCTTGCGGCCACGTCATCTCCCACCCGTGCTCGGTCGGGCGCACCGCGGCCACGTGCACCGACTGGCGTACGTCGAGGCCTTCGGCGAGGTAGTGCATGAGTCGCGCCATACCGCCCGACGTCGCATACCGAGGATGCCCGTCAGAGCGGGTAAATCCCGAACACCACCGGTGCACAAGCCCGACGTCCGTCCAGCGTCCTACGGCCTCGGTCATCTCGGGGCTGCGGGCAGTGAAGAACTGGGCGCCCTTGTCACTCCGGGCTCCCCCGACCATCTCCGTCGTGGCCATCCGACCGCCCGGAAGACGTCCCTTGTCCACCACCACCACGGAGTGTCCGTGGTCAGACAGTGTCCGAGCCGCCGTCAGACCAGCCATGCCCGAGCCGACGACAGCGATGCGCATCGAACGTCCCTTCAGGAAGCGTCCCGATCCAGTTCGTCCTTGATGGCAGCCAAGGTGGCTTCCATACCCTTGCGGTTGGTCTTGCCCCGGGCCCAGCCAAGCAGGGCCCAGTAGATCTTCATGGCCACAGAGTCGGCCAGCCGGAACGACTCGGTCACGTCGGATCCGCCGTCGACTTGCTCGATCCGATACGCCCACGAGTTCATGGTCTTGTCGCCCTGGACCACGTCGAAGCCGAACTCGGTGCCGGGCACGCAGGCGGTCACTATGCAGTTGGACCAGTAGGTCGGGCCCTTGCCGTTGCGCTTGACGTGGCCCCGGAACTTCGCCCCGACGGCCGGTCCACTAGCGCCCTCGAGCCACTCGGCCTCGAAGGTCTCGGGGCTGTAGGCCCCGATGCGGGTCACATCGCTCACCAACGCCCAGACCTGGTCGGGGGAGGCATTCATGTGGAGCGTTACGGAGTCGTGCATGGGGCCAGCCTAGGGGCTTCGGTCACCGAGCCCAGGCAACAGGACCGCCGCGCCAGCCAAGCCGATCCACCCCGGCGCTGATCAGGGCAGGAGGCCAGCCACGTCGTTGCGCTCGCCCTCGAGCTCTTCGGTGGTGATCCGGATCCGATCGGCGGCGAACTCGTCGCGGGTGAGACCCTCCACCACGGTCCAGCCGCCGGAGCCGTTGGTGCGGACCGGGAACCCGAACTGCAGGCCCTGAGGCACGCCGTACTCGCCGTTGGAGACGACGGCCAGGGAGGTCCAGTCATCGCCCACGGTGCCGTTGTGGACGGCAGCCACCGAGTCGATGGCGGCGTTGGCAGCCGATGCCGCCGAGGACAGCCCGCGAGCCTCGATGATGGCCGCGCCGCGCTTCTGGACGGTCGAGATGAAGTCACCCTGCAGCCACTCCTGGTCAGCGATGACCTCGGTGGCCGGCCGTCCGTCGATGCGGGCGTTGGCGAAGTCAGGAAACTGGGTGGCCGAGTGGTTGCCCCAGATGGCCAGGTTGGTGACCGAGGCCACCGGGACGCCGGCCTTTTGGGCCAGCTGGCTCTTGGCCCGGTTCTCATCGAGGCGGGTCATGGCGAACCAGCGGTCGGCCGGGACCTCGGGGGCGTTCGAGCGGGCGATCAGGCAGTTGGTGTTGCACGGATTGCCCACCACCAGCACGCGGACGTCCGAGGCGGCGTTGTTGGCGATGGCCTGGCCCTGGGGGCCGAAGATGCCGCCGTTGACCGTGAGCAGGTCGCCCCGCTCCATGCCGGCCTTGCGGGGGATGGAGCCCACCAGGAGGGCCCAGGAGGTGCCGTCGAA
>CAIVIS010000202.1 GCA_903906055.1 uncultured Acidimicrobiaceae bacterium
AACGCGGCACTTTCCTGCACTGTGACTGGCCTGACCAATGGCACCACCTTCACCTTCACGGAGACCTCCACCAACGCTTCGGGCACCGGCAACTCCTCCACTCCTTCGGCGGCGGCTACCCCTTCAACCACACCGGGAGCTCCCACCGCCGTGACGGCGATCCCAGGAAACCAGTCGGCCGTGGTGACCTGGACCGCTCCAGCATCCAATGGCGGCTCGACCATTACTGGTTACGAGGTGTCTCGTTACTCTGCGGGTTATAACGGCCCAACCTGCTTCAGCACCAGCACCTCGTGTGTGGTGACCGGTTTGGACAATGGCACGTACTACCTGTTCTCCGTCCAGGCCCTGAACGCCTCCGGAGGCGGAGCCTCCTCGCCGTGGAGTGCATGGTTCACGACGAACTCCGTGCCGGGGTATCCCACAAACCTGTCTGCCACCTCTAATGCCAACGGCCAGTCCGTCGTTTCCTGGACCGCTCCGTCCAATGGTGGCTCACCCATCACCGGTTACACGCTCACCTCCAGCGATGGCCAGACGTGTGCCACCACTGCTACTTCGTGCACTGTGACCGGACTGATCAATGGCACTAACTACACCTTCACCGTGACGGCCACCAATGCCAACGGCACCGGAGTGGCGGTGCAGTACGCATCAGCCACCCCATCGACCACTCCAGGTATCCCGACCGGCGTGACCGCCACCTCCAATGCCAACGGCCAGTCCATCGTGTCGTGGACCGCTCCGACGTCTAACGGTGGCTTGGCGATCACCGGTTACACGCTCACCTCCAGTGATGGCCAGACGTGTGCCACCACTGCTACTTCGTGCACGATCACGGGACTCACAAATGGCACCACCTACACCTTCACGGTGATAGCCACCAACGCCAACGGCACGTCCTCGGTGGCCTCGGCGGGGGCCACTCCATCGACCGTGCCGGGGACTCCCACCGGCGTAACGGCTACGTCGAACGCCAACGGTCAGTCCGTCGCTTCTTGGACAGCGCCGTCCAACGGTGGCTCACCTATCATCGGCTACACCGTCACCTCCAGCAGTGGCCAGACGTGCGCCACCGCGGCACTTTCCTGCACTGTGACTGGCCTGACCAATGGCACCTCGTACACCTTCACGGTGACGGCCGCCAACATCAACGGCAACAGTCTCAAATCAGCCGATTCAGCGGGTGTCATGCCCGACAGTGCGCCCGATGCCCCCACAAACGTCATGGCGGCGGCCGCTACAACCTCGGCCACTGTTTCGTGGACCGCCTCCGGTTTCGGAGGGTCACCCGTTACCGGATATACCGTCACCGCCGCTGACGTCACCGCTAACTCCAACGACGGGCAGACCTGCACGGGCTCGGACCCCGCTGACTCCTGCACCGTGACCGGACTCACCGACGGGCACCGCTATACCTTCACCGTCATCGCCACCAACGCCGCCGGCAACAGTCCGGCGTCAACTAACTCAAACACCGTCACCCCTGCAGTGGCAGCTCCAACCGGGGTGACCATGATGATTACAGGCACCACGGCCACGATTGCCTGGACGGCATCTCCTTCGGATGGCTTTCCGGTCGCTGGGTACACCGTCGTCTCGTCTACCGGTGAGTTCACATGCACATCGTCGGGTACCTCATGCACCGTGACAGGACTCACCGTCGGCATTGACTACGCGTTCGCCGTGACGGCTACGACGGGATTCAGCACGTCTCTCCCCTCTGCTGCGCTCGTCATCAACGCCACCTCCACCGAGATCCCCGCGCAGAGTGGGACTGGAACCTTGCTCGCCGTCAGTTGCTCCGATCTCTTGGATTGCACAGCCGTGGGCCAGGGCTCTTTAGTGGACGGCACCGCGTATCCGTTGTACGCCGTCGAGACCAACGGCGTCTGGGGGCCTTCGATTCAAGTCTCCGTACCTGGTGGCGGTCCTGGGTTGTTGGAGAGTGTCAGTTGCGTAGATGCCACGGACTGCACGGCCGTGGGTTCCAACCAGAATGACTTTGGCATTGCCCCGGACCACGTCGGCAACTGGGAAGACGACTTCGGCTTCTACGTCGTCGAAACTGCTGGCGTGTGGGGAACCCCGGTAGCAGTAACTACGCCCGCTGGCGGCTTCAACTTGTCTGCCGTGAGTTGCGTGAGTGCGGGTGACTGCACCGCCGTTGGGTTCGATTACAACAACGACGGCTACTACTTGAGGGAGGCCGGTGGGATCTGGGGCACTCCCGTCCCACTCACCACAGATGGGTCAGTGGACATTGACGCAGTTAGCTGTGTCGATGCCCTTGATTGCACGGCAATCAACGGATGGTCCACTCCCGGTCGCGGGGACGTCTTCACTGAGACCGCCGGCGTCTGGTCTCGGGTGAGCAATACCTCTGGTCCAGGGGTCAGCACCACGGGTCCCGGGATCGGGCTGAGCGGCATCAGTTGCACGGATGGCACGAACTGCACCGCTGTTGGACGATTAGCCCCCACCACGTCAGTGGCAGGGGTTGCAGATCCGCCGGCCTACTCCATGACCGAAACCGATGGCGTCTGGGGCGCGCCCCATTTGTTTGCCATGGGTACCTACCTCAACAGCGTGAGCTGCACGGATGCATCCAACTGCGAGGCCGCGGGTTTTGACGACCAGAACAATCCGTATCTAGTTGCTGAGCATTCGGGGGTATGGAGCGCGCCAACTCCGCTTCATGGTCCCGAAGGGGCAATAACAAATGCGATTGCGGCGGGCGTCAGCTGCACCGGAACAGACAACAGCTGCACTGCTGTCGGCCAGGATGGCAACCAGCTCCCCTTCGCCTTACGGATCGAATTTTCTGGAGCGTCGGCTCCTTCGATTACCAACCTGCCCCAATCGGCTCACGTGGGAGAGAGTCTCTCTTGGACGCTTGTGGCCACCGGCAACGGGGCGAAGTCCGTCACCAGCTCGACCACGTCGGTCTGCACTGTCTCGGGTGTGACTGTCTCCTACGTGGGTGTGGGCACCTGCACCCTTGTCGCCCATGTGGCCGCTGGCACCAACTACTCGGCCGCTGACGGCTCTGCCCAGGACTTCACTATCGGCCAAGCCACGCCCATCACGCCGTCCATCTCTAACCTGCCTGCTTCGGGGATCTATGGCGACGGCTTCATCCCGGTGGTCTCCACCAACGGCGATGGCACCCCCTCAGTGACC
>CAIVIS010000203.1 GCA_903906055.1 uncultured Acidimicrobiaceae bacterium
ATCGGTACCGGTGGCGGCAGCGGCCACGTCATAGAGTACCGCGGATCTGCCATCTCCAGCCTCTCGATGGAGGGGCGGATGACCGTCTGCAACATGTCAATCGAAGGCGGTGCCCGAGCCGGCATGATCGCCCCGGACGACACCACCTTTACCTACCTGGAGGGCCGGGACCACGCCCCCACCGGTGCCGCGTGGGAGCAGGCCCTCGACTACTGGCGGACACTTCCCACCGACCCGGGCGCCACCTTCGCCAACGAGGTCGTCATCGACGCCGGCGACTTGGCCCCGTTCGTTACCTGGGGCACCAATCCGGCCCAGGTCGTGCGCATCGACGGGAACGTCCCCGTACCGGACTCCTTCGACACCCCGGCCGAGCGCGAGGCTGCGGCCCGCGCCCTCGAGTACATGGGGCTGGTGGGCGGGACACCGCTGACCGAAGTCCCGGTCGACACCGTGTTCATCGGCTCGTGCACCAACGGTCGCATCGAGGACCTGCGGGCCGCTGCCGATGTCCTGCGGGGCCGGACCGTCAAGGCCGGCATGCGGGCCCTGGTCGTCCCCGGGTCCCACCGGGTCAAGGCGCAAGCTGAGGCCGAGGGGCTCGACGTGGTGTTCACCGGCGCCGGCTTCGACTGGCGGGAGCCTGGGTGTTCGATGTGCCTGGCCATGAACCCGGACAAGTTGGCCCCCGGTGAGCGGTCGGCCTCCACCTCCAACCGCAATTTCGAAGGTCGACAGGGCCGGGGAGGTCGCACCCACCTGGTGTCGCCTGCCGTCGCCGCCGCCACCGCCGTAGCCGGGCGGTTTGCCACCCCAGGAGAGCTGAACTGATGGATGCCGTGCAGATGGTGACCGGACGGGCCGTGCCGCTCGACCGCTCGGACGTGGACACCGACCAGATCATTCCTTCTGACTGGCTGAAGCGGGTGGAGCGCACCGGCTTCGGTGCCGGCCTGTTCAGCGAGTGGCGCGACGACCGCGACTTCGTGCTCAACCGCGAAGAGTTCGCCGGCGCCAGCATCCTGGTGGCCGGTCCGAACTTCGGGACGGGCTCGTCACGTGAGCACGCCGTGTGGGCCCTGATGGACTACGGCTTTGCCGCCGTGGTCTCGCCCGGGTTTGCCGACATCTTCCGCAACAACTGCACCAAGGCCGGTCTGGTGCCGGTCCAGGTCGATCCGGCTGTGGGCCGTGCCCTCCTCGATGCGGTGGCGGCTGATCCCACCCTCGAGATCACCATCGACGTGGAGCGGGGGACACTGGACGCCCCGGCGGCCGGCATCGAAACCACGTTCCCCATGGACGAGTTCACCCGGGCCCGCCTGCTGAACGGATGGGACGACATCGGCCTGACGCTCCGGCACGAATCCGAGATCGACGAGTACGAGTCCAACCGTCAGCCCTGGATGCCCACCACCCGCTGATCAGCGCGGTGCCACGCAGTGTGGTGCGAAGAGGGCTGGCTCAGGATCGGCCCGGGCGAACTGTGCGCCTGTGACCTGGGAATCTGCTCCCCAGGGAGCGCTGCATCTTGTGCTGCGCTGCCACCTGGAGAACGGAGAGCCCGCCGGGTCCCCGGCGCCGACTGCCACGAGGGGCAGGGGGGCAGCCAGTGTCGGGGAACCCGGAGGATGATGAGTTGCGGCCGGTCCCAGGAGACCGCAACCTCGAACTTACGCCGCCCGCCGGGCGACTTGTGAAGCGTACTAGTTCTGCAAATGCGTGACGGTGATGCGTACTCGGCGTGAACTACCGCCTAACGAAAATGACCCTACACGAACAACGCGTTACAAACAGGGATCCTCGCGCCACTTGTTCGATCGCCATGGTGGCCACGGAGAACTGCCCTGTGTCAGTGCCCTGCGTCACTGCCCTGTGTCATGGTGCGGTCGTGATCCGGTCATCATGGAGACCGCGTCGTGACCGCGTCATGACCGCGTCATGTTTACGACCCAGACTGGAGCCATGATCGAGCAGAACCGGAGCATCCCAGCGCCATCGGGCGCGCCACGGCAGACGCCCGGCCAGAGCACGGCCCAGGCGCAGCACGACAACGATACG
>CAIVIS010000204.1 GCA_903906055.1 uncultured Acidimicrobiaceae bacterium
AAGACCGCTTGGAAGGGGTCCGTCACTCCCCCGCACGTGCATGTCGTGGGGTGGAAACCGGGGCGTGGCCAACAGCACATCGACCAGGGACACCGCCTGGGCCAGCCGGGCATCACGATCACCGGTGACCGGGGACCACGGAACACCACTGGCATCGAGCGCCACTTCGAAGGCCCGGGTCATGTCGGCCCTGACGTGCTCGCCATCTCGCAGGCCGTCGTCGACGAACGGAACCCCATCGGGGGTGGTGAGGAGGTAGAGGTCCGGAGGGGTCATGGATGCCAGGTCGAGGGCTGGCTGATGGGGTCCGCCCACGTAACGGTCGTGCCACACGCTGGTGGCCAACGCATCGGTGTCAGCCACCACCAGTGAGCCAACCTGGGCCGCACTATCCATCTCAGCGGTCTGGCGGGCAGCGATCCGGGTGAACTCCGCACTGGTCCACCTCAGGTCGCCCATGCCCGGCAGCACACCACCAGTAGCAAACGCCCATTCGCGGCTGTCGGCCAGTTTGGCGGCAGTCCATGTCCTGCCGTATTCAGGTACGAATGCGGCCCCATAGTGGGCGGCCAACTGGTGAGCCAGGGTGGTGGTGCCGGTGGACTCGGCCCCGACCACCACGATCCGATGGGCCAGGCCCACCCGAGCGGCGGGCAGCAGGTCGTCCCACGTGGTCGACGGGTCGGCCCGCAGCTCGGTGCCCGACGGCCGGGCCCCAGGGCGGACCAGTTGCACGTGCTCGGCTCCGAGGCGGCGGGCCATCTCTGATCCGTACTCCTCACCGGTAAAGACGGCATCAATAGGCACACCGCCGCTCACCTCGGAGGCAGCAGTCATGAAGACACCCATATGGGCGTCCCACACCAGCGGGTCCGAGTAGTCGACCGGGTGGTTGTCGAGTACTCCGGTGACGGCCACATGAGGGAACGAGGCGGCGTGCCACCCCAGCCACTCGACCCGTCGACCGAGGTCGAGGGACTCCCACGTGGCTGCAGCCACCACCACGGTGACCTGGTCGCACTGCGATGCCGCCGTGGTGACCAGGCGGAGGTGTCCGACATGGGGCGGGTAGAACTTGCCGACCACCAGGCCGTGGGCGTAGCGGGCGCTCATGCCGGCACCGGGGTGACCGAGCCGAGGACGACCGTGTCACCTTGGTAGGCGGCCCGCCAAGAGCGCAGTCCGGCCACACACAGCCCCAAGAAGATGGAGTAGACGATGCCCGTCAGCCACAGGTCCTTGGCGAAGTAGAGCGGGACGTAGATGGCATCGGCAGCGATCCAGAAGTACCAGGTCTGGACCTTCTTGGTGTTGAGGAGCCACTGGGCAGCCAGCGACAGGGCGGCGGTCAGGGCGTCCCAGAAGGGAGCGATGTCGTGGGCCGAGGTGAGCAGGATGGTGAGGGGGATAGTGGCCGCAGCTACTACCCCGACCAGGACCACCAACTCGGTGGACGAGGCCTGGGTGACCACCAGCCGGGTGCGTCCAGCACCGCCGTAGGCCCACTGCCACCAGCCGACGGCACCGAGGACCAGGTAGACGATCTGGAGAGCGGAGTCGGCGTAGAGACCGGCCGAAAAGAAGAGGATGAGGAAGAAGGCGCTGTTGGCCAGGCCGACCGGGAAGTTGGCGATGTGGGCCTTGACCGTCAGGTAGACGCAGGCCGCTCCGGTCAGGAATCCGGCCAGCTCAGCCACTGTCACGTGGTCGGAGCCGAAGGTGAAGAGCACCTGGTTGAGGAAGTCGAGGATGTTGGTCATGGGGCTACCTTTCTGTTCTCGTCACAACGACGATAACCCGTGGGGTGGCTTATCGTCAAGTAGACGATTACAGTGACCCCATGGACGTAGCCCTACCGAAGATGACCGTGGCGGTGGATCTGGTGATCCTGACCGTGCGCCAAGACCTGCTGTGTGCGCTGGTGATCAACCGAGCCATCGAACCGTTCAAAGGCCAACGAGCGCTGCCCGGTGGATTCGTCCTGGACGACGAGGACCTGGAGGAAGCAGCACGACGGGAGCTCGGTGAAGAGACTGGACTGGTGGAGTTCCGAGGTCACTTGGAGCAGCTCGGCACCTACGGGGCGCCAGGCCGGGACCCGAGGGGCCGGGTGATCGCCGTGGCTTACCTGGCGCTGGCCCCCGACCTACCTACACCCGAGGCCGGCAGCGATGCCGCAGCAGCCGAGTGGGTACCGGTGGAGTCATTGGCCGGCACATTGGCATTCGACCACGAGCAGATCCTGAGCGACGCCATCGATCGGGCCCGGGCCAAGTTGGAGTACACCCCGCTGGCCGGTGCGTTCTGCACCGATACCTTCACCATTGCCGAACTACGTCGCGTCTACGAGGTGGTGTGGGGCGTGGCCCTCGACCCGAGAAACTTCCATCGCAAGGTCACGTCCACTGAAGGGTTCGTCGAGCCAGTTGGTGAGCGGACGACACGGGATGGCGGGAGGCCAGCGCAGCTGTATCGGGTGGGTGGGGCTGAGGTGTTGCAGCCGCCGGTGATGCGGCCGGGGGTGGGGTGAGGGGAACTGCGGTGGAAGCAGATAGCAACCCCTTGGGTTTCTTCGACTTGGCCTGAGCCAGGAGTGCATGCCGCTGGTCGGAACTGACAATGGGCTTCGGTCCCTTCCACATGAACATCCCACCGGGGGCAGGTGACTGCGGATCGACCGGCTGCAGGATCAACTGCACTGAGTCAGCCGGACTGACGGCTACCCGCGCCTTTCTCCTCTTGAGCTCGCAGTAGCGCTGGACGTCGCCAATCCGCCCTTCTGCTCTTCCCAGAACTTCCACAGTGAGGGAATGAGTTCGCTCTCCTGCGGGCGATCCTGCACCCATCTGGGTTTCATGGAGACTCTGGGGTGACCTGCCCTCGTTGGAGTCGATCCAGCGGACTCCGGGTGCCGTCGTCGGTTGAGACCGAGTCTCGAACTCGATCGGTGCACGCATGCCAAGGGAATGGTGCGGCTCTGTTGATCCTCGATTCCTCAGCGATCACCGCCGAGGGTTTCCGAAAGGATCAACTCGAACTTCGACGAGAGGAGGATGTCGAGCACGCCAGTCTTCTGGTCCTCCCAGAACTCCCACTGTGCCAGAGTCAGTTTGCCTTCCTCCTGGCCGGCTTTGGGGACATTGATTTCGGGCAGAAGGTGTCTTCTTGACGCCAAGCGGAAGAAGCCCTGGCTGGGCACCTCATTTTTCCCATCGATGACGATGGCTGTCAGCATGAAGCGCTCATCGATTCCTGATTCATCGTGAATATCCTCGAGAAGGCGGCCGACTTCCCACATGGTGCTCCGCAGCGACCTTCCGAGCCGCACCTCAATCTCCGCCCACAGAT
>CAIVIS010000205.1 GCA_903906055.1 uncultured Acidimicrobiaceae bacterium
CATCGGTCAGGTACACCTCGATGAACTCTCGCTGGCCGGCCATGTTGATCAGCGGGAGCACGACTACCCCTGGCGACCTCATGTCGAGTCCAAAGTAGGTGATGCCTTTGTGTTTGGGCTGGTCAGGGTCGGTCCGAGCTAGCAGCATGGCCCGCTCGGCCAAGTGTCCGAACGTGGTCCACACCTTCTGGCCGTTGACCACCCACTCGTCACCGTCACGGACGGCCGTCGTAGCCAGCGACGCCATGTCCGACCCGGCCCCTGGCTCAGAAAACAGTTGGCACCACCGTTCCGCTCCGCTCATCAGTGGCGGCAGCAGATGGCGCTTGGTGGCTTCTTGCGACCACTGGTCGATCGTCGGTGCGGCCAGTGGCACCCCCGAGCCGAGCGGCATGTGCGGCAGGTCCCACACGTTCAAGATGGTGAGTGCCCGTCCCGCCTCCTCGCGGGTCAGGCCCCGGCCGCCGTACTCCACGGCATAGTGCGGAGCGATCCAGCCGGCTTCACCCAAGGTGCGGATGACCAGGCCCCGATCGATGACGTCCCGCAGTGCCTCGACAGCAGCCATGTCACCGCTTCGCACGGACTCGACCCACGCCGGGGGCACCAGCGATTCGAGCAGTGCAACGAGCTCAGCCCGTCCGGGGAAATCGGCAACGCCAGCCGTCAGGTCAGGCATGGCTTCAGGCTCCGGTCATGCGTTCGGCCATGTCTTCGGGCACGCCGTAGGGGAGCGCCCGCTCGTGCGCCAGGGCCTCGGTGCGGCCCAGGTCGTCGCCATCGGCGATCAGCCGCTTGACCCGTCGGTTGGTCCCGGCCGAGTTGGCCATGATCTCGGCCACCAGAACGGCCACGGCATCGTCGAGGTCTTCGTCGGGTACCGATCGGTCTACCAGCCCGATCTGGGCCGCCGTGGTGCCGTCGATCCGCCGACTGGTGAACATCAACTGCTTGGCCATAGAGCGGCCGACCCGTTCGGGCAGGCGAACCGACATCCCCCAGATGGGCACCAGGCCCCACTGGCCGTGGGTGTCCCCGATCTTGGTGGACGCCGCCGCCACCAAAAAGTCGCACCCGAGCGCCAGCTCGAGTCCTCCGGTGAAGCAGTGACCATGAAGCCGGGCGATGGTCGGCTGCGCCAGCTGCTCGAGCACGTCGATCGTCTCGGCCTCGAAGTGCCGGCTGGGGGCGTGCTCCCCCGAAGCGATGGCTTCGAGGTCGTGGCCGGCGCAGAACGACCGACCGGCACCCGACAGGACCACACAGTGCACGGTCGGATCGCCAGCGATGGCCTCCAGGTGCTCACGCAATGCCACGAAGGAACCGGGCCGCAGGGCATTCAGCTTTTCGGGGCGGTTCAGGGTCAGCGTGCAGCATCCGTCCTGATCGGACCGGAGCACCAGGGGATCGTTGTCTGCCATCTGGCCAGTATTGCCGTAGCCGCCCCTACAAACAGGGCTGGGTGCGGCCACCGAGAATCCCACAGGTGCGGCACGTTGGATCAGGTCGTTGGACCGGCTCGCCTGAACTCCTCTTCCCCACGCCGGGTAAGGTCCGACGAGCCAGAGCAGTCAGCCGTCAGACAGGGAGATCACCATGCTCGTCAACAACGCCGTAATTCCGGAGGCGAAGCAGGCCACCGAGTTCTTCAGCGCCCCTGAGGACGGACCGTTCGTCATGGTCAACCTTCTGAAGTTCAAGGCCAACGCCGAGTACGCCGACGGGAGCGACGCAGATCTGACCGGCCGACAGGCCTACGACCGCTACGCCGAAGGTGTGGGCAAACTGGTCGAAGCCCTGGGTGGCTCGTTCGAATTCTCCGGCGAGGTGACCGGGATCCTCCTCGGCGAGGTCGAGGAGCTGTGGGACCTCATCGCCATGGTGGAGTATCCGTCGTATGCCAGTTTCATGGCCATGGTCATGTCGCCCGAGATGGCAGCGATCGACCACCACCGTTCGGCCGGGCTGGCTGGCCAGCTCAACATCCGGACCAAGTCCAACCCCCTGTAGGACGCGTCGACCGCTGGGTCGCCGTGTGGCCGTAGTCTGGAGTGTTGCCGACCCGCTATGACCTGACTCCCGACGCCCTCGGCGAACTCCTGGCCGACCAGCCCGCTTACCGCGCCCGTCAGGTGTGGGAAGGGCTCCATCAGCGACTGCTGGCGCCCGATGAGATGACCGACCTCCCTACGGCACTGCGCCAGCGGCTGACCCAGGAGCTCCCGACAGCGCTGACCGAGCGCGACCGGACGATCGCTGACGATGGGCAGACCACGAAGTGGCTGTTCGAGCTCGACGGCGGGGCCCAGGTCGAAACAGTGCTCATGGCCTATCCGGACCGAGTAACGGCGTGCGTGTCCAGTCAGGCCGGGTGCGCCATGGGCTGCACGTTCTGCGCCACCGGCCAGGCCGGTTTCACCCGCCAGCTGACCACCGGCGAGATCGTCGAACAGGTGGCTGTGGCGGCTCGGGCCGCACTACCTCGACGACTGTCGCGGATCGTGTTCATGGGGATGGGCGAGCCCATGGCCAACTACGACCGGGTGTGGGCAGCCATCAGGCGGCTGCACGGGGACATGGGGTTCAGTGCCCGCCACCTCACCGTGTCCACGGTCGGACTGGTCCCAGGCATCAAGAAGATGACTGACGAGGATCTGCCGGTCAACCTGGCCGTATCGCTGCATGCCGCCAACGACACTCTGCGCAATGAGTTGGTACCCATCAACAAGCGGTATCCGCTGGCCGTGCTGGCCGAAGCCTGCCGCCACTATGTGGACACCAGCGGACGGCGCCTCTCCTTCGAGTGGGCCTTGATCGACGGCGTCAACGATCGTCCCTCCGATGCGGCCGAACTGGCCGAGTTCGCCCGTCCCTTGCGGGCTCACGTCAACCTCATCCCCCTCAACCCCACGCCGGGCTATCTGGTGCGGGGCACACCTCCCGAAGGGGTGCGGGGTTTCCGCAACCAACTCACGCGACTAGGGATCAATGCGACGGTGCGAGTGACCCGAGGAAGTGAGATCGCCGCCGCCTGTGGTCAGCTGGCTGCTCCCCAGACCGCCCCGGTTCGACTGCGCACGCGAGTATCAGGCCCCGCCTCGAGTTCCGACTCTTGATACGTGCGGGCACCTGCAGGCAATCTGAGCGCGACCATCCGCATGTTCTGTCTCTCTCAGTGACTAATCTCGCCTCTGCCGCTACAGGAAGTGGGAACGGGTGCATTTAGAGGTTGGCGACAGACTGCTGGTGACTGACAGGAACGCGTATGGAAGCAGCCATGTCTGCCGAGTCCTGTCGACCTGGGGTCTCGACGGAGCCCCGCCCTATCTAGTACTCCGATACGACACCGGTACCGAGGAGATCCTCGTGCCGAACCGTGATCTTCGGATCCGCGTCCTCACCCACGCCGAGGTCTGATCGACCCGCAGGCCGTTTCAGGCCTGCAACCAGATCCGGTTGACCGGCTCCCAATCGCTCATCACGCCGGCCTCGACCATCCGACGGCACACCGCACCGGCGACCGCGGGTGGAACGACACGGTTGCGGGCTCCGAGGAACTGGCGCACTGCGCCCTCGGGAGTGAGATCCAGGCAGTAGGCCAGTACGCCGTCGGCTTCGACACCGACGATCAGGGTCCGCCCAGCCGCCACTGCAGGACCGAACGACCCGATGCAGTTTCCGAGCAACCGGCCCCAGGTCACCAACTCGTCAGTAGTGCGTGGGATGACGAGACGATGGCCGGTTGCCACCTCGGTCCCGTGCAGAGCAGCCAGCTGCACAGAGTGGGGCAGCGGCGCATTGGGCGCCACCGTGGGGGTCGGGGCGGCCGGGGCTGTCCGCATCACCCGTCGGGGGTTGGGTGGGGCTGGTCGAGAGGCAGGCACTGTTCGGGGGGCAGGCGCAGTGCGCGAGGCAGGCGCCGAGCCGGGCCGGACCGGATCGACGCGTCGTACAGGTGAGCGGCGGGTAGTCCGTGGGGCTGGGGGCCGGCGCTGGCTCCAGCCACCCGCACTGGGGTCGGGGTCGACAGCGAGAAGCCTCCGGCACTGGTCGCGCAGGTCCTCGAGGCGATGCGCTGGCCGGTTGGGCAAGAGGTCGATGACTCCAGGTGTCAGCCGGCAGACCTCGGCGAGCAGGTCCGGCCCATCGGCGCGCGTGATGGCATCGGTCAGCAGTCGTTCAGCGCCAGCCGGTCCCAATCGGCGCATCATCACCCGACCCTCAGTGATCTGCTCGACACCTGGCCAGCGCTCCTGTGGATGCACCGGACCGGCCAGGCACAACAGGCGGGCTAGTTGATCGGGCTCGAGCGTCGGTTCCGCCATCAGGGCCACAGCCAGTCCGAACAGGTCCACCGCCGCGGGGGTGGACCCCCCAGGGGACAGCGTCGTCACGCCAGCCGGGGCCGATGGCTCGGCGATCACCAGTCCCACAGCCAGGGCCCGGGCCACCGTGCGGGTCCCCTTCACGCCGAACGCGGATCGAGCGCCATGGAGCGGCGTAGGGCCGATCAGTGCGGGGGCGGCCCAACGTGGGATCTCCCCCAACACCATCGCCCCTCGGTCGTAGGCCGCACCCAGAAGGGGCAGAGCCGCTCCGGACAGCAGAGCCAGCAGACCGCAGCGGTCCCTGTCTGCAGGCTGCCATGCCGAGGTGCCCTCCAGCAGCGGCGCCACCCACCGGGCCACCGTGGAGGCGGCGGAACCAGGCACGGCCGGCCCGTCCTCGATGGGCAGCACCTGGCGAAGGATGTCGGGCTGGAGGGAGATGTCGACCGCCCGGTCGGTCGGGAGAAGGGCCAGCGCCACGTGCAGCCGCCCCTCTCGTACCTCGAAGCGGAACGACGTAGGAGCCCGAGGCGGACCCACGGAGTCCGACAGCGGTCGTACCCCGAGGACAGCGGAGCGGTCGTTGCGCTCCCACTCCAGGGCGTGACCGTCCACCTCGATGTGATCCATGGTGCAGAACGTAGCGAACATGTGTTCTCTCTGCACCTGGCACCCGATTCCGCTTCGTGGTCGATGGACTGGAGGCTCCCGACCACCTGGCCGTGCCTCTACGGTTGAGTCGTGCAGCTCATTGCGCTCCGCGTGGAGGCCGAAACAACCGACGAGTCCGGAACCCGGCTCTGGAACCAGGGCGTCTTGGGGTCGCCGCTCGCTGTAGCCCTCGGGCCGCTCGAGGTGACCCTCGCTCTGTCGGAGTCCGGGGCCCAATGGTCCGTGGCCAACCACAGCGACCGGTCGCTACGAGTCCGTTCGGTGGCCCTCGTGTACCGCCTGGTCGAGGCCGCTGCCCCGGTGCGCATCTTCTGCAACGGCTATCAGTCGTGGTCGCCCTCGGCCGGTGCCGTCCTCGGCGTCGACACCGACCCATCGGAGCGAGCCAACCTCCCGTTCCTGCAGGCCGTCCACCACGCCGACCAACGTCAGGCCCGGCCGGGAGAACTGCGTGCAGAGTGGGTGACCGTGCTCGACGACGCCGGCAGTGCGCCGGCGGTGCTCCTCGGGTTCGACGGGGGCGACCGCCACGACGGCACGTTGCGGCTGGGCGTCGACGAACTGAGCGATGGACGCGAGATCGTGGTGCGGGCCGAAGCGTTCCTGGGTGATGCCGAAATGAGCCCCGGCACACACCGTCCCCTCCACTCCGTCGTCATCGAACAGCACGAGGGCAAGGATGCCTCGGACTTGCTCGAGGCATGGGCTGCCAAGGTCGGGTCCGATGGTGGAGCCCGGGTGGGTTCGCAGTTCCAGGTCGGCTGGTGCAGCTGGTACCAGTACTTCCATGCCGTCACGGAAGGCGATATCCGGTCCAATCTGGCCCGGGCTGACGAGTGGCCGTTCGACGTCTTCCAGATCGACGACGGCTATCAGGCGGCCATCGGCGACTGGCAAGAGACGAATACCCGGTTCCCTTCGGACTTGGCCGGCCTGGCCGATGCCATACGCGGATCGGGCCGCACCCCCGGACTGTGGCTGGCCCCGTTTTTGGCCGCACCGGACTCCGAGGTCGCCAGGAATCACCCGGACTGGATCGCCCGCCACCAGGTGGACGGCGTGGATGCCGGACCGCTGCGGACCTGGTGGAACCCGCCGTGGGGTGGCGGCGAGGACGGGTTCATGTACGGACTCGACACCACCCATCCCGAGGTCCAGGACCACCTGGAACACCTGGCCGCCGCTGTGGTCGATGCGGGCTTCCCGTATCTGAAGCTCGACTTCACCTTCTCCCCCAGCGTCGACGGCGCCTACGCCGATCCGAGCCGCACTCCGGCCGAGCGGGTCCGGGCCGGGTTTGCCGCCATTCGGAGGGGGGCGGGTGAGGACGCCTTTCTGTTGGGCTGTGGAGTTCCGCTGGCCAACGTGGTTGGCCTGGTCGATGCCAACCGGATCGGCCCCGACGTAGCGCCGCTGTGGGACCTCGATCCGTCCGACGAAGTTGTTCCGGGCTATCTGGGCACCCAGCCGGCCACCAGCCACGCCTTCACCAACACCTTGAGCCGGTCGTTCATGCACCGCAGGCTGTGGCTGAACGATCCGGACTGCGTGATGCTGCGGGCCGAAGACACCGCGCTGTCCACCGAGCAGGCGCGCACATGGGCCAGGGCCGTCGGGGTATCGGGTGGGATGGTGCTGGTCTCCGATGACCTCGACCTGCTTGACGGTGAGGCCAAGGCGCTGCTCGACGAGGTCATCGCCACCGGTCGGGGCAGCGACGATTCGGCCCGTAGCGGGCGCGGCGCCCGGTGCCCCGACCTGATGGAGCGGGCCGGGCCGCAGACGCTCGAGTCGGCCGGAGGCTCTGTCACCACCACGACCGGTATTGACCATGCTCTAAAGTCGCTCTAGAGTAGAACCAGGTAGATCAATTCATGGGAGCGTAAATGCCGCCAGTGCCGCAAGCCCCCGAAGAGCAGGCCGTCCCCGAACCAACGAACTCATCGGGTCAGTACGGGAGCGCGCAACGGGTACTCGATGCCGCCATCGAGCTGGTGGCGGAACACGGCGAAAAGGGCCTGCGGATATCGGACGTCGTCCAGCGCTCCAAGTGCTCGAACGGCACCGTGTACCACTTCTACGGAAGCAGGGCCCGGCTGCTCGAAGCCGTGCGGGCCACCCGGTTCAGTCCGGTGGCGGACTCCGCCCACGCCGGCCCGGACCTCCAGGTGCTGAGAGACGCCCTCGAAGCAGCCCGGGGGCCCGCCGAAATGATGGTCCCCATCACCCAGTTCGTCCAACGGTTTTCGGGAGCAGAATCGACCGAGGAGCTGTGGCGGATGTTCGACCTCGTCAGCCTGGCGCACTCCAAGCCCGGCATACGCAAAGTCGTCGCCGATAGCCAGCGCCAGCAGACCGAGCGCTACTCCGGCGTCTTTGCTCTGCTCCAGGAGAAGGGCATGCTCGACCCGGAGCTCGATCCGTGGGCCACATCAGTGTTCATCCAGGCGTTCATGATCGGCCGCCTGCTCGGCCTCATCGACGGGACAGACAACCTCGACCCCGATGCCTGGTCGGCTGTGGTCATGCGCTTCGTGTCCTCGATCGTGGCCAAGTAGCAAACTGCCGCCTGCCCGGCCTACCTGGCCTGCCGGTAGGGTCCACAGGTATGGATGCCCGGATGCAGATCGACGAGGCCCGTTCCGTCGGGCAGGCCGTGACCGAAGTCGGGATCGAGTTCGCCCGGGGGCAGGCCCTCGGGCAAGTGCGCCGGTCACTGGGCATGTCCGAAGATCCGCCGCCACCGTGCATGGACCCTGCAGTGTCGTACTTCGCTCCGGACTCGGTGGTCCGTCGGGTGCACGGCGACCTCCCGTCCATGCTCATCGGCGGGCTGTCGGCACTGCTCTTCCAGATGCTTCACCCCCTGGCCATGGCCGGGGTGGCCCAGCACTCCAACTACCGCTCCGACCCGCTCGGCCGCCTCGAGCGCACGGCGACATTCCTCGGCACCACCTCGTTCGGCACCCGCGACGAGGCCCGGGTCGTCATCGAACGAGTCCGCCGGGTCCACACCATGGTGGTCGGGACAGCGTCCGACGGCCGCCGCTACGCCGCCTCCGACCCAGACCTGTTGACCTGGGTGCACGCCGCCGAGGTATCGAGCTTCCTGGCCTCGGCCCGCGTCTACGCACCCGTAGCACCCACCGCCTCAGAAGAGGATGACTACCTCGATCAGATGTCGCGGGTCGCCTACGACCTCGGAGCGGTGGACGTCCCTCGATCGCGGGCCGATCTAGACGCCTACTTCGTCGAGGTACATCCCCGGCTCCGCCTCACCGCTGATGCCCGCACGGCCCGCAACTTCGTGCTGCGCGGCGTGGGCCGGTGGCCCCACGAGATCGCCACCTACGGCCTACTGGTCAGCGCGGCCCAGGGTGTGCTTCCTCATTGGGCTCGCCACAAACTGCGTCTGCCTTCGTTCCCCGGTGGGGACCGACTGGCCATCCGCCCCTCCGCCCGCATCCTCGGCAGTGCGTTTCGGTGGGCCGTAGGGCCTCCTCGCTAGGGCTGTGTCATGGGCAGGGATGCCAGCCGGTGGGGTCCCGCGAGCTCGAGCACCTCATCGAAACCGTCCCGTAGACAGGCCATGAGCTTGTCTGGGTCAGGCACCGCAGCAGTGTCGATGGTGCAACCGATGCAGCAGGTGGTTCGGTAACTGACCAGCGTGGCGTTGAAGGCCGCCCCAGTAGTCGGTCCGAATGCGTAGTAGCCGGTGACCGGCGCCCCCGCCAGGTAGAGCGGAACTGGGATGCCGGGCACATCACTGGCCAGGAAGTCGACGTGCTTGAGCATCGAGCCGATCACTCCCGATGGCAGAAGATTGAGGAGGCCAGCGACGGAATCAGACAGGGGCAGGGCCTCCTCGTTGCGAGCGGCCCGGCACCGCCAGCCGGTCATGCGAACTCGGGCACCCGGTTCGGCCTCACCCACGGGGACAGCGAAGCGCTCGAGGGTGATCCGGTTGCCCCCTTCCGGATCGCCCGCTCGACGGACAGAGATCGGCATAGTGATCCGGAGCTCGTCCACCGACACACCGTGCATCTGGTGGTAGCGGCGCAGACCTCCGGTGATCGAGGCGATGAACGCATCGTTCAACGTCCCTCCCACGGTCGCCCCAGCCGCCTTGAGATCATCTAGGTCGACCTCGATCATGTCGAGGTGGCGGCCCAAGCTGCGCTTGGTCATGATCGGCGACAGCGTCTGGGACACCGGGCGGACGAACCGTCCCAGCGATCTGGCCGTCGCCACCGTGTCGAACCCCGAGCGCAGTGGGTGGCGGACCACGGTCCGGGCCGCCGGGACCATGTGGGTCAGCCCACCCCGAGCGATCCCGACGACGCGTCCACCCGTGTGACCGAGCGCACGACCAGCCAGACCCACACCGCTCGGCGCCTGCATGACGGCCGGCACCGGGACCTCTTCGAAGGGGGTCGGTGTATCCGTGGTCTCGAATACCAGCATGGCCAACTGCATCCCGCCGATCCCGTCAGTCAGCGAGTGGTGCACCTTCACCACCAGTGCGGCTCGTCCGCCCTCGAGTCCCCCGATCAACGTGAACGCCCACAGCGGGCGCGAACTGTCGAACGCGGTCATGGCCTCGCCACGGGCGAACTCGACCACGGTCGCCGGCGTGTGCGGCGCAGGCGCATCGAAATGACGGAAGTGCAGGCTGAAGTCGAACTCGCAGTCGACCCACTGAGGTGTGCCCAGGTCGCCCGGCGAGGAGACCGGTCGCTGGCGGAATCTTGGGGCCATCCGGGTGGCCCGGTCGAGTCGGGCCGCCAGCACCGCCAGATCCGGCTCGGCATCGAGCCAGACGACGGCCACGATGGTGGAGCGAAGCCCAGGATCGTGCTCCATGTTCCACGCCAGCGCGTCCGGATCCCGCATGAACTGATCCTGGTCCGTGATCACGATCTACCTCCCGAGCATCCTTGGCGACGCGCCTCCATGTGAACCTACGGGCATCGGGCGCCGTGGTGAAGGGCCGAAGGTCATGATTCCGATATGCCTCCATTTCGGCGACTCGTACTTCTCTGACCAGGAATTTCGTGGCGGGTTGTCCGCTACAGACCCCTGTCGTAAATTGGTCAGTCTTGTGTTGCGCTCCGGTCAACCCCGACTGAGGGGCCCAGACGCCACCGGGCCGGCCCGCCGAATCTTCCGGGTCCTGAGCCTTGCGGTGCTCGTCCTCCTCGCCGCCCTCCCCATCGGGGCCGCGCTGGGCCCGGCCGGAGCCGACTCCATCGCCGACCTGCAGGCTCAGGCCGCCTCGGTGGCCCACAACCTCGTGCTGGCCCAGCTCCAGGTCGATGCCGCTCGTCAGCAGAGTTCGGTGGCGACATCCAAGATTGCCGCCGACGAGCAGGCCATCGCCGACCTGCAAACCCAGCTCGTGGGCGACCAGCAGGCGATCGCCCAGCACCTGCGGCTCGCACAGACTCAAGCCATCCGGACGTACATCAACTCCGGAGCCGACTCCCCGAGCAGCAACTCGTCGCTCTTCGCAGGAGGAACGGCCAAAGCCCAGGCGGCCAGCGAGTACGCCAGCCTGGCCATGGGGAACATCGCCACCAACATCGCCGATCTCCATACCGCCCAGCGTGGGCTCCAAGTACGGCAGGCAACACTCCTGTCCCGCCAAGCACAGGACCGGGCCGACCAAGCCCAGCGGGCTGGCGCCCTAGCCGCGGCCGGTGCTGCAGCCGGCAAACTAGAGGCGACGCAGTCCCAGGTGACAGGTCGCCTGGCCACCGCCGTGGCCGCCCAGCAGGTCATCCAGGCCAGAGAAGCCAATGCATCCGTGGCCGCGGCCCAGGCCGCACAGGTCGCTCGTCGATCCTCGTCGCCCACGGCCACGATCCCTGCATCCACCACCGCGACGTCGGCAGCCACGGCGTCGCCAGCCGCCTCAGTTTCCGTACCCACCAGCACGTCGATCCCGTCAGGACCCCGCTATCCCGGTCTGCCCGATCCGGTGCTCAATCCCTTCTTGGTGTGCGTGGTGGCGGCCGAGTCGGGCGGCAACTACGGCATCTCATCACCGAATGGCACCTACCTCGGGGCATTCCAGTTCAGCCAGTCCACCTGGAACTCAGCGGTTGCAGCCGCCGGACTCAACCTCCTGGTCGGCGTCCCACCGAACCAGGCCACCCGGGCCGAACAAGACACGGTGGCCGTGGCCCTGTTCGCTCTCGCCGGCCAGCGTCCGTGGTTGGGCGACCGCTGCAGCTGATCGGACGCTCCCTGCTCCTCGGAGTCATGGACCCAGTCAGCCAGTCAAGTGCAGGCGCACGGCTCGGGCTGTTCGCTCACCACTGAACATCGCCCCCTGAAGTGACGCCGTATCCCGGTGGTCCCCGCAGACGAACCGACCTTCTCCGAGGACCACGCGTCGCTGGGGATCGAACGGCGGGGCCTGGCGGGGCTGGCCGTGCGGGATCACGTCGGTCCGCAGGTGCTGCCAGTCGGCCGTGGCCGAATCGAACCACCAAGACAGCTGCTCCACCACTTGTGGGAGTAGGTCCGGCCTGAGGGCATCGGGGCCAGGGATAGCGGCAGCCACCAGCGTGCGGCCGGCCGGAGCGTAGGACGGGGCCACCTCGCTCATCACGGCCAAGTTGCGCACCGGCCCGCTGCCCGTGCCGTCCAGGGCCAGCGCCGTGCCAGCCAGAGGCGGTGCAGTGGCGGCGAACCAGCAGCACGCGGTGGCCCGTGAGCCGGGGTCCTCGACTTGGCTCCCTAGGAGCCGGTGGGCTTCGGGCCCTTCGGTGGCCACGACCACGGCTCGGGCCGTGAGCACCTCACCACTGGCGAGTCGGACCGCGGTGCCCTCGACCGACTCGACCCGGGTCTGGAGGCGGACCGTGCCGTCCGGGAGGGCGGCGGCCAGCTGGGCTGGGACTGCCCCCATGCCAGCAGCGGGCACCGCCGTGCTTCCGACGGCGAGCATCTTCAAGATCACATCGAAGCGGCGGCGTGAAACCTCGAGGTCGGGGTCCAACTGGATCCCGGCAAACAGAGGACGCCAGAACGAGTCGATCATCTGTGGACTGAACCCCAGGCCCTGCAGCCGGGCCAGCGTGGTTCCGTCCGGGGCCCGCAGCAGGTCGGCTGCCGATGTCGTCCGCACGGACAGCACTAACCGGGCCAGGCGGACCTTGTCGGCCAAGGAGCCGATGGGTGCCGCCAACGTGGGCAGGATCTGAGACGGTCGCCGCAACGGGTCGCCGACGGTGTAGTTCCCTTTCGTCGTGCGCACCACTGCCCCGGGCGAAAACTGGCGCAGATCGAGTGCTTCGAGATCGAGGCGTCGTTGGATCTCGGGGTAGGCGGTCAGCAGGATCTGGAATCCCCGGTCGAGCTGGAACCCGTCGACCACATCGGTCCGGACCCGGCCCCCGACCCCGTCGGATGCCTCCAGCACCGCGCACTCGACCCCGGCCTGCACGAGGTCGTGGGCACAGACCAGACCAGCCAGTCCGGCTCCCACCACGATGACGTCGGTCATCGCACTGTGCCATCGGGCAGAGCTATCACCGCAGGACGCACCGGCCCGATCCGGCACAGACGGCACAGGGCTCTGCGTTGTCGGTGACATGAGCCAGACAGTGAGCGATCCGACGATCCACGATGTCCATCAGCAGTGGGTCGGGCCCGAGTGGCGGGGCGACCAGCCAGCGGACCCCTCGGTGGCGCTCGCCAGCCTCGGCCGCGAGGGCCGGAATATCTCGGTCCCAGTGGTTGCCCGGGCCGAGGAAGTAGGGAGCGATCACCACGGTCGCCGCTCCAGCAGCCACACACCGGTCGAAGGCGGTGCCAATAGAGGGCTCGGCCAACTCCATGTGGGCCGGCTCCACGATCGGGTAGGGAAGCCGTTCCGCCGAGGCACGCACGAATGCTTCCAGTGACTCGTTCGCCTCGGTCCGACGCGAACCGTGGTCGACCACGATGACCGCCACCGGATCGAGCGCGCCGATCGGGTCACCTATGGTCGGCGGTCCTGTCGTATCAGTTCGGTCGCTGGTCGGCCCATCCATGGAGCCCAAGACTAGGGCGGAGGCGAGGGCCCGGAAGCGGGCTCAGCCCCGGTGGGCCGCCTCGAGCGCCAGCAGCCACCGCTTGCGATCCAGCCCGCCGCCGTAGCCGCCGAGCGATCCGTCGCCAGCGATGACCCGGTGGCAGGGGATCACCACAGCCAGCGGGTTGTGCCCGTTGGCCGTACCGACCGCCCGGTAGGCCTGGGGACTCCCGACCCGGCGAGCCAGCTCGCCGTAGCTGATGGTCTGGCCGTACGGGATGGCCCGCAGCTGCGCCCATACCTTCATCTGGAACTCGGTCCCGTCGAGTTCCACCGGGACGTCGAAGTCGGTGCGGGTGCCGACGAAATACTCGTCGAGCTGCTGGACCATCTCGGCGAACGCCCTGTCGTCTCGCTGGCTGGCGGGTGGAGGCGCTGCGGCGTGGGCCTGGTCTTCCATGACCACGTGCGTCAGGCAACCGTGACGGGCCATCAGGGTCAGCGGACCAAGAGGGCTGAGGTGGACGGTATGGACGGTGGTTCTCTCAGTGGCGACCGGTGACGGCGGCCCTGTTGTTGTTGGTGGCCCAGTGATGGTTGATCTCGACATGGAATGGTCGCTCCTCTACTAGGGAACTGGCCGGTGTGGCTGGCCGCTCGTGGCGACGGGTGCACTATCCCTGCAGGTTATTCGGCTTGCCCCTGACGCACCTAGGTCGCAGAATCCATCCATGAGCACCCGTTCCATGAGCACCCCTTCCCTAAGGAATCCCGCATGAAGGTCTGCACCACGGTTCCGGTACCGGAGCTGGCCACGGCGGGCGAGCTCTTCGCCGACCTCGAGACAGCCGGGTTCGATGGTGCCTTCACCTATGAGACGAAGCACGACCCGTTCCTTCCTCTGGCACTGGCGGCCGACCGGACCTCCACCATGGAGCTCGGAACGGCCATCGCCATCGCTTTCGCTCGCACGCCGATGCTGCTGGCCACCATTGCTAGGGACCTCCAAGATGTTTCCCGAGGCCGCTTCACTCTCGGACTGGGCACCCAGATCCGGCCCCACATCGAGCGTCGTTACTCGATGCCGTGGTCACGGCCGGCAGCCCGGCTCCGCGAGATGGTGCTGGCCATCGGGGCCATCTGGGATGCCTGGGACGGCCTCGGCCCCCTCGACTTCCGCGGTGAGTTCTACACGCACACCCTGATGCCACCCGCCTTCGATCCCGGCCCTGCCCGGTTCGGCCGACCCACGGTCATGCTGGGTGCAGTGGGGCCCCATATGACTCGGGTGGCGGCCGAGGTGGGAGATGCCATCCTCATCCACCCCTTCGCCACTCGAGAGTCGCTCGAGCAGCTGGCCCTGCCCGGGATCGCCGAGGGTCTGGCTGCCTCCGGACGGGACCGATCGTCGCTCGAGGTGGCGGTGGTCACCATGATCGCCACCGGCGACAGCGGGGCCGAACTCGATGAGGCAATCGCCACCGTCCGAGGCCAGCTCGCCTTCTACGGTTCTACCCCGGCCTATGCCCGGATCCTGGAGTGCAACGGGTGGGAGGGCCTCCATCCTCGGCTGAACGCCCTGTCGAAGGAGGGGCGCTGGGCCGACATGGCCGATCTCATCACTGACGAGATGGTCGAGTCCATCGCCATCGTCGGGCGCCGAGACGAGATCGCCGGCCTGATCCGCCACAAGGTGGACGGCATCGCCGACACCGTCAGCCTGGAGTGCACCCGGCGACCCGACCCCGGCCACTTCGCCGACATCTGCCTTGCCCTGCACGCCGACGTCTAGGTTCGCCAGCTCGGTGAGACGGATGTAGTGAAAAAGACCCATCCGCACCTGACTTGCGAACCGCAGGCAACTACTCGCCATTGAGCTGAGCGACCGCACCCCGGTCTTCTCTGTCCTCGGGTCAGCGTTCTTCGTCTCCGGTCGTAGCCCGGCGACGTCTTGGGCTGGCGTTGCTTGATGAAGTGAGTGCAACCTGGCCTCGAGTAGTCGCTTGGCCTCGGTGCCGGACTGGCCTGGCGCACTCGGACGCGCCACTGCCTGAACCACAGGCTGCAATTGGCGTCAGATCTGTTATCGGATCAGATACCGCTCCAGCGCCGATTCCTGCCAACGCCCACCGACGTGCGAGATGGTGACCTTCTTGGATGGAGGCTTCACCAGCGGCCACTTTCTTGGCCAGGCGACGGGTGGACTCGGTGAAGGTCAACGACGACTTGGAGCGGTCTCTCGACTTGCACCGGAGGAATCGGACGGGCCGCCCCTTGCGGGTGCACTTCTTGGGGGTGACGGTGTCCGATGTTGGATACATCTCATCTCACCAAGCCGGCGAACCCGGCACCGTCTGAAGCAGCCGGACTCAGCGTTCGTCGATCGCCTGCCAGCAGTACCAGGCCACCAGGCTGCGGTAGGGGCGGAACGGCTCGCCCAAACCGTCGAGCTCTTTCGGGGCTGGCACCTCGCCCAACCCCCAGGCCCGGCCGAAACCGGCCCGCACCCCGTAGTCGCCGATCGGCCACACATCGAGCCTGCTGAGTGTGCTCATGAGGAACATCTGCGCTGTCCACGGTCCGATCCCGCGGACCACCGTCAGGTGGGCCACCACATCGGCATCGGACAGCCGACCGATCCGGTCCAGGGCGACCTCGCCCGAGGCCACCTTGTCGGCCAAGTCGACGATGGATGCCGTCTTGGCACCGCTGAGACCGCACGCCCGCAACACCGGCTCCGGTGTGGCCAGTACCCGTTCGGCCGACACCTCACCTCCGAGTGCTTCCACGAACCGGCCGTGGATGGAGCCAGCGGCCTTGCCTGCCAGTTGTTGGTAGACGATGTTGCGGGCCAGGTCGCCGAAGCGCCGATCTACAGGAACCCGACGGCGGGTAGGGGGCGGTCCGTGGCGGTCGATCAGGCCGGCCATCACCGGGTCGACTTCGGCCAAGGTGGCCAGTGCGGCGGCGTGGGGTGGGGTGGGCACGGCCTCGATGATGCCAGGCCGGCGCCCCGGCCGTGACCCGGGCCTAGGCTCGGCTCCAAGCGGTCCCCGCTCGCCGAGCTACCAGGAGGACGACATGGACGGAGACGTCGTAACGGTCGAACGGGTGATACCCGCCGGACCAGCAGCCATCTTCTCGTTGATCGCCGATGCCTCCCGCCACCCCGATATCGATGGCTCCGGCACCGTCAAGCAGGCCAAACCCGGTGCCCCGCACCAACTCAGCCTGGGCGCCAACTTCGCTATGTCCATGCAGGCGGGCATCAGGTACTCCATGGTCTCCACCGTGGTCGAGTTCGAACAGGATCGCCGCATCGCCTGGCAGAGCCGGCCAAGTGGGTTCGCGGCCGGGTTCGTGGGCCGGTTCGTGGCCGGACGAATCTGGCGCTACGAGCTCGAGCCGGTCGAAGGCGGGACCCTGGTCCGCGAGAGCTGGGACATCAGCCAGGACCATCAACGGGCCCTGCTGCGCCACGGCGGCCTGGCCGACAAGACGGCGACCAACATGGCGAAGACGCTCTCGCGGATCGAAGCCATCGTCACCGCCGATTGAGCGATGGCGGAAGCAATCAGCCCGCAGGGGCGTTGACCACACCATGACCACCCTCTCCGTGCTTGACCTGGCCACGGTGGCCAAGGGCTCGACCCCGGCCGATGCCCTGGCCGACACCACTCGCCTGGCCGGTGTGGTGGAGTCCCTCGGCTACCACCGAATGTGGGTCGCCGAGCACCACGGCATGCCCTCGGTAGCCAGCTCAGCCCCCGCCGTCCTCATCGGGCACCTAGCCGATGCCACCACCACCCTGCGGGTCGGTGCCGGCGGGGTGATGCTCCCCAACCATGCCCCCATGGTGATCGCCGAGCAGTTCGCCACCCTGGAAGCCCTCCACCCGGGACGGATCGACCTCGGCCTCGGACGGGCCCCGGGTACCGACCCGGCGACCGCCCGCGCCCTTCGCCGAAGTGGCGACCTAGGGGCCGAGCACTTCCCCGAGGACGTGGTCGAACTCATCACCTACTTAGTGGACAGCGACGGGCCGCCCACCCAACCAGCGCCCATACCGGGTCGGGGCTATCTGCCCCAGGTGTGGCTGCTCGGCTCCTCCACGTTCAGCGCGCAGCTGGCCGGTCTCCTCGGCCTGCCGTTCAGCTTCGCCTTCCACTTCGCCCCGGACCTGGTCGACCAAGCCATCGCCCTCTACCGGTCCAACTTCCGTCCCACCGGACTGCTGGCCGAGCCCTATGTGATGGTGGCGGCCTCGGTGCTGTGCGCCGACTCCGACGATGAGGCCCGGTGGCTCTCCGGACCATCAGCGCTCACCGTGCTGCAGCTGCGCTCCGGCAAGCTGACCTCGGTGGTCAGCCCAGAAGAGGCCGCCGCCTACCCCTACACCGATCAGGAGCGCGCGCTCATCGAGGCCGCTACGGCCAGCCACATCGTCGGCGACCCGGTCACCGTGCAGGCAGGCCTCGACGCTCTGGTGGCCCGCACCGGCGCCGACGAAGTCATGCTGTCGACCCGGGCCCACTCCTTTGACGTCCGGGCCCGGTCGCTCACCTTGGTGGCCGAACGCTTCGCCATGGCTGCCGCCACCGCCTGACCGGGGTCAGGGGTCGGGGGTCAGGGGTCGGTGGTCGGGATTCAGAGTTCGGTGGCCCAACCCAGGACCTGCTCGCCGATGAGATCGAGATGGTCGAGATCGGCCAGGTCGAGGACCTGGAGGTAGACCCTCGAGCATCCAATGGCGGCGTAGGTGGCCAACTTGGCCACTACCTCGTCAGGGGTGCCACACAGCCCGTTGGCCCGTAGCTCGTCGACTTCGCGGCCAATGGATGCCGCCCGCCGCGCGATATCGGCCTCGGTCTCGCCGCAGCACACCACTAGGGCCTCGGAGTAGACCAGGGAGTCAGGATGGCGGTCGATGGCGGCACACGCGGCCCGGACCCGGTCGAACTGGGTCGTGGTCACCTCCACCGAGGAGAACCCCATGTTGAACTCCGAGGCGAAAGCCGCGGCCAGGCGGGGAGTGCGCTTGGGGCCCCCGCCACCGATGATGACGGGCGGGCCCGGATGCTGGGTCGGCTTGGGCAGGGCCGGGCTGTCAGTCAATGAGTAGTGGGTGCCGGCGAAGTCGAACCGCTCCCCCTCGGGCGTGGCCCATAGGCCGGTGATGATGGCCAGCTGTTCCTCCAGCCGATCGAACCGCTCGCCCAGCGATGGGAAGGGGATCCCATAGGCGGTGTGCTCGGCATCGAACCAGGCCGCCCCGATCCCCAACTCCACCCGGCCGCCGCTCATGGCATCGACCTGAGCCACCGAGATGGCCAGCACGCCTGGGTGGCGAAAGGTGGATGCCGTCACCAACGTGCCCAGGCGGATGGTGCTCGTCTCGCGGGCGATACCGGCCAGGGTGACCCAGGAGTCGGTCGGACCGGGCAGGCCGGAACCATCGCCCATCACCAGGTAGTGGTCACTGCGGAAGAAGGCGTCGAAGCCGAGGCGCTCGGCGGCTTGGGCTACGGCCAGGAGGTCGTCATAGGAGGCACCCTGCTGGGGCTCGGTGAAGATGCGGAGGTCCATGCCCCTTTGTTTACCGCGCCGAGGGCCGCTGGTCAGACCGACCCGGACGTCCCGATGTATCCCTCGTCGAACTCGGCATCGGACGGACCGACCTCACCCATCGACATGGCCAGGTCCTCACTCGGGCGATTGAGACCGGACGTCGACCGCAGCGGTACTTCCTTCAAGAACAACGTGGCCACCAGCATCAGCACAGCCAGCGGGACGCCGATCAGGAAGACCGTGTGCAGCGACCGGACGAACGACTCGAGCACCCCGTACTGCACGTGCGGTGGGAACTGATGGATCTCGGCCGAGCTCATGGAGAAGTTCCCCTTGACGTGGATGCCGTACGCCGTAGCCCCAGGAACCAGCACGGGGATCCAGTGATTGAGCCCGGCGATGAACACCGCGCCGAACAGCGAGGTCCCGAAGGCACCGCCCAGCGACCGGAAGAAGGTGACCGTGGCGGTTCCGGTGCCGATCGAGTCCGACGGCACTGCGTTCTGGGTGGCCAGGATCATGATCTGCATGGTCATGCCCATGCCGGCACCCAGCACCACCACATAGCAGCTCATGACCAGGTGGGACGTGTGGAGATCCAGGTTCGACAGCAGCCACATGCCGATGACGACCAGTACGCCTCCGATGATGGGCATGATCTTGTACCTGCCGGTCCGACTCACGATCTGCCCGGACGCGATGGACGTGCCCAGGAGGCCGAGCATCAGCGGAATCATCAACAAGCCCGACACCATGGCCGACACCCCGTCCACCAACTGCAGGTACAGCGGCAAGTAGATGATGGCCCCGAACATGACCATGGACAGCAGGAAACTGACCGTGGCCGCCGTTCGCAAGACGCCGATGCGGAAGAGAGAGGGCGGCAGGATCGGCTCGGACGCGTAGTGCTCCCAGACTATGAACCCAGCGATCATCACGACCGCTACTAGTGCCAGCCCGATGATCACCGGCGACCCCCACGGATACTCGGCACCACCCCACACGGTCACCAAGAGGGCCGAGGTGACCCCCACCATCATGAGTCCGGCCCCGACGTAGTCGATCCGGTGCGCCTGGCGATGGAAGGGCAGTTTCAGCACGGCAGAGGTGACGATGAGGGCGGCAATACCGATGGGGATGTTGATGTAGAAGATCCATCGCCACGACAGGTTGTCAGTGAACACCCCGCCCAGCAGCGGGCCCACGATCGAGGACAGCGCGAAGGTGGCTCCCAGGTATCCCTGATAGCGGCCGCGTTCGCGGGGCGAGACCACGTCGGCGATGATCGTCATGCCCATCGCCATCAGGCCGCCGGCTCCCAGACCCTGGATCCCCCGGAATGCCACCAGCTGCATCATGTTCTGACTGAGTCCAGCCAGTGCTGATCCGATCAGGAAGATGACGATGGCGAACTGGAAGATGCCCTTGCGACCGAACTGGTCGGACAGCTTGCCGTAGAGGGGCGTCGAGATGGTGGAAGTCAGCAGGTAGGCGGTGACCACCCAGCTCATGTGGTTCAGCCCGTGGAGGCTGTTCACGATGGTGGGGAGCGCGGTGCCGACGATGGTCTGGTCGAGGGCGGCCAGGAACATCCCCAGCATCAGGCCGCTGAAGATCAGCAGGATCTGTCGGTGGGTGAACGCCACCACCGGACCACCACCGACAGCCGGCGCATCGACCAACTCGGCTTCGGGCGTCACTTCGTAGGTTGTCCGATCATCGTCGGCATCGGCATCACCCTTGGATTCGATATGGAGGCTCACCGATCCGACCCAGCGCTGTTCTCCCGGTCCTCGAGGTCGGTCCCGAGCCGGAGCAGGCCGGTGGCCAGAGCATTGCGCTCCTCGTCGGTCCAACCGCTGATCGCTTCGGACAACGCCCGGCGCCGGGAGCCTGATACTGCATCGATGACCGCGGCCCCACGCTCGGTCAGGCTGAGCAAGGCGGCCCGGCCGTCAGCAGGATCCGGCATCTTGGTGATCAGCCCCATGGCCACGAGGTCGCGCACCTGGCGGCTCACGGTCGAGAGATCCAGCCCGGCCGACTCGGCAACATCGGACAGCCGGGCCGGGGCGAATTCGGAGACTCGGACCAGCAAGCGATACCCCGAGGGGTTGATCGTTACCCCCTCCGGCAGCGCCCCCCTGGGCACTTCGAGGCGGAGGATGGCCCGTGCCACCTGGGTGAGGGACCGCTCCAGCTCGGCGGATATCTGGGCTACCGGAAGTGGGGCTGGAGAGTTGATGATCTCCGGGGATGCAGTTGTCACGAGTGTCCTACTTCGATGAGAGAGGTTCGATGGGAGCAGTTCGATGCCATCAGGCGGCACGCCACCCAGAAGGTCAGGGGCAGCACGGCTCCCCGCCATCTAGGTGCTTGTAACAAGCAACTATATCAGCCGATGGAGGTTAGGTGCCAACGGCATGCAAGGGTCGATCCGGAGTGAGCGCCCGCCCGATGGCCAAGGCCCCCACTACCTGCGCACCAGCCAAGCGCAGTGTGGCCGCCGCACTCTGGGCGGCAGCCCCCGTAGTCGTGGTGTCGTCGAAGACCAGTACGGCCAGACCGGCCAGACCGGCTCGATCTACCCCTGGGGCCAGGGTGAAGGCCGTCCGATCAGCACCGAGATGAGCCAGGCTGCCCGGCCCACGCACCAAGAGGCGCAGGTGCCGGGAGGCCAGAGCGGGCACACCATCGACGAGGAGTTCGGCAGGAGCCGGACCCGGCCGGCACGAGGACGGGACCGTGGTTACCACCGACCATGCGCCGATCCGCTGATCCAGGAGTCGGCCACAGACAGCCATCCAACGCGACAGGTCGTCGACCAGATGGCCGCGGCACTGGGCGCGCACATCGAGCACGGGGTCGTCCTTGTACGCCCTCAGTCGATGGTGGATGCGGTCCCCCACCCGGTACTCGACCTGCGCCACCAGCGGAACCAGCGGCAGACCGAGCTGTTCGGCCACCACTCGGCAGCAGAAGCACACAGGAATACCGGCAGGGGTCGATCTGGCGCAGACCCTGCACTGGTCGGCGCCTGGGGCGGCAGGGTTGAGTTCAGACAAGCGAGCAGGGTGCGTTCGTAGGGTCGCAGTCATGGCGCTCCTCGTTGGGCCGGCGTCAGCCGGGATCATCTTGAGGCGGCACGACCATGGTGGCGCAAGCACGGGCCGACTGCGTCGGCAAGGGCGGGGTTGAGGGCGGGGGTGAGGGCGGGGTTGAGGGCGGGGGTGAGGATCAGCCTCGGGAAGCGGCCGGAGCATCTTCGGGCCGGTGGAGCAAAAACGTCCCGGTCGACCGGCTGACCAGCTGCCCCTCAGCGTCAGTCACAGAGGCCTCGGCATAGGCCACCTGGCGGGCCATGCGGACCACCTCGCCTCGCAGGCGGTACGAGCTGCCGTCCATGGCCGGGCGCATCGTCTCGATCTTCATCTCCAGCGTGGCCCGGGTGCGGGCCTTGCCCGGCAGGGCGGCGTTGATGGCGAAGTTCATGGCTGCATCGAGCAGAAGTCCGTGCACGCCGGCCTGAACGATGCCGTGGGGATTACAGGCGATGGCGAGCGGGGCGAACGCACCTGCCACCCAGCCGAGGTCCTCGCCGTCGACTCCGTAGTCGTCGAACGAGCCCCCCACCGTGCCGATGAGCTCCATCCCGCCGTTGCCGAGCCAGCGATCCATGTCCTTGATACGACCTGTCATGGGCCCGACCGTAGCGCCACGGTGGGACAGATACGAGAGTTCCGGAGTCTTCGGTGGCCCATCCCAAGCGGTCCCGGTAGTGTTTGACCCGGGCATCCGATGCGGAAGCCTCGTCGGGACGTTCCGTCCCTCAGCACCAAACGACCCGAGCACGGCCGGCAGGAACCGTTCCGCCGGACCTCGGACGGAGATCCACCATGACCGAAGCCGTCATCATCGACGCGGTACGCACCCCCGGGGGCAAGCGCAACGGCAAGCTCCGCA
>CAIVIS010000206.1 GCA_903906055.1 uncultured Acidimicrobiaceae bacterium
GGCGTGCTTGAACCCTCCGGTGGCCTGACCTACGAACAGGACCGGCTGGGTGATGACCAGCGAGCCGAGCAGGTCGTGCAGCGTGCCAGTGGCATCGTCGACCACGACGGAAGTGGCACGGAACGAGTGGACCGAGTGACGCACTGCTTCGGCCTGGTTGTCGTCCATCACCATCACAATCGGACGATCCACGCCAAGACCGATGAGCCACGGTTCGGCCACCGGTGGGCTGGCTGCCAGCCCCATGGCCGAATCGCTCACGATCACGACAGGGATCACCACCCCGCCGTCGGACTTGGCCAGGCGCACGGCCAGTTCGGCTACCGGCCGGCGCACCGGGGAGTCCAGGGAGATCACCAGGAGCACCCGCTTTCCCGGCTGGTAGTCGTCGGACGTACGGGCTTCGAGGCGACGGGTGAAGATCGGCGTGATCACCGCCGAGAGCACCAGGCTCACGGCGATCAGCACCAGGATGGCGTTGAGCACGGTGTTGGAGAACAGTCCGATGTCGTAGCCGATCTGGGCCGCCGCCAAGGTGGCTGCTGCCTGGGGGATGGTCAACGAGAACAAGATGCCGACTTCGGGCCAGCCGTAGCGGAGGAGTGGCCGGGTGAGCAGGCTGGCCAACCCTTTTCCGGCGAAGCAGGCCACGATGAACCAGGCGGCCATCTGCAAGGTCTCGGGCTGGATCATTACCGACGGGATGATCCTCAGTCCTACGGACACCAGGAAGACCGGGACGAAGAACGCCCCACCGAAGAAGTCCAGGCGCTCCATCAGGTCGCCTTCGTTGGGGACGACCTGGTTGAGGGCGAGGCCGGCGAAGAAGGCGCCGATGATTCCGTCGATCCCGAACGCATCGCCGAGGCTGGCGATTCCCAACATGGCCACCAGAGCGAACACGTACCGGGTCGGACGCGCCGTGCCGTAGCGGCCCAAGAAGAACCGAGCCAGCAGTGGCAGCACCACGAAGGCGCCGACGCCCAGCACAGCCATGCCGACCACGATCTGAAGCACGATGGCCCCGGTGCTCTCGTGGCTGGACGTGGTCAGGCCCTGGACTACGGCCAGGACGATGAGCGTCAACGTGTCGGTCACCACGGTGGCGCCGACGCCGGTGGTCACCGCCCGGTTGTCACCCCGGCCCATCTCCTTGATGGTCGGGTAGACGATCAGGGTGTGGGAGGCCAGCAACGAGCCGAGCAGCACCGAGGCCATCCAACCGAACCCCAGGGCCCGAGCGACCAGCATCCCGAGTCCCATCGGCAGGGTAAAGGTGAACGCTGCGTACAGCAGCGTGTCGCGTCGGTGGGCCATGACCAGCTTGAGGTCGAGCTCGAGTCCGGCCATGAACATCAGGTAGAGCAGGCCGAAGTTCCCCAGGTTGGGGATGGTGGTTTCACCACTGCCGAGGAACCCGAAGACGTGAGGTCCGATCAGCAGTCCACCGATCAGCATGCCGATGATCCCGGGCACCTTGAACCGCCGGATGACCAACGGGCCGACCAGGATCACGGCGAAGACCACCAAGAAGGTGAAGTCCGGTGCATCGGGAATGTGGACGTGGATCATGAACTGCCGGTCTCCTAGGGGATGATAGGGATGGCGGGGATGTCGTTGGCCGAGGTACCGCTGAGGTCGAGTCCGAGCCAACGGTGCGCCAGTTGGGTGACCGTGCCGTCGGCGATCAGGGCATGGATGGCCGAGTCGACAGCATCGAGGTTCGACGAGGACTTGGCCAAGGCGGCCGACAGGCTGTCGTTGGTGGGGAACTGGCTGGTGACGACGAGTCGGCCATCGGAGGACCGGGCGGCCGCCGCCGCCACCGGTAGGTCGAGCAGACCAGCGTCGGTGGTGCCGTCGGCCACATGTTGGATGGTCTCCCGGCTGGACGCGGTGTAGGTGGTGGCCGAGTTGGGCTGCACGGTGTTCTCCAAGAAGGCGGAGAGCGTGGTGTTGCGTTGGACAGCCCAGCCGCGACTCTGGGCAGCATTGAGGTCGTCCACCGATTGACCGGCGCGGCACAGCACGGCGGGCGTGGCCGAGAGGTAGACCCCGGAGAACTGCAGGTTCTTCTTGCGCTCGACGGTAGAGGTCAGATCCGACAGGGCCAGATCGGCTCCCAACAGATCGCCGGTCAGGATCTGGTCGAAGGGCACGATGACGACGTGGACCCGGCTAAGCCCCATCCGAGCAGCCATGGCCCGGGCCAGTCCGTACTCGAACCCGCCCGTCGGATGGAGGGGGGTGCCCTCCCATAGGCCGGGAACGGGGATCTCGTCGGTGGCGACCGTCAGCACGCCGGCATGCGACGGGGTGAAGTTGCCGGAGGACGAGACGTTGGTACCGCACCCGGTGAGCACCGAGGACAGGGAGACCATGGCGGCCACAACGGTGAAGCTCGCGAGCGCCTTGAGACTCATGGTCTGCCATCTCGGTCTGCCATCTCGGTCTGCGCTAGTCAAGGACAGTGCCCTTCACGGAAGGGAACGCCCCAGGGGGGGTTTCTGCAGCTTCCCCTCCGCACCAGCGATGCGCTCTGGATCGTCTGCGGTGATCGACCGTCCATAGCGGAGGGCCAGCGGGCGGGAGGTCAGGCCGTGGAGCAGCACGGACAGCGCGATGGTCAATGTGGCCGCGTCCACCACTGTCTGGAGATGGAGATCGTGGGGCAGGCTGTCGATGGCCACGATGGTGAAGACCACCGAGGCCAGCCCCCGAGGTCCGAACCATCCGATGAAGGCCAGGGTGCGGAAGTGGAATCCGGTGCCGATCAGTGACAGGGCGACAGGGACCATACGGATGACGGTGAGGCTGAGCACGGCGTACAGCACCGCTTGCCAGGGGACGCCGCTGCGCAAGACGGGACCCAAGAGCAATGCACCGAACAGCACCCATACGGCGAACGAGGTATAGAGCCCGGTCTCTTCGCACAGTTCAGCATCCGGAGCCAAAGACCCCTTCGACCCGATGGTGAATGCGAACCCGGCCACGTAGGCGGCCACGAACCCGTTGGCGCCGAGTTCGATGCCCAGTCCGTAGCAGAAGAGTCCAGCGATCAGCACGCTCAACTGGCGCGACCGGGCGCTGGTCAGGCCTCGCGACACGGCCAAGGCAGCCAACCAACCCAGTAGCAGGCCCACGATCAGACCGATGGCTATGGCAGCCACCACCTGGTCCAGCGAGCGGACCCAGTGCCCAGCGGTGCTCGTCGAGAGACTGAGCGCTAGGAAGAAGTAGACGAACGGGGTAGCGAGCCCATCGTTGAGGCCGCTCTCGATGTTGATGGCGCTGCGGATGCTGGCCGGAACTGCCTCGTTGGTGACGACAGCCAGGCCCAGAGCGGCATCGGTAGGCGCTAACAGCGAGCCGACCAGGCCACAGATCGCCCAGCTGGCCGAGGGGAACAGGAGATGACAGGCAATGGCGCCGAGGGCAATGGTCAGGGGGAGTCCGATTCCGAGGAGCCGGACCGAGACTCCTGCCTCGGTGCGGGCCGAGTCGACCGAGACCGACGAGGCATCGGAGAAGAGGATCACCGCCAAGGCGAGCTCAGTGAGCGTCTTCACTGACTCGGATCCGACCGATCCGGAGACGAGGTCCAATCCGCCGGGTCCGAC
>CAIVIS010000207.1 GCA_903906055.1 uncultured Acidimicrobiaceae bacterium
CGATCTACCGAGCCGCCCCACTCGATGCCAGAGCCGCGCTTCAGCCAGCCTCCGAGGTCCTTGTGGGCGAAGCTCTTGATCCACCAGAGGCCGAGGCCGATCCGGAGGACAGCCATCCACGCGGCGTACTGCGAGGCGGTGAGTAGGTCAGGGGCAGTGGCGGTGATGTGCACGGCCTGTTTCTAGCATCTCAGAGGCCCCGAAAGAGAACCCGTTCTAGGATGGACCCGCCCCAGATGTGGGCCTACCAGCCCCGGAAGACCGGAGGACGTCGTTCGGCGAAGGCAGCCAGGCCCTCTTTGCAGTCCTCGGTCATGGTCACCAACTCCTGGCCGACGGCCTCGTCCCACAGGGCGGTGGCCCGGTCGGTGTCGAGCGCCCGGTTGGTCAGGTACTTGGCCACGCTGATGGCCTTGGTCGGGGCCTTGGCCAGGCGGGCTGCCCATATCTCCACCTCGTCCATGAGTTCGGCCCGGGGGACGACCTTGTTGACCAGGCCCATGCGCTCGGCCTCCCGGGCCGGCACGTCGTCACCGAAGAAGAAGAGTTCCTTGGCCTTTTGGGGACCGATGAGGCGGGCCAGCAGGTAGGCACCACCAGCGTCAGGGGCGATCCCTCTGCGGATGAACACCTCGATGAACTTCGCCTCTTCGGCGGCCAACACCAGGTCGCAAGCGAGCGCTAGATGCATGCCGCCGCCGGCTGCTGTGGCGTTGACGGCGGCGATCACCGGCTTCTCGCAGTCGAGCACCGCGCTCACCAGCCGCTGCCATCCGGTGCGGATCAACCGGGCAGCATCGCCGACAGCTCGGGCCGGCGCTCCCTCGGGCCGGGCCGGGCCGGGCCCAGACGAGCGGAGGTCGGCCCCGGTACAGAAGCCCTTTTCGCCCGCCCCGGTCAGCACCACGGCCCGCACGGCCAAGTCGGCCGATGCCTCCTCCAGCCACACGATGACCTGGTCCCGCATGGCAGCCGTAATGGCGTTGCCAGCTTCGGGCCGGTTCAGGGTGATCCAAGCCACCCCATCTTCGATGCGGCGCAGCACGGCATCGTCGGGGGTGACAGCGGCAGTGTCGTCGGCCATCAGATGCGGTGGATGATGTTCATCTGCGAGGTGCACACCGGCTCACCGGTGGCCTGGTCCGTCCACGCCGTCTCCACCACCACGAAGGTCATTAATTTGCCCTTCGACTCCTTTTGGTAGGCGTCGACCACCATCCCCTTGCCCTCGAGGACGTCGCCGGCGAAGACCGGGCGGTGGTAGGTGAAGGCCTGCTCGCCGTGGAGGATGAGCCCGCCCTTGGCCATGAGCGGGCCGAGTACGGCACCCATCGGGTTACCGACCGGGGCGTCCTCGGTCTGGATCTCGGGGTAGGCGCCGAAGTTGCCCATCACGAAGGGATAGGTGGGTGGTGCCGGGATGCCCGGCAGTCCGGCATCGGCCGCGGCCCGAGGGTCGCGGTACACCGGGTTGTCGTCCTTGACCGCCGAGGCGAACAGTGCCAACTGTCCGCGCTCGACCGTCACCACCGTGGTTCCGGTCGGCGTACCGATGATGGTGCTGAGGATGTCGTCGGCCATGTGGGTCTCCCCCTGTCGTATATCCACCCTGCAGGGCGAACGCCCGGGAGACTAGCGCGCCGAGCCCCTAGCGGTCCTTCGACAGGTCGTCGAGGAGGGATCGCCGGTCGAGCTTCCCGAGGACCGTCATCGGCAGCTCGTCGGCGAACCCCAGGTACTCAGGGAGCTTGTACGAGGCCAGCCGAGTCGCGCAGTGGGCGGTGAGTTCATCAGCGGTCACCGGTGCACATACGACGACGACGGCACCCACCCGCTCACCGAGCTCCGCATCGGGCACGCCGACGACCGCCGCCTCGACCACCGCAGGATGGGCACACAGGACCGACTCCACCTCGACGGGACCGAACTTCTCTCCCCCACGGTTGATCACATCGGACAGCCGGCCAGACAGGAACAGGTAGCCGTCCTCGTCCTGCCATCCAGTGTCCCCGGTGGCCAGCCACGCAGCCGTCGTGTTCTGGGCGGCGCGCACCCAGAACTCACCGGGTGTTCCGGGGGCGACAGGATCACCCGAAGCCGGGTCGACGATGCGCATCTCGACCCCGGCCAGCGGACGTCCGACCGAACCCAGCCTGTCCCCCTGGCGGTGATCGTCGGGAGTGAGCGAGGCATAGGCGCCCAATGTCTCGGTCTGGCCGAAGGTGTTGGCGAAGTCGACGCCAGGCAGTTCGGCCATGGCTCGCCGGATCAGGTCGGCGGACGCCGGCGCCGCTCCATAGCTCAACGATCGCAACGAGCTGAGGTCGGTGTCGGCAAACTTCGGATGATCCAGTATCCGGACCAACATGGTCGGCACCACGAAGGTCTGTCGGACCCGGTAGCGCTCCACCAGCTCAAGCCACGTCCCGGCATCGAACTTCTGCAGCAAGACGAGCTGCTTTCCCTGGTGCAAGGAGACGAACAGCCCGAGGGTGCCCCCGATGTGGAAGATGGGTGCGGACATCATGTCCACCACCTGTTCCGCTTCTGCGTCGATGGGTTTGGTCCAGTAGGCCAGCCGGTCAGCCACCACACCGTGGCTGATGGCGACCGGCTTGGGCAGCCCGGTCGTCCCGCTGGTGAACAGCACTAGAGCGGTGTCGTCGCGCTCGCCGATCGATGGACGGGCCCGGTCTTCAGCCCCGACGACGTCGGACCATCCCAGCACCGGTCCGTCCATGGCCTCCTCGAGGCGTGCACGGAACGGTGCGCCGGCCACCCCTACCCGGGCTCCCACCAGTGCCACCAGCTGGTGGAGCTCCCCGGTGGTCAGGTAGGCGTTCATCTGGGCCGTCGCCGCCCCCATGCGGGCCGCAGCCAGGATGGTGGCCACCGGCAGGGCTCCAGCCAGGTCCACCAGGGCCACCGTGTCCCCGGGGACGACCCCGGCTGCAGCCAACGCAGAGCCGGCCCGCTGGACGAGCGACTCCAGTTGACGGTAGGTGATGGGCTCGTGACCGGCGACTAGGGCGATGCGGTCGGGGACGGCTTCGAGTGCGGGGTCCATCAGGCGGCCGACGTTCATCTGTTCTCCCCTCGCCGTGGACCCGTCATGGACCCGTCATGGTTGGATGAACTCGTCGGCGAACCGACCGATCGACTCCAGTGCATCCGACGTCCTCTGCCACGGACGCACGA
>CAIVIS010000208.1 GCA_903906055.1 uncultured Acidimicrobiaceae bacterium
CCTCGGGCTACAACCCGCCAGTGAAGCCGGCCATCCCCGCCGGGTCCGTTCTCCTGGCCGAGATCTACATCCCCGGCGGCGGTGGGACCATCGTTACTGGCTGGATTACCGACAAGTCTGTCACGAGCTACCAATCCCAAGTACCGAACTCGTCCCGGCTCATTGACTGGGGGCACTCCTGGGTGGCACCGCCGCTCAGTCCGTACGGTGTCAGCAATGCGGCCTCTGACCCCTACCCGGCAGATGGTGAGCAGTGGCCGAACGCCCTGCGCGACGCGTTGGGGGTCGGGACGTCGGGCGGTGCCTACACCAAGACCTACATCGTTCCCGCCAGCACCGCAGCTGCGGCTTCGGCGGACATCTTCCTCGATACGATCCCCGGCGACGCAACAATCGAGGCCGTCTGGTATACACCGTCAGCCACCATCACCGGAGCAAACACCAACTCCAAGACCCTTGGCATCGGCTACGGAGATCAGCTCGGCACCCTCTCACTCTCCTCGGTGGCGTTCCTGTCGGGCGTCAACGCCACGGCGAATGTGCCGCTCCAAATCTGGAACATCAACGCGTACCAGAACGCAATCGCCGGGGCCAACTTCACTAATATCGGACTGCCCCCCTACTTCCCGGCCGTCCGCTACGGACTGGCAACCACCGGGGGGATCGCACAAGAAGTGTTCTGGCGGATGACCAAGGTCGGCACCGGGTTGGCCGATCCGGGTGGCGTGGTCACCATCCGATACGGCACCCGCTACCGAAACTACGCCGTCAGCGGGTCATGCCTGCAAGGCAACAATCCCTACTTCGGGGTCGGCAGCTTCGGGTCCTGGTGGACGCTGTTCTCCTACTCGGGCTACTCCCGCCCGAACGCCCCCGAGGTCAACGTCAGGACTGCGGCGGCGGCGCACGCCACCTCCATCCTCTGCACCGCCCTCCAGTATCCGATCGCGTCGGGCTGGACGATCCTGTTCAACAACGGGGTCCGGGCCACGGCCAACGGCAACGCCCTGCTCGGTGCCACCTCGATCGCCGTGAACGATATCGGCGCTACGGGAATCCCCATCGGGTCACAGGGCAACGTGTCCGCCGTTGCGGGGACCCCGGCCGGAGGATACGAGAGTCTTTCGCCGGTCGGCATCCATGTGAACACGCACGGCTATAACGATGTTGGATCGCTGGCCCAGGACAACACGGCATGGGCCGAGTGCGTCCGTGCCGCCATCGCTCGGGAGTGTTGCCCGCATCTGTCCTATCCGCAGCAAGCGAACTGGCAGACCTCCAACGGCGGCGGCACTTGGACAAGCGCCCCCGTCAATGTCACCCTCGTCGGGAGTATGCCCGTCACCTACAACAACTGGGGCTATGACTTGTTCACATCCTGGGCCGGGACCTCACCGACCACATCGGACTCTGTGTCGATCATCCTCGGACCGGCCTTCGAGGGCGGCACGGTGGACCTGTTCCTGCTGGCCGTGGCCGGGGCTGGCTACGGGGTCTCCGGCCTCATCACCGTCGACGGCTTCGTTCCCGCACAGGGAACCTTTACGGCATCGTCGACCGCCAATAGCGGAGCGACGATCACGTTCTCCACAGCGAACGCCGCCCATGTCACGATCGGGATGGCCTGCACCGGACCCGGCTCGGCGGGAACGCTCGTCACCGGAGTCAACTACTCAACTGGGGTCGTCACGCTCGCATCGGGGACACCGAGCGGCGGCAGTTACACGTTCGCCGGACTGGGCTTCAACACCGAGTCGGTGTCCACGACTGCCAATGCAGTCAAGACCCTGACGGGTACCGTTTCTACCTCCGGTTCATCCACGACCCTCACCAGCTCAACCTCCAACTTCGCCCAAACTGACGTCGGGCGTGTCGTCACGGCCACCGGGATCGGGGCCGGGAACGTCATCCAGACGGTTGCTGCCAACGGTTCCACGGCCGTCCTGGCTACCGCTGTCACCGTATCCGCCACAACCTGTACGACCAGTAGCTACGTCCCGATGGTCAAGCGGATCACGGGGCTGTCCTCTGGTGCCCACACCATCAAGGTCACGATAACCGCCGCGACGGGAGCCAACTCCTGGCTTCTGATCCACAGCCTCGGTTTGGAGTCGCAGAACCCGCAGACGCCGGTGCTGTGGGCCAACATCGCCGCCTCCCCGGCATTCAGTGGCGGACAGGTGACCATTGCTCAGGCGTACAACACCATCTCCTCGGCGGTCATTGCCGGCACGCAGGCACCCCTCGGTGGGAATACCGCCGAACCGGCATTCGCGGGCAACGTGCAGCTCGTGGACATATACACGGCGTTCGGCGGGGCGTCGCCGGGCACGAGCCTGTTTCTCCCCGACGGGGTCCATCCGAACTCCCGCGGCCACCGACTGCTAGCGCGGACGTTCTTCTCGGCGATCCGTAACAGTTTCTCACCCGACCAGCTGATAGCGAGGTAGCAGTGGCCGACTTCACGATCAAGCAGGGCGACATCCTGCCAGTACTGACGTGACCAAGCCCGCCCTCGGCGCCGTCCGCCTGGGCACGCTCCCACTCGGTGCCACCAACTACACCGTCACGATCACCCAGGCCGGGCTCGTCAGCCCCACCGGTCGACTCGGGCGGGACTCCATCCCCGCCACTGTCACCCGCTCGGGGCTCTCTAGCCCCAAGGCGGCCACGGCCCTCGATGCACCCACCGGGCGCACCGGACTCGTCAGCCCCACAGAGAAGGCAGGAAAGAGCTGATGGCCGACTTCACGATCAAGCAGGGCGACACCGCCCCGGTCCTCACCGACACGCTCACCTATTCCGACGGGACCAGCGTCAACCTCACCGGGGCCACGGTCAACCTCGTCCTGCGCCAGTTGACCGCCAACGCCCCAATGCTCAACAAGTCAGCGACGATCACCAGCGCCACCAACCCGGCCACGGTCAGTTACACCTTCACCGCCCAGGACACGGCCAACGCCGGCCAGTTCGTCGGCAACTGGGTCGTGGCCTTCTCTGGCGGCTCGCAGATGACGTTTCCCACCGTGGGCGACCTCGAGGTCACGGTCGAGGAGAACCTCACCACCGCTGGCGGGGCACGGATCATCTCACTCGGCGAGGCCAAGGACTACCTGCAGATCCCGTCCACCGACCGCAGCCGGGACGCCCGCCTCATCAAGTTCATCGACCAGCTGCGCCCCGTCATCGAGGGCATCACCGGGCCGATCTTGCAGCGCCTCGTCTCTGAGACCTACGACGGCGGCTCGCCCTGGATCTCACTGCGGTACCGCCCGGTGCTCTCGGTCCAGTCGGTCACCGAGTACCGAGGCCCGATCCCGTACCCGCTGACCCAGGTCCCCAGCCCCGACCTCGGCACAATTTACAGCTACATGTTCGAGCCGCCGGGTCGCATCGTGCGCCGCACAGTCGGCGGTGGCCAGACTTCCTTCCCGAACGGTGCCGACCAGGTCTTCGTGACCTACACCGCAGGGTATGCCCAGGTACCGGCCAACATCACGAACGCTGCCCTTGAGCTGCTCCGCACCCACTTCCAACTCACCCAGCAGGGTCGGCCGCGTCCAGGCGGCTCACAGGTAGACGATGACGAATCGACCCGGCCCATCATGGGCTTCTTCGTCAGCGGGCGGGTACGGGAAATGCTCGCCCCCAATGTGCGCCACCCGAGCATCGGATGAGCATCCCCGTATCCACAGTCCCCGCTGCGGTCGCTGCACTGACCACGCTTATCACCACACAGACAGCCGCCGACCCGACGATCCTGGTGTGCCAGGGCGAGGTCGGGATGGACACGCCGAACGACATCATCCAGATCGCCACCGACGTGCGCCGCACTGTGGTCCCCGAAGCGTTCCTCGGGAGTTACCAGGCCGGTGCGCTGCAGGAGACCTACACCATCACCTGTCTGGTGTCCGCCTGGAGCGGTGACCCGGATGCAGTGGCCATCACCAGCCGGGCCTACGTCCTGGCCGGCTACATCGAGACCGCTGTGCGTACCGACCCGTCCCTCGGGTCCACCATCCTCGAAGCCCATCCGGGTGGGACCAGTGGCGGCAACGCCACCTGGACCGAATCCCCGGTCGGCCGGCTGTGCGAGTTGTCCGTAACCATCGACGTTCTCACCATCAACTAGGAGCGAGATGCCCCAGTACTTCATCCCCGGCGTGACCGAAGAAGGTCCCGCCTATCTGTTCGACACCGACCCAGGCACGCCCTACGTGCTCTGGACGGCACCATCCACCAAGGCCACCAAGGCCACCGAGCAGGCCCCTGCGCCTGAGAACGAGGTCTAAGCGATATGGCCCAGTCAGCCTTTAGGTCATGGATCGGTGTCGCCAAGGACACCCAAAACGCCAACCTGAGCGCAGCGGTCGCCGCTGGTGCCACGTCGTTGACGTTGAAGAACATCACCGCAGCCTCGAGCACCGTGGGTGCCACCTACTCCGTCGTCATCGTCGACGGCGTGCTCACCGAGACGGTCATCCCCAGCGGGACGATCTCCGGTGTCACCGATGGGTCCACCCTGGCCATCGCCGCCACGGCGTACGCCCACAGTGCCAACGCCTACGTCTACTTCCAGTTGACGGCGAGCGTCGGCCCGACCGCCTACATGCCGGTCACGTCGATGGACTTCTCTGACGACTATGTGCAGCTCTACGACAAGGGCATGCGTGGCTCGCAGGCCGACATCTACGGCGCACAGCAGGGCACCCGAGTCGGGAACATCAGCCTCGCCGGTGACATCTTCCCCGATACGTTCGGCTACCTGCTCAGCTCGTTCTTCGGTGCGTACGACTACACCGCCACCGCTGGCATCGTGCCGACCCAGTACGCCTTCAGCCCGCAGAACACCGGCAACGGCCAGCCATCGTCGTACCTGTACTACGACTACAACCCAGGCGCATCGAACACTCGGGTGTACGCCAAGGCTGTCTGCTCGGACCTGGCCATCAAGTTCGCACCGGGCGCACTGGCCGGTTACACCGCCACGATCAAGAGCTTCGCCTCGGGTGTGGTCAACAACCCGGCCACCATCCCCCCGGTGTTCTCGTCGTTCACCCCGCTGCCGGCCCGCACCGCTACGGCCAGCATCGGCAAGTTGCTGACGGGCGCATCGAGCGTGACCACTGCCAACACGGTCGCCTCGACCTCGGGCCTGGCGGTCGGGATGCTCCTGAGCGTCGTCGGTGGCACCGGAGCATTCGCCGCCGGCACGACGGTGGCGAGCATCACCGATGCGACCCACTTCGTCTCCAGCGCAGCGGCGTCACCGGCACTGTCCGGGGCTACGGTGAGCGCCAGCGCTATCACCGGCAAGGTGATGACGGCGGACTACTCGTTCAAGCGCCAGGCATTCGGCGAGATCTTCACGCTCCAGGGCGTGCAAGACCCGCTGGCCATCTTCAGTGGCCCGGTGGCGGCATCGGTCAAGACCTCGATCATCGTGGATGATGACGTACAGCTGCTCAACTACATCAACCAGAGCCAGCCGTCGTTCTCGCTGACCGCACGCATCGGCCAGGGCGCAGCCGCCACGGACAATGGCGTGGCGGTCCAGACCTCGGTGGTCAACTACGAGGCCGTCAAGGTCGTCCAGCAAGGCAAGGCGTACGTGACGCTCGACGTGCCCTTCCAGGCCATCGCCAACGCGACCGACAAGACGACCGCTGGCGGTGGGCTGTCCCCGGCCCTCGTCACACTGTCGACCAAGACCACCGGCACGACCACGCTCTACTGATGCCGAGACTCGAACTACCCAACGACCAGTGGGCTGAGCTGCGTGAGCCCGACGAGATCCCCCGCAAGGCGGCCCGCAAGTATCGGGGCAAGATGTACGACATCGTCACCGCTGCGACGAATGCCGGGGATGGCATCCCCGGCGATGATGACCCGGATCGGGCGGCTGCGGTGGGGCGAACCATGATGTCGTCCGCTGACGGCCTCAACGGGTTCGAGGATCTCGCCGAAGCCATGGTCCTGGCCGTCACCCGTGAATGGTCTTTCGGGTCGGTGTGCCAAGAGGTGCTGGACGAGTTGCCCGACGGTCCCATCAACGCCATCTACGACGCCTGTCAGAAGGGCGGATACGCCGAGGCGCTTCAGCCCGACTTCGGGGCGACACCGGACGAAGACTCCCCTACGCAGCCTTCCTAGCCCTCGGCACGCTACTGGAAGGCGGCACGCTCGCCGAACCCTTGCCTCGGTGGCTCTCTGAGTGCCACGAGACGTATCTCATCGGGCAAGCCTGCCCCTGGTGGCAGCCTCCCGAAGACGAGCAATCGGACTTCAAGCTGCGGGTGATGGCACGTATCCATTCGGTCCACCTCAATCACAAACTGAAACAACAAGCACGGATAGCGGGGGCGGTCGATGGCTGAGTTCTTCTCGATGTCGATGGTCACAGGGAAGGCTAAGGCTGCGTTCGCAGAAATGGACCGAGTCACTGACAAGTCCACCCTGTATGCACTTCGGGCCAGCGGCCGGCTGATCGTCCGCAAGGCCAAGGCCAACGCCCCGGTCTACAAGGGCACCGACCCTCGGGCCATGGCCGAGGCTGGCAACTTGAAGAAGTCGATTAGCAACTCTCGCGCCATCATCCACCTGGGCGTCGGGGATTACTC
>CAIVIS010000209.1 GCA_903906055.1 uncultured Acidimicrobiaceae bacterium
CCTGCACCCGCTGCACCACGAGATGCGGCCACTCGAGCCGGAATATGAAACTGAGCCGTCGGGTTTCTGACGCCATCTGCGGCCAGAGGACCCGTCATGCGTGGCGCCGTCACGACAATCCCGAGGTGGTCTCATCTGGCCACGAGGGAGGTGGTGCCGATGCGGACCCCTGATCCCACGGGCCGAGTCGGCGTTTCATCCGCTGCACTAGGACAGCCGGTCGGACGATCCGGAGTTGGGCCCGACCTACCGCTGGGCCGCGGCATAATTTGCGCCGACCTCTGTGAGGATTGACTACGCGCGCGCACACGAACGCTCGTCGAGCCCCGGATCCTCCAAGGAGTCAGACATGTTGAAGAAGCGCATCGCCCCCGTTGTCCTCAGTGGCGCCCTGTTCGCCAGTCTCGCCATCGGTGGGACCGCCTACGCCGGCACGCCGACAGCGACGACTGCGGTGTCCGCGCCAGCGCGGACCCATCAGCACGCGCTCCGCACGTGGCTCAAGGTCAACGGCAAGGGCCTCCGCAAGGCCGCCGTCACCGTCAGCGCCACGACCATCGGCATTACGCCCCAGGCCCTGGTCGCCGAGCTCAAGACGGGGATGTCCATCGCCCAGGTGGCCGTCGAGCATCACAGCACCGCACAGGCGGTCATTGACGCGTTGACTGTCGCTGCCGACGCCAGGGTGGCCCAGGCCGTCACCGCCGGGACCCTCACGCAGCCTCAGGGCGCCAAGATCGACGCCGTCCTTTCGACCCGCTTGGTCAAGATGGTGAACCGCGTCCGCTGATCAGGCGAAGACCTCGGTAAGTCGGGCCCGATCGAGGGCGGTGATCTCCGACCTTCGCAAGATCGCGTCTTGGCTCGCCCGTCCATACCGGAACTCATGACCGTGTTGGCGGCCGCGCCCTACCCCTGTTCGGATCGTGGCCTTCATGATGCTCGCAAGTTCGCTGGCTTTGGTCGGAACCCAAATATCCGGACAAAGAGCGACTCCGGCTTCTTGGGCGCTGATCTGACCATCAGGGCCGATCGACGGACAGTCCAAGAACATCCCGGCGACCACGTTGCGTCTCGTAATGGGTTCGCCGAGATTGAGTTCGACGATCAGTTCGGCGGTTCCCCTGCTCGCCTCTCCGATGACCAACGCTTCGGAGTAGCGGTCGACTCGCTCGAGCTTCGCCTGGCTGCCCGATGGGGCCAGCATGATGATCTGAGAACCCCGAGTGGTCAGTTGGACCAAGTGGGCCCGGGTCGCATCGTTCAGTGCAGACACGAGGCTCGGTCCGAGCTTCATCCGAGCCAGCTTCCCTGAACCGCTGGAGGAGATCGTCGTGATGACACTGGCGAGGGGAAGCATCAGGCCCTCGAGGATCGGAAGGCCGGTGAGCGCGTTGAATGCCTCGTGGTCGAGCATGGAGAGCACCCGGTTCGCCACGATCGATTGATCTCGGGCCGGGTCGTCCGGGGATGCGAAGGGATTGTCCTTGGGCAGCTCAGCCCGGACCGCCATGCTGCTCGCGGCAAGAATCCCCAGGTCGTGGAATTGCACATGGGGGGTGATGATGAACAGGTTGCCCCGTCGCTCCTCCATGAAGGCGCACAGGTCGGAGTTCGTATAGAGGGTGGTGAGTGCCACCCCCAGGTCGTTCCAGGACCGCTCGCTGATGAAGAAGGGCCGTACCAGCTCGATGATCGACTGTCGGAGTGCGACGACTTCGGATCGGCGTTCGTCCGGTGCGGAAAACGCGATGCGGTCGGGTCCGAAGATGTTCATGCCCCACGGGTCGTCCCCTTGGCTGCGCATGGTGAAGCCGCGGGTCCAGTCGCCTTCGATCGCCTGGTGCGTCAGGCTCTCGAACACATCGTCCGGTCCGAACGCTCGGTGCCCGATCGGTAGTTCCATCTTCCTCCTCGACATCAAGAGCAGTGCTGGCTCCATGGGTGTCCGTCGACTACGTAGTGCCGATGGCTGATGCTGGACAGTATGGGGCACGCACTGGCTCTGCGCGACGTTGCGTGGGTGGCTTCGGCCTTCCAGGGTGGAGATCGTCCACCGACTCAGGGGCGCCGCGGGCTCTACGCCGTTGGAGCCAGATCAGCGAGCGCACGCCATCCTCCGACATGGCGCCGGTCATCGCTGCACGAGATGATCTCCCAAGCGACCGGGGTCCACGCGAAGACGGCTGCCTGTCCATACGCCCGGCCGATGGCGAGCGCCTCTGCTTCTGCGATCTGCGAGATGAGGATGCCCTCCTCGGCGTGACTGCTGGCAGGGTCTCGTCCGACCGCCGGCCACCATGGCAGGCCGAGTAACTCGAGTTCTCCCAGCAGTTGCACATGTCGAGCCTGGTTCTCCTCGGGCGTGAGCCGGACGCTGTCAGGGTTCCATGCCGTGATGACGAAGACCGGAGGCGTCAGGCCCTCAGGCCAGGCCCCGGCTGTTCCTGGCTCGGCCGGGACGATCCGGAACGGGGCACCGCCGGGCGGAGACACGTCGACGACAGCGGCCCGATAGGAGTCCCAATCCTCTTCGGTGGCCACGGGCGTTCGCCCCCGTCCCTACCGGAAGGTGGCAGCGACC
>CAIVIS010000210.1 GCA_903906055.1 uncultured Acidimicrobiaceae bacterium
CGTGGGGATCGTCGTGGTCGGCTCGCACGGCAGCGGAATCACGCCAGCCACAGTGGCGAACGTGGCGCCCGCAACACTGTCGGCATCGACCACCACGGCGGACCAGACGACAGTGGTGTTCGCCATGGGGAAGTTCAATGAACCGGCCAACACGTTTTACGAACTCTTCACCCACAAGGACGGCGATACCGCTTGGAAGCTGGCGACCCCGCCAGGCGTGGCCGACAACGGGGGCCTGGTCGTCGGATCCGCGGCCGCCGGATCTTTGACGGCTGGGTTCCTTCCCTCTGCCGACCTGACCTTCTCCGTTCTGGCCCACAGTGTCGACGGGGGTGCCCACTGGAACCCTGGTGACATTCCCGGCACGCTGGCCGCAGTACCTGATGCACTGGCTACTGGGGTCGACGGACGGGTTGCTGCGGTACTGGCCGGTCCCACTCAGGCCGTCATCGAGTCCGACCCGGTGACGAAGAGGTGGCAGCGGGTGGTATTGCCGAAACAGTTGGACCGGGTGACCCCTCGATGCGGTGTCAGTGCGATCACCGCTGTGGCCGTCACCTCGGCGAATGCTCCCGTGGTGGGAGCGGGTTGCGCACACTCTTCAGCCGTTGGGCTGTTCGTCTCGGGGGGCGGCTGGCACTTCGTCGGACCGGCGTTCGGGGGGCAGAACCCGTCGGCTACCTCGGTGATCCGACTGGAGGCTGGGCCCACAGGCATCACTGGACTGGCCAAGGGAGATGTCGACGGTGCCGTCGAGCTGATGGGGCTGTGGGGTGACACCGGGGCCACCGGTGGATTCGGGTTCACCGGTTCGCCAGCGCTGGTCCTTTCCTCCGGATGGTCCCTTCTGTCCTCTGGGATCGGCGGGGGCGGCGGCCGTGGCGTCACCGTGCTGGTCGGTTCGGGCGCGTCTCGGAGGGTCGAGACGACGGACGGACCCGGACAACCCTGGGTACAACTGGCCCCAGTCCCAGATGGCACCACTGCCGTGGCCACCATCGGCAACGAAACCGACGCCTTCGTGCCTTCAGGAACCTCGCTCACGGTATGGAGCACCACCTCTGGGGCGACATCGTGGACGCGGGTGGGTCGTCAGTCGGTCCCCCTGCAGTACGGGTCGTCGGGCTGACCGGACCGGAGCCGTCTCGGGGCCGGTACTATCGGCCCGTCTCGGAAGGACGGACCGATGGTGCTCCCCCAGTACTGGCAGATCACCCCGCTGGCTGTGTGTGCAGTGGTGGCAGGGATCGCCTACGAGGTCGGCCGGCGTCGGCTGGCCAAACGCCAGACGGCGGCCCATCGCCGAGCGCGCTGGCACCGAGCGCTGGCCTTCTATGCCGGACTGGTGCTCTTGGCCCTGGTGGCGTCAGGACCGCTGGAACGGTGGTCCATGACCCGCCTCAGCATCCACATGGTTTCCCACGTGTTCGAGATGTTCTTTCTGCCGCCCCTGCTGATCCTCGGAGCCCCGTGGGTCCCGCTCCTGTTCGCCCTGCCCGTGGAGCGGCGTCGGAAGTGGTTGCGGGCGTACCACCTGTCCCGTTCGGGGCGGTTCCTGCGGGGTCCGGTAAAGGTGCTCACCTATCCGGTAACCGCCATCATCTTGTTCAACGGGACGATGATCCTGTGGCACCTGCCCCATGTCTACGACTGGGGTTCATGGCACGAGTGGGCCATGAACTGGTTGATGGCACCCATGTTCGTGGCCGCGGGCTACCTGTACTGGCGGATCATCCTGCCGTCCCACCCGGGCCCGCCGCGGGGCTCGACTCGGATCCAGATCATCGCCATCGTGATCACTGCGTTTGAGATGCTGGTGCTGGCCATGTCGATGGCGATCTTCACTCACACCCCTTGGTACTCGATGCACGTGGCCATGCAGGGTCCGGCCGCCGCCTTGAGCGACCAGCGGGTGGCGGCGGGGATCCTGTGGGTGTGCGGAGACTTCTGGGCCATCCCGGCCCTGGTGCTGATCGCGTATCGGATCTATGGAGCAGAGGGCGGGGTGTCGGCCGCATTCGAGCGTGCGGTCGGCCGGGTCTGATACCGAGGAGCGGCGCCGAAACTGGCTATTGCCCTTACGTCACCGACCCGCGTGGGCCGGACGACCATGGGTCAGTCGGGGCTGGGCCTGTCTGACTGGCGGGCCTCTTCGGCCTCCATGCCGGCCAGGTAAGCCTGCCAGGCGAGTAGATCTGCACCATCACTGGCATCTGCCGCACTCGCGGCTGCGCCACTGGGATCGGTGACAGCAGCGGGGGTCCGAGTGCGTCGCTTGCTACGAGATCCATCCTGTCCGTGGAGGAGGTTCCACCACATGTAGAGGGCGAACACGGCGAATATTGGCCACTCGAACACGTAGGCCCAGCTGAGCGTGTTGCCACCGAGCGCACGCGATATCTCGAACACGAAGGCGGCCACGCAGAGGGCCAGACCGGCAACCAGAGTGAAGTGCAGGCGCAACGCCTCGGCCCCCCGAAGTCGTCCCGAACGGTCTTGGGGGTCCGTCGGACCCGAACGGTCTTGCTCGGGCAGGCCTTCGGCGGGTGTCTTGGATGCCACGACTCCACCCTAGCGACCACCCACATCGGGTTCCGAGGCTACTGACCGCACTCAGTACCGGACCGCGTCACATAAAAGTTCCGTGACGATTGGCCGAATCTGGTCAAGTCCAGGCAAGTGGTGTAACACGACCACCGCACCAATCATGTTGATTGGCTAGCTGGCTACTTCGAGTTGGACTGCTGTCACCTCCTCGGCTTCGGCCACTTCCTCGGTGATCAACTGCGTGCGGGCCTTGATGAGCGACTCAGTGCTCATGTAGCGCCTCCCGACGGCCCATTCGTCGTGCTGCTCGGCAAGGACGGC
>CAIVIS010000211.1 GCA_903906055.1 uncultured Acidimicrobiaceae bacterium
TGACGGATCCTGGGGTTGATCGCCACATCTGCTTCTGCCGGGGGGCTCATGGCGCTACATCTCCCCCGTCGAATCCGACCATCCGCACCTCGGTGACCAGTTCGATGCCTGTGACATCCGATACGACTGACCGCACCCGGTCGATGACCCGGCGCACGTCGTCAGCCGACCCGCCCCGGTCTGCCTGGATGAAGTTGGCGTGCTTGGTCGAGACCTCGGCGGTACCGATCCGTAATCCCTTGAGTCCGCAGACATCGATCAGCCTGCCTGCCGAGTCACCAGGCGGATTGGTGAACACCGATCCAGCGTTGGCACCACCGGGCTGGTTGGCCCGACGCCAACGCACGATCTCGTCGATGACCTCCTTGGCGGCCGCCGGGTCCCCCAACTCCAGACGGTGGGTCGCCTCCACCACCACCTCGGTGGAGGACACCGTGGTACGCCGGTACGAGGCGTCCAGCCGCGATGCCGGGGATTCGACGACCGCCGCCGTCTCCAGGTCGACCGTGCGGTAGCGGATCAAGGTGGCGGCGGTGTCCGATCCGTGTCCACCGGCGTTCATCCGCACGCCTCCACCTACGGAACCTGGCACACCCACGGCCCATTCGAGCCCGCGCAAGCCTGCTGCCGCGGTACGCCGGGCCAACGTGGGCAGGGCCACGGTGGCGCCGACCCGCACGTCGGTGCCAGTGATCGACAGGTCGTCGAACCCGGCACCCAGGGTCACCACCAGCCCACGAAACCCGACATCGGCCACCAGCAGGTTCGAGCCGTTCCCCAGCACCAGCACCGGGATATCCAGGCCGTCGAGCGATCGAGCCACCGCCACCAGCGCTACTTCATCAGCGGCTTCGGTAGCAACGGCAGCCGACCCACCGACCCGGTACGTGGTCCGACTCCCGAGCGGAGCGTCCACTGCGGCTGCCGACCCTAAGCGCCGAGCCAGCTCGTCGATGTCACGAGTCAGGACCACGACGCCGATCCCAACGTGCCCATCAACTCATCGGGCAACGAGGTCAAGTCGCCCGCACCCAAGGTGATGCAGAGGTCACCACCGCGGAGCAGCGCAGCTACGGCACCCACGAGATCGGTCCGCCCCGGCACATAGTGGACCTCGAGGTCCGGGCGCGCCCGATGGACTGCATCGAAGACCGATCGTCCCGACACCCCGGGCACGGGCGCCTCGCCCGCTCCGTAGACATCGGTGATCACGACTACGTCGGCATCGCCAAAGGCGGTACCGAACTCTTCACCCACCTCGGCCGTGCGGGAGTACCGGTGCGGCTGAAATACGGCGACGACGCGCCCCCACGAACCGTTGAGGGCGGCAGCCAGTGCGGCGCGGACCTCTGTGGGCAGATGGGCGTAGTCGTCCACGAACGTGATCCCGTTGCGCTCGCCTCGGAACTCGAAGCGTCGAGCTACTCCGCCGAACCGGGCCAGCGCACGTGCTGCGGCATCGGGGGGTGCCCCGGCAGCCAGCGCTGCCACCGTGGCCGCGGCGGCGTTCTTGGCATTGTGGATGCCCGGCACGGACACGTGGATGTGAGTGATCAGTACGCCGTCGGGACCGACGAGGTCGAAGGCCACCGAGCTGCGCCCCGTGGCCACAGAGTTCATCGAATGGGTAGCGTCGTCGACGAGACCCACGATGTCCGCCCCGGCGGCGCGGCCGATGGCGAGGGCCTCGGCGTCGTCACCGCCGACCACCCGGTGTCCTGCTGACTCCACAAACTCAGCAAATGCCGAACGCACGGCAGCGAACGAGCCGTAATGGTCGAGGTGGTCGGCCTCCACGTTGGTGACGATGGCGATCTCGGGGGTCAGATGGAGGAAGCTGCCATCGCTCTCGTCGGCCTCGACCACGATCCACTCGCCTTCGTCCCAGACCGCATTCGTACCGATCTCGTTCACCTCGCCACCGATGAGGAACGACGGGCGCATACCGGCCTCGACCAGGATCAGCGACAGCATCGACGCCGTGGTCGTCTTTCCGTGGGTGCCGGCCACGGCGATGCACCGCCTGCGTGCCGCAATCGCCGCCAGCGTCTCGGCTCGGGCAAGCACCGGGATCCCCCGCCGGTGAGCCTCGACGATCTCCGGATTTCCGGCCTGCACCGCCGTGGAGTGGGTCACGATATCGGCGTTGCCCACGGCCGCTCCGTCGTGTCCGATCGTCACGCCGACCCCCAACGAGCGCAGGCGTTCGGTCACACCGGATTCGCGGAGATCACTTCCGGTGACCTCATGGCCCATCGCCAGCAGGACCGTGGCGATGGCGCTCATGCCGGCCCCACCCACCCCTACGATATGGACACGGCGTACAGCCTTGGGGTCCCCCAGGCCTGCCTGCGGCGTCGTGTTCATGCGTTCCTTCCATTGACGTGATCGCTGGGTCCGGTGCTGGGGGTGCTGGGGGTGCTGGGGGGCAGCGCGCTCCGCTCCACCACCGATGCCCCGGCGTCAGCCGCGTCTCTTCGAGCCAGAGCCAATGCCGCCCTTCCCATCAGTTCCAAACGCTCGCCATCGGTCAGCAAGCCGTCGACAGCGGCGGCCAGACCCGTCGGAGTGCAATCTGGATCCGCCAGCAGCACCGCACCGCCGACCCGCTCCAACACTCGGGCATTGGCTGTCTGGTGGTCACCGGGGGCACCAGGCAGCGGAACCAGCACCGATGGTGTGCCTGTCGCTGCCAACTCGGCCACCGACATGGCACCAGCCCGACAGACGATGACATCGGCTGCCGTGTAGACCGCGCTCATCCGCTCCTCGTAGGCCACCCGGACCACATTGATACCTTGGGTCGGCGCCATCTGACCGGCGTCCGGCAGTGGAGGAAGCCGCCCGATCGATGGATCGCTGCAGTACCGGGCCCAGTCCCGACGCCCGACGATGTGGTAGATCGCCACGTCTTCGCGGCTGGACCACAGTTCGACCAAGCCGTCGACCGCTTGGTTGATCTGCCGGGCCCCGAGCGATCCTCCGAACACCACGACCACCGAGCGATCGTTGGGGATTCCGAGTTCGGCTCGAGCTTTGGATCTGCCATCGGGGCCCCTCTGGACGGCGGCGATCTCTGGTCGGATCGGTGTGCCCGTCACCACGGCCCGAGGCAGCGGGTTTCCTTCCCACCCCACAGCACTGGCGGCGGCAAACCGGCCGAGCAGTCGGTTGGCCGCCCCGGGGACAGCGTCGACGTTGACCAGCACCAGCGGCACGCGGTGCACGATGGCACCCACGGCTCCGGCCAAGCTGGCATAGCCACCAACCGCCACGACGACCTGAGGGCGCGTCCGGCCAACGACACGCACAGCCCGGAAGGCCGCCGTGCACAGTTCACCCACGGATCGGGCATTGGCGATGACGTCACGTGGAGCCAGACTGCGCACGATGCCCCGCCCCGGCAGCAACGTCACCGGAAAACCACGACCCTGCAATACGGCTGCGTCTTGTCCTCGTTCAGAACCCACGAACTCGATGCTCGATCGGGCGTGCCCTCGCAATACCAAGGCCTCAGCGATAGCCAGCGCCGGCTGGAGGTGTCCCGCTGTCCCACCGCCGGCAACGAGCGCATAGCGCTTGTCGCTGGGACCTGATCCACCCTTGTGGCCGCGGCCGGTCATTGCGCTGTGCGCTGCAGTCACGTTCGGACGAGTCTTCGCCTGCGGGACGACTGGCGTGGGCCGGATCGTTCTTGCATGGCGATGTTCATGAGGATCCCCACCGAGGCAAGGGTGATCACCAGGGACGAACCACCGAACGAGACGAACGGCAGTGGAATCCCCGTGACCGGCAGCATGCCGATGACGGCGCCCATGTTGATGACGGCTTGTGTGGTGATCCACGTGGTCACCCCTACCGCCACCAAGCACCCGAAGCGGTCCGGCGCCCTACTGGCCGCACGGTAGCCATACCAGGCGAGTGCGAAGAACAGGCCCAGGATGAAGATGGCTCCGACCAGTCCGAGTTCTTCGCCCACCACCGAAAAGATGAAGTCCGTGTGCGCGTTGGGGAGGGTCCCCCACTTTTCGCGGCCGCCACCGAGGCCGAGGCCGAAGAGGTGACCGGAACCGAGTCCGATGAGCGACTGCCACACCTGATATCCGGAACCGGACTGATGAGCACCAGGATTGATGAAGGACAGGACCCGGTCTCGGCGGTAGGAGTCGCTGACCGAGAAGATGAGGGCGATCCCGCCGAAGGCGCAGAGCACCTTGGTCAACGGTCCGAGGGCCACCCCACTCATGAACAGGATGCCGAAGCCGATGCAACTCAAGACCATGGCCGTCCCCATGTCGGGCTGCTTCATGATCAGTGCCACAGCCAAGATGAGGACTCCCACGACCGGCGCGATCACCTGTTTTGCCGGCGCCGAACGATCGGCTCGCCTAACGATGATGTCGGCAGCAAAGATCACGATGGCCAGCTTCATGAGTTCCGACGGCTGCAGGCGCACCAGACCGAAGCCGATCCACCGCGAGGAGCCACCTACGGTCACCCCGACACCGGGGACCAGAACGGCAAACAGGAGCAGGACGGTGCCCGCCACCAGGGGAATCGACAGCTTCCGCCACTTTCGATAATCGATGCGAGAGAGGATGAGAAGTGCGCCGAGGCCGATCACCATCCAGAGCACCTGGCGGAAGAAGATCGTCCACGGTGACCGGTAGGTGATGAGGGAAACCACCGGGGATGCGGAGCCGACCATCACCAGACCGGTGACACACAGGACGGCGACCAATATGGCCAACGCAAGCGCGGTGGGAACACCTGTCAGCCAACGCACCAGGGCGGGGCGGGCATCTGGAGTAGCAGTGCGATCCACTCCCTAAGCCTCGCCGATACGCGTGCCCAGGTGGTGGAACCCTTGCCAGCGTCCAACCATCGAGTCGAATCCCCTCAACCGAGGGTCCCGACAGACAGGAAGTCCCCGTAGAAGATCCCGAGCCCGAGGGCGGCAAACAGGCCACCCAAGATCCAGAACCGGACGATGACCGTCGTCTCCGGCCAGCCCATCAACTCAAAGTGATGATGAAGCGGAGCCATGAGGAAGACTCGGCGGTGGAACAGACGGAAGCTGATCACCTGGATGACCACGGACAGCGTGATGATCACGAACAGTCCACCGATGATGATCA
>CAIVIS010000212.1 GCA_903906055.1 uncultured Acidimicrobiaceae bacterium
ACAGATCAGGCCGGGGTGGGCTGGCGGGCTGTAAGCCCGGCGGCGGCGTAGATGGCGTCAATGACCGCCATGGTCGAGATGGCATCGCTAGGGGTCGTCGGGAAGGGTGCCCCATCGACCACGGCGTTGCGAAAGGCCTCCATCTGGAAGGCATACGTAGGGGTCCGCTCGGCATGCTCCACGCGCCGAGACGACCCCGTCTTGACGGTGATGCGGTTGTAGAACTGGGGCCCGAGCGGGTTGAACAGGGACAGCGATCCCTTCGTGCCCGTGACCCGTCCCTTCAGCTGGAAGAGCTTGGCCGACAGCAGCGAGCACTGCAGCGAACCGGTAACGCCGTTCGGGGTGACAAGCGTGGCGGCCATGGCCCGATCGACGTTCGCCGAGATGGTCTTGGCCTGAGCAGTAACCACGGTCGGCTCCTCTCCTGACAGGGTGCGCCACAGATTCACGGCGTAGCAGCCGATGTCCATCAGCGCGCCTCCAGCCAGATCGAGCTGATAGCGAATGTCGTGACGGAGCGGCAAGGGGATGCACAGCGAGGTGTCGACGTGACGAACCTCGCCGATCTCACCACTGGCGAGGATCTCGGCCGCTCGGATCATCATCGGGTGGTAGCGGTAGTGGAAGGCTTCCATGACGACCTTGTCCTGGGCGTCGATGACCTGGGCGACATGTCGGGCTTCGTCAGCGTTGGCAGCAAACGGCTTCTCGCACAGCACATGTTTGCCGGCAGCTATGGCCCGCAGAGTCCACACTCCGTGGAGGCCGTTGGGCAACGGATTGTAGATCGCATCAATGGCTGGGTCGGCGAGCAGGTCGTCGTAGCTGTCGTGGACGGTGCCGATCTGGTACTTGGAGGCGAACTTCTGTGCCCGTTGTTTGTCGCGTGCAGCGATAGCGACCACTTCTACGCCGTCCGTGGATCTCGCAGGCCGGATGCAGGCGGCTGGAGCGATGCGCGCGGCCCCGAGGATTCCAATGGTGAGCGTCATGCGTGCACGGTATCGGGTCACGGCCAAGTAAGGGCATGGCCTGGGTCAAGCCGTTCCTTCTTGAAACGCACGCCGCTTGCAGACATATGTGGCCCAGGCGCCGAGATCACGCCCAGCCGCGTGGTGTCAGTTCGACCACGGCGTCCTCAACGCTCTGGCCGTCATCTCACTGGTGCCCGAAAATGCACAGACGGACAGGTGAGGTGGTGAACGCAATCGTCATGGGGCCTGAATAGTTACGATCCAAGAACGCCACCTCAGCAGGTGTCCACGATGTCGTGAGACATGGTGGACACATAGGTCATGGAACCGGACACTGGCGAGAGCGCCAATGTTCTTCCCCTGGTCGATGTGTGGTGTGGACTCCTTAGTGGAGCAGCGTGCAGGTGGGAGCGGGCCAGGTAGCGTCGCAAACATGACTAGCCCTTCCGAACTCCCGCTGTGCTTTCCCGCAGACACGCAAGTAGTTGTTGCCGCTGGGCTTCTGGGGGTTGGCGACCTGGGTGACGGACCGACCGATGAGCAGTATCGGGTGGTCGCAGCGCTAGCCCGTAACCTATGGTCGATTGAGTTGCTTGGGACTGAACGCGCCAGCCCCGCAGAGGTCGCCGCCTCGCTGCCGGATTCAAGTAAGCGACGGTTCGTCCAGTGGGCCATGGTCGTCCAGTTCTGCCGTCATCCGGCTAGCCGTGACCAGGCAGAACGGTTGGTCGAGTACGCAACGGCCCTAGGAGTGGAAGGGCCTCCGTTGGATGCCCTGGCGTCGTGGATCTCCAAGGATGCGGTTGCAGCTTCGGCCGACTACGTCCGCAACTATCAGCGATTCATCAGCGATCTCTCTGAGCCGATCGGGATGTCAGCCGACGGGGGGAGGTGCTGCCACAGGTCCGAGCGCTTTTCGACCTGTCTGAAGGGACACTGGGCTGGGCGTACTTGCAGTTCTATGAGCGACACGGTTTTCACCTACCCGGGCCCCACACCCCCGAGCCGGCGTACTACATCAGTCATGACATGAATCATGTCATCGCCGGCTACGAGCCCGACGGCCCAGGGGAGATCGCTCTCGGGGCATTCAAAGTGGGCATGAGTGACTCAGACGCCAACTGGATGGCCTTCGTGACAAATCTCATGATCCAAGAGGCCGGGCTCATCAAGCATGGGCTCACCGAAGAGGCTCAGTTCGTCCCCTACGGTGGCGACGTCTACGGCGACGATCAAGGCCAGGGGGCGCTGCACCTCCCGGGAGCCGAAGCACTATTGGCCGAAGCGTTACGGCGCGGTGCCTCGGTGAGCCAGGATTTCAGCCAGGTCGACCATCTCGTCATGGCCCACCGGCCAGTTGCGGATATCCGCGAAGAGTTTCACATCATGCCCCGCGCCGACGGTTTTGACGAGGTGTTTCGACCCAAATACCCGTGAACCGATCGTCTGATCGTCTGATCGCCTGCGCCCGACTCAATGGCCCGGTCGGGCGATCATGTCGCTGGTGCCCGCCGAATCTCAGACGGACGAAATACGGACGAAGTTGGCCCAGGGGGTAGAGGTCGAAACCTCCATCACGCCCCTGAACGGGCAGTACACAGAGCAGTCCCAACGGGGTTCGAACCCGAACCGGAGGTGACCGTCGTGCGGCCCCGTCGATTCCATGGGGCCACGATCTGGGCGTCGACGGCGCCCCGGTCCCTTCATGGCTCTCAATCCGGCCTCGACTCGGAATCGGATGTCAGCGGCTCTCCCGATCCTCTTGAGTACCGAGAGGATCGATACTCATGGACCCACTCCTTCGTGCTCCTCCATTGGCCGTCCGCACCTTTCTGGGCCCGGAGCCTCCCCCGTTCGGCTGCTGCCCTCAAGGAGGTGACCGTCACGTGCTTGCTCACGAGCGCAACCAGCGGGATCAACGAATCGGGTCCGGCCACTGCCGGATAGACGAATCGATAGAGATTGTCGAGCACAGCTCGGGCCACGATCTCGCCGAGAGGTCCTGGGTCGCCTTGATCGCATCGTTGAAGCGCCTGGAGGTACTTCGACCGCTGTCTGGTGAAGATGAGCGCAGGTGGGAGTCCACCGCGCATCAGAAGCAGGTTGAGGATCAACCTTCCGGTGCGGCCGTTTCCGTCGATGAAGGGATGGATCTTTTCAAAGGCTCCGTGAGCTGCAGCCACGGCCTCTACGAGACGTTCCGTGTCGCTGATCGACTCAAGAGAGTTCATCCAATCGACCATCGCCGCCTCGACTTCAGTCCAGGGTGGTGGCTGCATGCCACCGGGAAATCGGTGGAGATCGTGCCGGCGAAAGCTTCCGGGACCCTCCCGATCGCCCGCGTTCGGGTGGGGGGCCACCCCCCAGACTGGCCCAAGCGCCAATTCGTGGATGTGGCGAACCTCGGTGAGGGACAGCATCGATCCGCTTGTCCAATCGCCCGGGTCCAAGGCGTGGCCGTAGACCCATTGGGCGGCTGTCGCATACCCGGTGACCTCCAGGTACTCGGAAAGCTCCCTATCGCCGACTGCTCGCCCCTCGGCGAGCAGTGTCTCGACCTGGGCGATGACCAGTGTGTTGCCTTCGAGCGCGGTCGAATGGTGGGCTTCGAGGTGCCAGATGGACGTCCAGATCGCCTGGGCATCATTCGGAGTGGGCAATCCCCCGAGACGTTGGTCGAGTTCTTCGACGGCCTCGGAAAGGCGCTGGTAGACGAGGCGACGCGGTGGCCGGCCTCGGTCTGATTTGTTGAGTTGCACTGCTATTTAATATAACACGACAACATACGCGACGATCGACCATGGGCGTGATCAACGGATCGTTGAGGATGTTGTGGTCCAAGTGACACCACTCAGCGGGACGTGATCTGACAAGCGCTTCCGGAGTGGACCTGACCTCTTGGCAACTCCATCACCTCAGAGCGTTCCCGTGCACGGGGATCTGAGGTCCGACCCCCTGTCGTCGGATTGGCTGGGCTGGTCGTGGAGCCCGTGGGTCAGGGTCGCTGGGATCACGACGATGGGATCACGACGCTGGGATCAATCCAGAGGCTCAGGCTCCGGGAACGTCCACGATCCGTCCAGGACCGCAGGACGCGGGCGGTACATCCGGGCGACGTAGTTCCACCCGTCTGACACGAAGAGGAAGTTGGGCGAGCCGTCGGGCTCCGGCCCGAAGATCACGGTGACCGAACCGTCTGCATCGGGAACGGCGGTGACGCTGTTGACGCTGTAGGAGTCGAACGCATTCTTCTCGAAGTAGCCGTTTCGGGCGTAGACCGATACCGACCAGAACCCGTCGACAGGAACATTCGACACCGTCAGATGGAACCGGCCGGCCGGACAGGGTTCGGCCCGCACGGCGTAGTAGGCCTCCTCCTCGGGCAGGCCGCCGAACCCGCCAGCCGTGCCGATGAGGAACCAGACCGGATCAACCGCATCCTTGCGGCCGAACGTACGCCTCGAGTCGCTGATCCCCCGGCCAAGCGACAGCAGTGGCTTCTTCGTGGCTTCGTAGCTCTCCTCCTCAAAGCGGCCCATCACCCAGGGCGCGTCCGAGCCAGCCTCGATGATGAGTCCATCCTGGAGCGCATTGGCGACCGCTATATCGGCGCGGTCTACCGGGTCCATCAGGGTCCGAGCCAACAAGATGACGAACGGAGTGTCGAACTCTTCGACTGTCAGCGGATGCGTACCAGGCTGGTGGAACACCCGGTTGACGTAGCCGTCCTCGTTGACTACCTGGACGGTTAGGTAGCGCCGACCACCATCGGGCACCGTGAGAGTCGCCCCCTTGGAGATGTTCACGATCGCGACGCTATAAAGCGTGTCCCGGTTCATCCGGATCACGTTCTGCTGATCGATCGGCGTAGGCCGGCGGAAGTGCACCCACGCATTGACCGCTGCACCGAGGCCGATCATGCGATCGACCTGGGCTGCCACCTCGGCCCTGGCGTAGTTGTCGACGTTCACCGGTGTTGCAGTCATGGGGAATCCTTTTCAGGTCGGGTCAACTCAGGTCGGGTCGGGCACCACTGACACTCGGGACGGCTAGTAGACGCCGAGCCCACGGGCGATGAAGACCACCCCGGCCCCGGCCCCGGCCCCGGCCCCGCACAGCGGTGCGAACCACCGGCTCAATCCGCTCCGGCCCATTCGGGAGTTGAACACGAAATCAGTCAGCAGTACAAGGCTGTAGGAGACGACGCGTACCGGCTCCTGCGGACCATCCTTGGGGCAGCCGTTGAAGACCATCAGCTCATTAGCAATCCCTGCCGGATCAAGGGTGCGGGAACGGTGAAGTCGAAGAAGCGCCCGACGGCATCGGTCGCCGAGGTTGTGGAAGCAATGTCTAAGACCCCCGACCTCTACCGACTGCCACTGGCACTCGCTGCGTTCTGTCAGCTTCGGCGGGGGGAAGTGATTGGACTCCAGCGCAAGCACATCGACGTGGACCAGATGACCGTCCAAATTGAACAGACAGTGGTCGTCCCGCACAAGGGAGTCGCTACCCTCGGGCCACCGAAGTCGGAGACAGGGAGGCGAACCTTGGCCATCCCGCCCAACCTGAAGCAGGTCCTCATCGACCACTTGGCTGACAATGTGGAGCCCGAGCCTGAGGCGTGGCTGTTCACCAACGAGACCGAGATTCGCCTGCCCACCTACAAGTTCAATCGGGTCTGAGCCAAGGTGCGTGCCGACATCGGCAGACCTGATCTCCACCTCCACGATCTCCGGCACTCCGGTCTTGCGAGGGTGGCAGCCTCAAGGGGCCTCGCTGGCCGAGATCATGCGTCGTGGGGGTCACCCCACTCCTTCGGCAGCCATGGTCCATCAGCACGCCACCGAGGATCGGGACAAGGCGCTGGCAGCCGCACTGGGGGACCTGGCCAGAACTGCGGATTCAGTGGTCGCTGTCTGGCAGGGCGTTTCCACTAACGCCCACAGGATGCTCACCGAGCAACTGGCCAGCTAAACCGCCACTGGTCTGAGGCCATTTTTAGCCCCTGACCAGGCAATACACAGAGCAGTCCCAACGGGGTTCGAACCCGTGTTCCCACCTTGAGAGGGTGGTGTCCTAGGCCGCTAGACGATGGGACCAAGTCGGGCCGCTAACTGCAGCGACCCGTGATGACGCCCCGTTGAGGGCGGTACTGCACCGTCGCGAGGACGATGTTCCACAACTCCCCCGAGAGGTCACTGTGTCTGCTCGGGGGGGAGGGATCGAACCTCCAACCTCCAGATTCAGAGTCTGGCGCTCTGCCGGTTGAGCTACCCCCGAATGGGCGAACCAGCAATTTAGCCGACCTGGGCCGACCCTGGGACGGGGCCCATTCCGACACCACCTCAGCGCTCCAAGGCGACACTCGAAACGGCCCGATCGGTGTCGCCCGGACGCCGTCCCGACCACCCTCAGCCCCTCGCTACGATCGTCCCATGGACGCACACCGGGTGATCATCGTGGGGGGCGGCGTCCTGGGCACCATGCACGCCGTCGAGGCCTGCCGCCGGGGGTGGGAGGTAGTCCACCTCGAGGCCGATGCCGGACCCCGCCGAGCCTCAGTGCGCAACTTCGGCCTCGTGTGGGTCAGCGGCCGGGCCGCCGGCGCCGAACTCGACCTCGCCGTCCGGGCCCGTGAGCTATGGGAGCAGTTGGCCATCCACTCCCCCGCCGTCGGCTTTCGCCCCGATGGATCGATCACCATCGCCCGCCACGACAACGAGCTCGCTCTCATGGCCGAGGCCGCCGCCCAGCCCGATGCCGCCACCCGCGGCTTCGAGCTCCTCGACGCCAACGGAGTCCGTGCCCACAACCCAGCCGTCCGGGGTGAGCTCCTCGGCGGACTCCGCTGCACCCGCGACGCCATCGTCGAGCCCGGCCTGGTCCTCGGCGCCCTGCGCATCACCCTGGAGGCCACCGGGCGCTACACGTGGCTCCCCCGCCGTCAGGTGGTCGACGTCGAGACCACCCCGGATGGCACCGCCGTCGCCGTCGACCAACTCGGCAACCGCCATGAAGGCACCGCCGTGGTGCTGTGCATCGGTGACCGCCTCTCCGGACTCGGCGGCCGCATCGGGGCCACCCTGGCGGCCGCCCCGCTACGAAAGTGCCGGCTCCAGATGATGCAGACCGCACCGGCCTCTGAACGGTTGACGACCGCCCTGGCCGACGCCGACTCCATGCGGTACTACCCGGCCTTCGCCCTCCCCGGCCTCGACGCTCTGCCCGAGCCTGCAGCCACCACCTCACAGTGGGGCATGCAGCTGCTGCTGGTGCAGCGCGCCGGCGGCGGGCTCACCATCGGGGACACCCACTCCTACGACGAGCCCTTCGACTTTGCCGTCGAGGAGCACCTCTATGAGGATCTGCGGGCCCGAGCCGAGGCGCTCCTGGGTTGGAGCCTGCCCCCGGTCGTGCGACGGTGGGCCGGCGTGTACACCGGCGTGACCGACGAGCGCATCTACTACCGGACCACCATCGATCCCGGCATCGTGGTGGTGACCGGCCCGGCCGGACGGGGTATGACCCTGTCTCCGGCCATCGCCGAGGAGACCTGGGAGGAACTGACCCGATGAGCATCCCTATCCGACTGGCCGCACTCGACATGGCTGGCACCACGGTGGCCGATGAGGGAGCGGTAGAGGAAGCCTTCCAGGCCGCACTCGACGCTGTCGGTCTGGTGGCCGGCGACCTGATGGACGACCCCGCTGCCTACATCCGCCGCACCATGGGCCAGTCCAAGATCACCGTGTTCACCGAGCTGCTCGGGGGCGACCGTCACCGGGCCGAACAGGCCAACACCGCATTCGAAGCCGCATTCGACCAGGCCGTCGACCGCGGCGAAGTGGTCGCCCTCCCTGGATCCGAGGACGTATTCGCCGCGCTACGGGCCGCAGGGGTACGCATCTGCCTCACCACCGGATTCTCCCCGACCACCCGCGACCGCATCATCGCGGCTCTCGGATGGGGGGGACTGGTCGACCTGGCCCTGTCCCCTGCCGATGCCGGTCGGGGTCGCCCGTGGCCCGACATGATCCTCACCGCCGTGCTCCGTCTCCGGATCGACGACGTAGCTGAGGTGGCCGTTGTGGGTGACACCACCAGCGACCTCATCGCCGGCAGTCGGTCGGGGGCGTCCATCGTGGCCGGCGTGTTGACCGGGGCCCACTCGGCGGACGAGTTAGCCGAAGCACCTCACACCCATCTGCTCGGGTCGATCATCGAACTGCCCGGCCTCATCCTGGGTTGATCACCCGCTGGATCCGGCCGGTATTTCTACGCTCCCAGTAGCCCAAGGGGAATAACGGCGACACCGTCGTTACGACGGTAGGCCTCCGGTCCGGTGGTTACGACCACCATGTCCGTGAGACGGTCTCCGAGCGCTTCGGCGAGCCAAATCAAGTGGCGGACGTCTCGGGATTCGACTGTGGCACCAAGTTTCGCCTCCAGGGCCAGCACTCCACCGTCGTGTTCCACGATGAAATCCACCTCGTGTCGCCCACTTCGATCACGAAGGTGAAACGTGCGCGCTGCGGCGGCCTGCGCGTAGGTACGGACGGTTAGGGCCACGAGTGATTCGAATAGTGCTCCCAGGTACGTGCCGTCTCTTGCATGCGTAGGCGAGCCATCGCCGCCACGCAGTAGATGGCCACGCGTGCATCCGACCAGCCGCACCGCAAGTGCGGGATCGACCAGGTGGTGTTTGGGAGTAGAGCCCAGTCGACCTAAGTAGTTGGACGTCGGGATCCATGCGTCAATGGGGTCGAGGATGCGCAACGAGCGGAGGAAGTCGGAGTAGCGGTTCGTCGTAATCCTCGATGGCTTGACGTCATGCCCAGCGCTCGCTGCATCCCGAATCGTCTCCCACGAGGCCGTAGTGGCTGTAGCTGCTGCGTACGCAGCCATCCAAGCCCGCACTGCGGCCGGTCGTCGCAACACAAACCCAGCCTCGCGGAGTTCGTGATCGACGATGCGGTCCAAATAGCCGTCGAGCTGGGCAACCAACGGCCGCCCTGTGAGATGCCTCATCCCCGGGAACCCACTGGCCATGATCTCATCGACATAGTCACCCAGCACCAGTGCGGACCGACCGCCTACCGAGGGGCGCTGTCCACCTAGCAACTCTCGGAAAGAAACGGTGGGAGTGCCGACGCCGCGTTCGGACAACACAAGAGGCCGCACTCGGACAGTTGCGATCCGAGCCGCACCAGAGTGGAGGTCTGGCCCTGGGGGAGATCCCGTCAAGAGGAAACGACCAGCAGCGTGGTCGTGATCCACCAAATCCCTCACGGTGTCCCACAACTCGGGTACTCGCTGCCACTCGTCTAGGAGGACCGGTGGCTGATCACGGGCGATCACCCGCGGATCGGCTTCGAGGACTGACCGTTCGCCTGATCGGTCCAGTCGACGGACGGGCTGGCTCCTCTGGAGCGCCGTAGAGGTCTTACCGACGCCTTTCGGTCCGTCAAGCAGTACAGCGGCCAACTGCGGAAGGAGTTCGTCGAGTTCGTCGTCGACGATACGACGCAAGTAGGGCCGACCTTCGTCGGTATCGGGCATCATCCGCAGACCCATGATTCGCCTACAGGCACCACTTCACTGAAACAGCACAAACTATACAATTCGCACACCTAGAACTATGCAAATAGCGCACCCGAATCCCGGTGCAACGGCCCGTCCCGATCCAAGCCCGCTGGGTTCCTAACTGACCGCCAGCACAGCTCTGATCGTTGTCCAACTTCCCACTCGGGTGTCACAAGCCGCCCGCTCCACCGCCCACACACCGTTCACTCCGGCGAATGGAGCCGATCGAACCCGATGATCCGACCGATGGCCACGCCCACGGTCTCCTTGGCGTAATAGGGAAGCGCGGCCAGTCCGTTGATGGGCGAGGTCTGAGTCGGCGTCGGATACGGCGTCAGTCCCACCGACGAGGCGATGGCCATACTGCGGGCCACGTGGAACTTGTCCGTCACCATCAGCACCACGACGTCACCGTGGGCGATGAGGGTAGGGGCAGCCTCGGACAAGTTCTGCCATGAGTCACGTCCCCCGGCTTGGAAGACGTCCCGTGCCGGGATCCCCATCGACACCAGGTAGTTCACGGAAGCCTGCGCCTCGGTGAACACGTCACCGGGCTCCTTCGAGCCGGTCACCATGATCGAGTGCGAGTAGTTCTGGTGCCACAGCAGGGCGGCCTGGTCGAGCCGGGCCCGCAGATCGGGCGACGGGACCCCGTTGTACTGGGCCGCCCCCATCACCACGATGGCCCCAGCTGGCCGGGGCTGGTAGCGCTGACCGACCTTCCACACCTGGTAGGCCGTCACCCCCAGGTAAATGAGGACGGCCACCACCAGGTACTTGACCAGGCGCAGCAACATGCGGATCAGGCGGAAGACGAGCAGCGGAATGCCTGGATGGACCGGTATCAGCGGACCGACCCGGGGGTGCCCACCCGGGGGGTCACTCGGACGGCGTCCCGCCAGCAGCCAACAGAGCGGCGGCCGAACGAAGCCGCCCCAGGGTCCGTTCGGACCCGAGGACCTCGAGCGCTTCGAAGAGCGGAGGCCCTACCCGTCGACCGGTCACCGCGATACGGATCGGGGCCTGAGCCTTGCCCAGCTTGCGCCCGGCTCCCTCGGCCACGGCCAGGGTGGCCGCATGCAGCGATGCGCTGGTCCAATCGTTGGCGAGGGATCCGTAGGCTCCGATAGCGGCATCCAAGATGGCGCCTGCTGCTTCGTCGCCGGCCATCGCCTTGGCCCACGACTCGGGATCGAACTCGGGGGTATCGAGGAACAAGAAGTCGACCATGGCTGGCACTTCGCTCAGCACGGCCACCCGCTCCTGGAGCACCGGCGCCATGGCGACGAACACCTCTTCGTCGAATCCACCCTCGGGCCACGGCACCGAATCACCAGTGAGCCAGGGCCGGCAGGCATCGATGAAATCGGCGGTGTGCATGGCCCGGATGTACTCGCCGTTCATGTGTCGGAGCTTGGCCACGTCGAAGAAGGCCGGCGAGTTGTTGACGTCGTCGAGGGCGAACCACTCGATCATCTGGGCGGCGCTGAACACCTCCGCCTCGTCGTTGGGCGGACTCCACCCGAGCAGCCCCAGATAGTTGACGAATGCCTCAGCCAGGTAGCCCTCGTCGCGGTAGGACTCGACGGCCACGGGGTCCTTGCGCTTCGACAGCTTCTTGCGGGCCTCGTTGACCAGCATGGGCAGGTGAGCGAAGACGGGCATGCCCGGGGTGGGGGCGCCCAGTTCTCCGACCGTGCCGTCAGTGGTCCAACCGATGCTGGCCAGGGCCTCCCACATCAGGATGCACCGGGGTGTGGTGGGTAGGAGGTCCTCGCCCCGGATGATGTGGGTGATGGCCATGTCGATGTCGTCCACCACGTTGGCCAGTACGAACAGCGGGGCACCCGAGCCCTTGACGGCCACGAAGTCGTCCATGGCTGTGCACGGAAACTCGACATCGCCCCGGATGACGTCGGGCACGATGGTGACCCCTTCGTCAGGGGTCCGGAAACGTAGCGCTCGTCCCTCGCCACGGGGCAGGGCAAGCGTGCGGCAGTGGCCGTCGTAGCCCGGGGTGAGGATGCCAGCCTCTTTGTTGCGGGCCGTCACCTCGTCGTGCGTACAGCCGCAGGCGAACAACAGCCCTGCGTCCCATAGGGCGTCGATGGCCTCGTGGTAGCGGTCCATCCGCAACGACTGTCGGTAAGGACCCTCGTCGGCGTCCATGCCCAACCAGTGCAGTGCGGTAAGGATGCCGTCGACCCACTCCTCGCGGTTGCGCTCGGCGTCGGTGTCCTCGATCCGGAGCACAAAGGTGCCACCGGTCTGGCGGGCCACCAACCAGTTGAAGAGCGCGGTGCGGGCACTGCCCACGTGGAAGTAGCCCGTCGGCGACGGGGCGAAGCGGACCCTCGGAAGGAGTGGGGGCACTCCGGGCTTACTCGTCCTCGACGATGGTGATGGCGCCGGTGGGGCAGCCGTTGGCCGCCTGGCGCACCGACTCGCGGAGCTCCTCACCCGGGTTTTCGTTCAGGATGTAGAGGAATCCGTCATCGCGTACCTCGAAGACCTCGGGGGCGATCCCCATGCAGACAGCGTTGCTGGCGCACTCGTCGTAGTCGACAACAATTTTCATGGCGATCCTCCGGGAGTTCGGTGAGGGTGCCCACTGTACCGGGCGCCGGAGTACGTGCTGGGACAGGTGGTGGCTGGTAGAAATCGGACATGGAGCATCCGCCGCCCGTCCTGCCCGCTCGTCACCCTGCGGCTGGGCGCTTGCGGACCGCACTTGTTGCCGCGCTACTCGGTTCGGTCGCTTTGGTGACGGCCTCGTGCTCGTCGGGTTCGTCGACTCCGGCCACGACTGGGGCTACGACCGGGGCCCCGTCGACCACCGCCACAACCCATGTGTCGGCTGCCGGGCTGCCACCGATCCACCATGTGTTCGTGATCGTGCTGGAGAACGAGGGGTACGCCGCCACCTTTGGCAATCCGGCCGCCGACCCCTACCTCGCCACCACGCTGACGGCACAGGGCGCCAAACTCACCGACTACTACGGCATCGGCCACGCCTCCAACGGCAACTACATCGCCTTGGTGTCCGGCCAAGCCCCTAATCCGAGCAACCAGTCGGACTGCCAGGTGTTCGCAGACTTCCCGACTGGCACATCGATCGCCCCGAGCGGCCAGATCGACGGCAGCGGGTGTGTGTTTCCGACCAAGGTCAAGACAGTCGCCGACCAGCTCGATGCCGCCCACCTGACGTGGAAGGGCTACATGGAGGACATGGGGAACATCCCTGCCCGCGAGTCGGCCGTGTGCGGCCACCCGGACGTGGGGTCGGTCGACCACACCCAACGGGCCGTGCCCGGCGATGCCTACGCCACCCGGCACGACCCGTTCGTGTACTTCCACTCGATCATCGACAACACCACCTTGTGTAACTCCCGGGTCGTACCCCTCGGGACCCCGTCGGGCACATTGCCCGGGTCTGCCCCGGCCGGGACCACCGGACTGGCCACCGACCTGGCCTCGGTCGCCACCACTCCCAACCTTTCGTTCATCACCCCTGATCTGTGCAGCGACGGCCACGATGCACCGTGCACCAATCGGACCGGGGCGCCGACGTCAGGTGCCAACACCGACGCCTTCTTGTCCACCTGGGTCCCGAAGATCATCCACTCGCCCGCCTTCGCCAAGGACGGGCTACTCATCGTGACCTTCGATGAAGCCGAGATCATCGGTCCCGCGGCCGACGCGTCGGCCTGCTGCAACGAGGTGGCCGGACCGGCGTCGCCCCAGCCGGGCGTGGCAGGCCCAGGGGGTGGCAAGACAGGCACCCTCCTTCTGTCCCCGTTCATCCGCCCCGGCACCGTCAGCACCGTCCCCTACAACCACTACTCGACGCTGGCCACCATCGAAGACCTCTTCGGACTGGCCAAACTCGGCCAAGCGGCAACCACCAGCGCCACGTTCGGCCCCGACATCTTCGCCAGTCCGACGACCGCAGGGGCGTAAGTATCACCTGCAACGTTTCAAGGCCGGCCTGATCCGGACTCTGAAGTTCTGGCGCCGGTCTCTGCAGGTGGACGGCCATCGTGCGAACACGCCGGGAAAGACCACTGTGTGTTGCTGTTGGCCGCGCACCGCAATATTGCTCAGCCTCTCCCCCAAATTGACGATTGACCGGCGCACCTGCGAGGAACACACTGCGGTAGGAATCATTCACATTTAGCAAGTGGAATCCACCACTGCCCACACACAACTCTGGGAGACCTACGTGTCGCTACATCGGACGGCCATCGCTTCAGCAGCGGCTGCACTTGCCATCGTCGGAGGGTCAGTCGGTATGTCCGCCAGCGCCAACGCCTCGGGCGTCCCAACCCTCAAGGGCCAAGTGATCGCTTCCTCGCTCAACAATCCCCGCGGCATATCGCTGGGCTCCGGAAACACGCTCTATGTCGCCGAAGCCGGTCTGGGATCCGGAAATGCGGCGACCGGAGTCGTTGCCGGAATCGGCGCCACTGGCTCCATCACGGCTATCAGTCGCCCCGGTTCCTCGAACCCGGGTCAGTCGCGGGTTGTCACCGGCCTGACGTCCGCCGCCGCCCTCGAACAAGGTCAGCTCGAGGCGCTGGGGCCAGACGGGATCTCCGCGTGGGGCAACGGCTCCAAGTCAGGGTTCGACACCATCATCGGAGCGTCCGGCGGACCAGGACTCGGTGAACTCCTCGGCGTATCCGGCAAGGGCACACCGGTTCCACTCGCAAATGTCGGAGCAGCCGGACTTGCCTGGACTGGCCTACATGCCAATGAGCCCTGGGCTCCGGCCGGTCAGTTCCCCGACTCGAACCCCTACGGCGTGCTCGTAGCCAGCGGTCATACCTATGTGGTCGACGCCGGGGCGAACACCCTCGATGAGGTGCTGGCCAATGGGACCGTCCAGATCCTGGCGTACTTCCCCAACACGCCCTTCAGCGACTCCGTGCCGACTTGTGTTGCCCAGGGGCCTGACGGTGCGCTCTACGTCGGAATGCTGGCCCTCGCCGACTTCTTTGTCGCTGGGCCCGGTTCGGCCACCGTCTACCGCGTCAACCCGAAGGTGACCAATCCGAACGACATCAGCACGGTGCTGAACGTGGCGAAGATCTGGGCGACTGGATTCAGCACTGTCACGGGTTGCACGTTCGACAACCACGGGAACTTCTACGCGGCCGAGATGTTCGCCGGCGATGTCGTCAAGGCTCCATTCGCCCATCCCGCCACTGGACGTACGGTGATCGGCAAGGGCCAGCTCACTCAGCCCAACGGGGTAGCCGTCGACAGCAACGGGGCGGTCTATGTCTCCAACATGTCGGACTCCACGGTGGCCGGTGCAGGATCGGTCGTCCGTTTCCGCACGGGCGGGGGCTTCTAGCGGCTTGGGCCACCGAGGTCCACGGACCTCGAGTACCCCTCAGAGGAACCAGTATGACGGGATGAAGGCCAACGACGCCAAGAAGCTCTAGGAGCTGGCTGAGGGAACCTTCTGACCGGCCAGCTCTTCGACAGGCCGCGGGAAGCCCAAGTGCTCCTCGAGGACTGGCGCATCGCCTACTACGTCAACTGACGGCACAGCGCACTCGACGGCATGACGCCCGCCGCGTTCGCTGCAGCCTGGACCATCAAGAACCAAACACAACTCGCATAGTCGGTTGATCAGCCATCGGGTACCCCTCAGATACGTTGGTTGTCGACCTAGCGGACACCACGTTCCGTGGGCCTCGGCTCACTATCGAGTGGAACCTCAGGGTGCGCGACAGGGTGGGTCAGCTCCGAACAGGGCCGCCAGGGGACTCGAGCCGATCTGCACCGATGATCGATGGCATGGCCAAACGTCAGACGACATCTCTTGAGAACCGTGAACTCAGTCGTGCGAGCAACTCCTTCGTGTGGCGGTGCCGTAGAGCCGTGATCACGACGATGAGGAGGTTCGAAGTAATGGTAATGACCATCGATATCGCCGCTCCGGTGTCGTGGTGGTAGCCGTAGTAATAAAGCCAGAGCCCAAGGTTGACCGAACTGAGCAACCATGACACCACCGAGACCCCTTCAACCGAGGGCATCCGAATGAGGTCAACGATTTGGGGCAACCGGGTGAACACCATGACGAAGCCAACCGAACCAGCACCGACGTTCCAACCCCAAAGTGCCGTTGGCAGAACGATCGCGAAGGTCACGATGGCGAGTGCACCGAGCATGGTCCGCCACGTCTTGCTCCAGCCAATGGCAAGCAGAACTGCCAGTTGGAACGGAGCCGAAAACATCGTGGCGAAAAACAATGGCACCGAGTGCAATATCAAGCTATAGGCCATAAAGAAGATGCCCACCATGAGAAACATCGACTCCGTGAGCGGTGAGATGCCATCGACACCGACGCGCTTGGCCCGCCTGTATTGAATGGCGGCCATGCAGCCGCCCATCAGGGCGCCAAACCACCCAATGAGATCAGTGGTCGACACCTAGGAGCACGCGGTTCGATTGGCTGCTGACAGGACTGCTCGAAGTGACGCATCGAGGGTGGGGGTACACATGCCCACGCCCCACCATGTCGCGACCTCAGCGTTGTTCATTTCGACATAGCCAAATCTGGTTGCCCTGGAACACGAAGAGCGCGCTGGCGGCACGACGGGAACTTCGAAACCCACTTCGACATTGGCACCGGCAACATCAACGAATACGACTTCGCCCGGCTAGTTCGCCGATCAGAAGTCTGCGGTGGTGCCGTGGACCAACTTGACGACCCCGTTCGTCGTGTTTACGCACACATCGAAGC
>CAIVIS010000213.1 GCA_903906055.1 uncultured Acidimicrobiaceae bacterium
GTCTGCACTGCCTTGTCCTTGGCCAATGGGGCCAGCGAGGCCACGAAGGTATTGGTGTTGAGGAGCTCATTGCGGGTATAGACCACCAGCACCGAGGTCACGGCCAGCAGGCAGGCCACAACGACCAGCACCCAGGACGAGATGGTGCGAGCTCGATGCTTGGGTGGGCGCTCGGCTTGGCGGCGGAGGGCCTTGTTCTCATTTTGCAACTCGGCTACCTCCTCGTGGAGTGCTTCGAGTTCTTGGTCGTCCGACTGGGGATCCGAGGTCACGCCGACACTGTACCGGCGGGTCCCCTGGCAACAAGGGAGGGTCCGGCACCCGCCCCATCCGGCCCTGGGCCAGACCTAGGCCAGACCTAGGCCAGACCTAGGCCAGACCAGGGCCATCGGGGACTCATGAGATGTCCTCCCATGCGCGGCAGTGGCCGCCTCCCGTGCACGAAGCACCAGGGGCGGCCACCGACCGGCGACACTGATTCCGATGTCGGCACAGAGCCGACGTCAGGAGGTCAGATCAGGCGAGGAGCTTGGCCTTCTGAGCGTCGAACTCGGCATCCGAGATGACACCCTTCTCCTTGAGGTCGGCCAGCTTCGACAGCTGCTCGACGTTGCTGCCCGACCCGGCCGTCTGCTTGACGTAGGAGTCGAATGCCTTCTGCTGAGCAGTCGCCTGCTCGACGGCACGCTCGTGCATCTTGCCGCCACGGGCGATCAGGTACACCAAGACGCCGAGGAACGGCAGGATGATGACGAAGAGGACCCAGACGGCCTTGACGCCACCGCTGAGGTCATGGCTCCGGAAGATGTCCATGAAGACGCTGATGAGCAGCCAGATCCAGAGGACGAACACGAAGAACATGAACATGATCCAGATGAGACTCAGAATCGGATAGTCGTAACCAAACATGATTTGCAGTGCTCCTTGTGTCAGGGGTGGGTTCCGTCGGATGAACCGACAACGAGGCAACCATACCCGGCCTTGCGGCTCATCTCGGGGACTCCTCGGACTGACCCGCGGATCGCAGCAGACAGTTTCCACCTGAAGCGTGCGGCGACACTAGTGTCGTGCCATAACGCGATCCATGAAGGGCTGCCATGTTCTACATCCTCATCTTCGGGTTGCTCGCCGTCGTGCTGGTGGTGGCTTTCGTGAAGAAATGGCGCACGCGCAACGAATGGCCGGACGATGAGTGACGGCCCCACAGACATCGGTCCCGTGCCAGAAGTCGGTTCTGACCTCTCGGCGGGCCCCGCCCAGCCCCCGGCAGCCAGCCCCGGCCAGTCCCCGGCAGCCAGCCCCGCCCAGCCCCCGGCAGCCAGCCCCGGCGGAGGCGCCTTGCCCGATGTGATGGAGATGCTCCGGTCGAAGGAGTACATCAAGCTCCTGGTGCTGGCCGCCGCCATCGGCGTTCCTGTGTCGGCCATCGCTTACGCCTACCTACTTGCGGTCAACAAACTCCAGGAGTTCTTCTTCACCACGCTCCCCAGCGACCTGGGATTCCAGGAGACCCCGATGTGGTGGCCGATCCCGCTCCTGATCCTGGCTGGCGTACTGGTCAGCCTGACCCTCACCTACTTGCCCGGGAACGGTGGCCATGAGCCAGCCGAGGGGTTCCAGACCGGCGCTCCCCCGCTGCCCATCGAGCTCCCCAGCGCGTTCTTCGCTTCGTTCGCCACTCTGGTGCTCGGCATCGTGCTCGGGCCCGAGGCTCCGCTGATCGCCATCGGTGGTGGGCTCGGCGTGCTGGCCGTCCATCTGGCCGCCAAAGATGCCCCACCGGCCGCGGCCACGGTGATGGCGGCGGCCGGGAGCTTTGCTGCGGTCAGTGCCCTGCTGGGTTCGCCCATGGTGGCGGCCTTCCTGCTGATGGAAGCGGCCGGTATCGGCGGGGCCATGCTCGGCCTGATTCTGGTCCCTGGCCTGCTGGCTGCCGGTATCGGGACCCTGATCTTCGTCGGACTGAACAGTCTCACCGGGCTCGGGACCTTCTCACTGAGTATCCCGAATCTCCCTGTATTCACCACCCCCACCGTCGCCCTCTTCTTTTGGGCGCTGGCCATCGGCGTCCTTGCTTCCTTCGTCGGCACGGCCATTCGACTCGGTGGGCTGGCGCTCCAGGCCATCGTCGTGCGGAACCGGCTGGTCTGGACCCCGGTGGCCGGCTTGGCCGTGGCCCTGGCTGCCATCGCCTTCGCTGAACTGACCGGCAAGGGTCCCGAGAACGTTCTCTTCTCTGGGCAGGATGCCCTACCAGCACTGTTGTCCCAAGCGTCGACGTGGACCGTAGGGGCCCTCATCGTGCTGGCCATCGCCAAATCGGTGGCCTACGCCTTCTCTCTGTCCGGATTCCGCGGTGGCCCGGTCTTCCCGGCCATGTTCGTCGGGGCGGCCATCGGGGTGGCCGGCTCCCACCTGCCGGGCCTTCCCCTGGTGCCTGCGGTGGCCATGGGCATCGGAGCTATGTGCTCGGTGATGCTGAGGTTGCCTCTCACCTCCACGATGCTGGCCGTCCTGCTGTTCTCCAGCGATGGGTTGAGTGTGACTCCGCTCGTCATCGTGGCCGTCGTCGTGGCCTACGTGCTCGGTGCCCGACTTCCTCAGCATCCGTCCGACCTGCGCTGGAGCAAGGCCGCCCGGGCGGCGGGACCAGCCGATCTGTCTGCCGCCGATGGAGGGGCACCGCTCACCCCGACGGCATCAAATGCCGGCGGTAGCTGACCAATGCACCCTCTAGACCTGCTGGCCTCCACGAGTGCCAGCACCCCAGCGATCTGGGACGTGCTGATGGTTCTGGTCGGCATAATCCTGGTCTGCTGCGTACTGGTCTCCGCCCTCGAGACAGTCGTCCTCCCTCGCAACTCCTTCACCCGTATCTCGAGGGTGACGTTCGCTATCGTCAACCGGCTCCTGGTGCACCGGGGACGGAACAAGGATCGCTGGACCCACATCCGGGGGCTGTACGCTCCGGTCGCCCTAGTCAGCCTTCCGCTGGTGTGGATGATCTCGGTGATCATCGGGTTCACCTTCATCTTCTGGGGAGTCGGGACCGGCTCGTGGACCTGGTGCTTCGAAATCAGTGGGTCTTCGGTCACTACCCTGGGATTCGCCAAGCCGGACGGCGCCTCCCATGCCTGGATCAGCTTCGTCGAGGCGATCATCGGCCTCGGCCTGGTGGCGTTGCTGATCAGCTATCTCCCCACCATCTACGCCGCCTACCACGAGCGCGAAAAGGGCATGCGCACACTTCGGCCCTTCTCCGGAGTCCCGGCCACGGGTGTCAACCTCCTCAACAACCTGAACAACTTTGCCGCCCTGGACAACACCGAGCTGTGGAAGAACGCTTCGGGCTGGCTGCTCGAGCTCGACCAGACCCACACCGCATTTTCGGCGCTCTGTTACTTCCCTGAGTCCGCGCCTACCCAGTCCTGGGTGGCATCGGTGGCGGCACTCCTCGATGCCGGAGCGCTGCTGCTATCGGCCGTTCCTATCGACCTGTCCGGGGGGTCCCCGGTCCCCCACGAGGGCGCCATGGTGGTCCTGGCTCACGGGGTCCCCGCCCTCAACGCCATCGGACGAGCGGCTGGGCTACCACTGGAGCCACCGGTCCCGTTGCTCGAACTCGTCCCCGACAAGTCGGGGGGCTCCCCGGAAATCTCGGTGACCAAGGACGAGTACATGGCCGCGCTGGACAAGCTGGACGGAGTGCTCCACGTCCCGGCTGACGGACGGGAAGCTGCGTGGCTGCGCTTCGCCGCCGTGCGCCACTCCTACGATCGGGCTGCTCGGGGTTTGGCCGGGCTCACCTTGGCCGCTCCCGCTCCGTGGACGACCGACCGGCCAGCCAAGGTGAGCCGTCCGCGACTGGCGTCCACCAAGCCGATCGCTGTCGACTGGTCACTCACCGACCGGTGACAATCCGGCTGGGCGCATGACCGATCGGGGGGACCGATCGCACTGGTCGAACCGGTCGAACCGGTCGAACCGGTCGAACCGGTCGAACCGGTCGAATCGATGACCCGGGCCCGCACTGACGCAGAACTGACCCGGCGGGGGATCCGGCTCGAGTGGGCCACCAACGCATGGAACCTGCTGGAGGTGGTGATCACCATATGGCTGGGGGTCCAGGCGCGCTCGCTGGCCCTGGTCGCCTTCGGCCTTGACTCCATCGTCGAGGTCTTCGCCTCCACTGTGGTGATCTGGAACCTCCGGGACAACCGCCATGACCCAGGCGACCAACGGGTGCACCGGGCCCTCCGCCTCATCGCAGTGGCGTTCTGGCTGCTCGGCGCGTTCATCGTGGTGGCCAGTGTGCGCGGCCTGATCCTGGCAGTCCGTCCGGAGTCATCTCCGGGAGGAATCGTCTGACTGTCGCTAGCGGCCACCGCCATGTTTTCCCTGGCACTGGTCAAGCGCAGCACGGCCCGTGCCTTGGGCAGCGAAACCTTGGACGCCGAAGCGTCACTCACCTTCCTCGACGGATGCCTGAGCAGTTCGATCCTGCTCGCTCTGGTACTGAACAGTTGGCTCGGTTGGTGGTGGACCGATGCGGTAGCGGCGCTGATAGTCGGAGGATTCGCCATCGCACAAGGGTTCCGCAATTGGCGCAATGCCGCCCCTCACCTCGACGAAGACCCAGGGACGGCTACGCCGTGACCTACCGGTCTGGGTCAGGGTGAGTCCACGGCCACGTGGGGCTGACCGTCGAGGAGCAGTCGGAGGTCCGAGGGGTCGGTGGTGAACACGACGGCTCGAGGCGCTTGTGCAGCATGGGCGGCCACCACGGCATCGATCCCACTCGGCCGGGCCCGCCCACGCGTCCGCCTCGTGGCGAACCGCAGATGGCCGGCCAGGCGAGCCGTCGGCTCAGTCGTCTGCACAGTGCCAAGTCGGGCGATGCACTGGTTCACCGTGACATCAATCGGTCCTTTGGTGATGGCTTCGGCCAGTACAACCGTGGGGATAACAGGATCCCAACCGCGGTCCACCAGATTGCGCAGCACCCACCGGAACTCCTTATTGACGGAGGCACGGTCGAGTACCCCTGCATCGAGGACGATGACCGGACCGGTCATCCGCCGCTGATCTCCTGGAGTCGGTCAGCCCTGCGGCCAGCACGGCGGCGAACCTCGGGCGAGGTTGGGTCGGCAGCCTCGAGTGCATCCAGATAGGCGAGCAGGACATGACGGCGCTCGTCACGGTCCAAGCGGTCCTGGAGCGCACCGTCCAGGTAGGCCGAGAGGCCTCTTGGTCCAGCAGCCTGGCGCGCTCGTTCGATGGCCGACGAATCGAGGGTCACGGAGATCTTTCGCGTCGGCATGGTTCGTATCGCAGGCGACGTGATGTCCCGATATCGCATGAGTATCGCCTTATCGGTGGGTTGGACCAGAGCAGACCATGCGGGTGTGACGGGATGGCGTGACGGACAGGCCAGCACGCCTACCAGTCGGTCACCCCCCGAAGCCCTACAGGTGACTGAACCCGCCGGACTCCTCAGGGGTCATGGCCACCGACACTGGGTGCCGGTCGAAGTGGGCGATGGCTTCTTCGATGTCGGCCAGCAGCAACGATGCCAGGTCGCGGCTAACGCCCTGGCGCACCAGGATCCGCTGGATCGAGATACCGGTCAACTCGCCGGTCAGTGGGTAGGCCGGCACCTGCCAACCCTTTACCCGAAGCCGGTCGGCGATGTCGTAGAGGGTATATCCGGGGTCCTCGCCCTCCTTGATCCGCCACGCCACCGCTGGGATTCCGGTCTGCGGGTTCCCGTCGCACAACAGTTCGTAGGGGCCAAGGTCCACGATCTTCTCGGCCAGATACCGGCACGTCTCGTAACACGAGTCGTGGATGTCTTGGTAGCCCTTGCGGCCCAGCCGAACGAAGTTGTAGTACTGCGCCACGATCTGACCGGCCGGCCGCGAGAAGTTGATCTGAAAGACGGGCATGTCCCCACCGAGGTAGGTCACATGGAAGATCAGATCGTCCGGCAGGTCGTCGGCGTGACGCCACAGGACCCACCCGACACCGAGCGGGGCCAGTCCGAACTTGTGACCCGAGGTGGAGATCGACTTGACCCGGGGGATACGGAAGTCCCAGACCACCTCGGGCGCGCTGAACGGGGCGAGGAAGGCGCCCGATGCGCCGTCGACGTGGATGTCCACGTCGAGCCCGGTGTCGGCAGCCAACTTGTCGAGGGCCAGCGAGAGCTCGAGCACCGGCTCGTAGGCCCCGGTGTAAGTGACGCCGAACGTGGGAACTACCACGATGGTGTTCTCATCCACCTGGGCCAACATCGTCTCTACGTCCATGCAGTAGTTGCCAGGCGTCATCGGGATCTCCCGGATCTCCACGTCCCAGTACTTGGCAAACTTGTGCCATACGACCTGGACCGGCCCGCACACGAAGTTGGGATTGTCGGTGGGCTTGCCCTCTGCTTTGCGCTTGGCCCGCCACCGCCACAGTGCAGCCATGCCGCCGAGCATGCACGCCTCCGACGACCCGATGGCCGAGCAGCCGACAGCCCCTCCTTCGTCGGGAGCGTTCCACAGATCGGCCAACATCTGGACGCAGCGCCGCTCGATCTCGGCCGTCTGCGGATACTCGTCCTTGTCGATCATGTTCTTGTTGATGGATAGGTCCATCAACTGATGGACCTCGTCCTCCTCCCACGTCTGGCAGAAGGTGGCCAGGTTCTGGCGGGCGTTTCCATCGAGCAGGAGTTCATCGGAGATGGCCTGATAGGCATCCTCGCGACGCATCTCGTCCTTAGGGAACTTCTGGGCCGGCATCGAGGTGAGCAGATCCTGGCCGGCATAGACCGAATCGAGCAGCTCGGCCGGGATTGCGTTGTGCTGGTGCAGAGGCATTATTGGTTCCCTTTTCTCATTTGTCCGCTGATGCGGGGTGGAGTCGGCAGGCAGATCAGGCGAGTTGCTCAGATGTCACTGATGGCGTGCACCTTGTTGGTGGCAATGGCTCGCTTCAGCGCCGCATGGTCCTTGTCGTTCTGGTCGGCGTACGCCGAGGCGAACCGGCACATGGCCTCGTCGAAGCGGTTGCTGTTTCCGAGGTACGAGTTGACGGCGATGGCATCACCGGAGCGAGCATGGCCGAGGGCGAGGACCCAGCCGCACATCTGGACGTAGACAGCCATACCCTCCGGCCGCATGATGTCGATGTCAGCAGAGAGCTTCCAATCCCACATCTGACGGAAATAGAAGTCGCGAGGAATACCGTCCGGCCCGATGACCGTGTCCCACCCGAGGAAAATGTCGCTCGAACTCTGCACCAGCCGCTGGCCCTCGACCACCCGCTCGCCCATGTTGACGTACTCGCTGGGCTGAAGGAATGGTTCGGCCACGGAGCGCTCTGCCTCTTTCACCTGGAGGACCAGAGGATCGCCCTGGTCTCTCCCGATGAACAGCGCCACCCAGCACCGCGTGCCGACCGAGCCGACGCCAACCACCTTGCGGGCCAGGTCGACGAACTCATAGCGCGACAGCAGGTGCTGGCGGTCGCCGGACAGGGTGAACCGGTAATCGGTGATGGCCTTGAGCAAGTTGGTGATCGTCTCAGCCGAGTTGTTCGGATCGAAGATCTGATCGGCCGGGGTGAGCAGCGGCGGATCGGCGCGGAAGCGGAGCCGGCCGTCCACCTCGTAGGTGAGTTTGGACACCGCCTTCAAGTGGTCCTTGCTCTTGGCCTTCTGGGCACGGTCGACGAACGTCTGCAAGACCCGCTGTCCGGCTTCGACACCCCACTTGGTGGCGATGACCACGCCGTCGAGCTTGGCGTACCAGACGTCCAGGTTCCGCATGCCGGCGAACTCCTTCATGGCCTCCCGGTAGCCTCGGGCCGACTTGGCCACCAGGTCGTGGCGCAGGGCGTCGTCGAAGCCACGGCTCCGGGCCGCCACCTCGACGCTGGCCGCCAGCCGCTTGAGGTCCCACTCGAAGGGGCCGGGGATCGTCTCGTCGAAGTCGTTGACGTCGAAGATCATCTCGCGCTCCGGAGAGGCGAAGCCGCCGAAGTTGGCGAGGTGAGCATCGCCGCACAGCTGCACATCGAGGTGGGAGTGCTCCTCGTGGGCCAGGTCGGCGGCCATCACGGCGGCGGCACCGCGAAAGAAGGCGAACGGCGAGGCGGCCATCCGTCCGTAGCGGATCGGCACCAGGTCGGGGACCCGGGTCGTGGCCTGGAGGGCCAGGATCTCCAGCGGGTCGGTCCGGTCGGCCGATGGGGTCCAGTCCCCGTGACGGGACCGGGGAACCAGTTCTCGGGCCTTGCGACCGTGGGCGGCTCGTTCCTCGGGGGTCTGTTGCGTCATGGTCTCATCATCCCACCGGTCCAACGCCCCGTCGACTGCCGGAGCCAGATCATCAACGAATCACAACGGCTCGCAATGGCTCGGAGGGCTCGGACCCGCCAGTGGGCCCGCCTACTTCTTGCGTCGCCGGCGAACGGCAATGACCAGCCGATCTACCAGCACACCGAGCAGGGCCGACAGCAGGATCACCCAGATCAGGCTGGCCCGGGTGTTGAAGAACACGAAGTTGACCTTGACCGTCGTCGAGTTGCCGATGACGAAAGCGATGAGCAGGACCAACCCCAGACCGAAGACGACCAGCCGAACGACGTCGCGGGTCTCACGCTTGCCGCCTGAGCGCCCGTCATGTCCCCCACCTGAGTGCTCGTCAGGTTTCGATCCAGATCCCTGCGGGTTCATGGGTGCCTGGGTCATCTGCTGCTCCTCGCCATCGCCGCCGTGCTCAGTTCCGACAGTACCCCCGTCGTTCCCGCATCGCCATCACCCGGTCGTCCGTCATCCGACCCGGCCGCAATGTTCACGGGCCAGAACCGGTGCGATCAGCCCAGTAGCAGAAGCGTGGCCTCGTGGGCGAAGTTCAGGATCGGGGCCGGGAAGATCCCGAATACCAGTGTGAACGCCACGCAGATGGCGATGGCCGCCGTCGTGAGCGCTGGGACCGGCACCACTCCGCGGGCTTCGACGTCGGCCTCGGGCGCAGCATCGGTCAGGACCTGGATGTTGGCTGGAAGGTTGCCCTTGGTCGACGACGTGGCCAGGTCGACCTCGGACCCGCGACTGGTTCCAACTACGGCTCCCCCGCCGTCTGCATAGCCAGTGTCCCCAGTGTCCCCTGTGTCCCCGACCGGCGAAAACATGGTGATGGCCAGACGCAGGTAGAAGAAGGCGGCCACAGCAGCCGAAGCCATGGCCACCACGGCCAACACGTAGCCGTGGTGAGCGACCGAGGCCTCGATCACGCCCAGTTTCGCCAGGAACCCGGTGGTGAACGGCGCCCCGGCCTGCCCCAGCAGCAGCACGGCGAAGGACATGGCCAGGACTGGCTGGCGCTTGGCCAGCCCACGGAAGTCGGTGATCTTCGTGTGGGAATCGCCATCTCCGGCCACCACGGTGATGACGGCGAACGTCCCGATGACCAAGAACATGTAGGTGAACAGGTAGTACAACGACGCAGATACACCGCGTGCCGTGCACGCCTCGACACCGAGGAGGATGAAGCCCACGTGGTTGATGGACGAGTACGCCATCATCCGTTTGACGTCGCGTTGGGTGAGCGCGACCACCGCTCCGAACGCCAGGCTCAAGATGGCCAGGACCCACACCACTGGCCGCCAGTCGGCCTGCACCGTGGGGAACGAGGTGACGAAGATCCGGAGCAGGGCGGCGAACGCCCCGGCCTTGGCCACCGCAGCCATAAACCCGGCCACCGGCGATGGCGATCCTTCGTACACATCCGGCGACCACATGTGGAACGGCACAGCCGCCACCTTGAATCCGAAACCGACCAGGAGCAGCGCCAGCCCTGCCAGCAGCACGCCGTTCTGAGTGATGACATTGCGCGACAGGTAGTCGGCGATCTGAGGCAGATTGGTCGTCCCGGTGGCACCGTAGGTGAGGGCGATCCCGTAGAGGAAGATGGCCGACGAGAACCCACCGAGGACGAAGTACTTGAGGGCAGCTTCACCGGACTCGGCCCGACGATGGTTGATCGCCGCCAGTACGTAGAGGGCGATCGACAGGATCTCGAGTCCGAGGAAGACCACGATCAGGTCGTTGGCTGCCCCCATCATCATGGCTCCCGAGGCCGACGCCATAGCCAGCACCTGGTACTCGGGCCCGTCGATCCCCTCGCGCCTGAGGTAGCCGTCACCGACGAGGGCGGTCAGCAGCATGGCGATAGACACCACCACCTGGATGAAGACGTCGAACCCGTCGAAGGCAATGGCGCCAGCGATGGTCACCGAAGGGCCATGCGTGGTGACGTGGTGCCACTGGAAGAGCGCGGCCACTAGGGCGGCCACCGATACCGAGGCGGCCACGATGGTTCCGGCCCGGACATCCATCACCTTGCGCAGCAGCGACGAGGCCAGCATGAGGCCGAGCGCTCCGCCCAGCATGATCAGCATGGGCAGGATGCTCAGGTAGTCGACGTGGGGGACGTGGATGATCGGGGCCGTCGATGCGGCCAGGAGCGAGTTCACTTGGAGCCGCCCTTCGTCGGTGCCGAGGCGGCCGAAGTGCCCAGCGGCCGGGTGGCCAACAACGGGCTGCGGCGGAGCTCAGCAGGAATCGGAGTGTTGGTCACCTGGTCCACGTGGACCACCAGCTGGTTGACCGACGGGGTGATGCGATCGAGCACTGGCTTCGGGAAGATGCCCAGCAGCACGATGAGAATGATCAGAGGAGCCACGATGAGCCGCTCGTTCCGGGAGAGATCACGGGTGCTGGTATCGGCCTCGGTCGGCTCGCCGTGGAAGACCTGCTGGTAGCCCCAGAGCAGATAGACGGCGGCCACCACGACACCGGCACAGGCAGCCACCGCCCACCACCGGTGCGCCACGAACGTGCCGACCAGGATCAAGAACTCGCCGACGAAACCGTTCAGGCCGGGCACGCCGATGGAAGCCAGCATGGCCAGGGTGAACACACCGGCCAGCACCGGCGCCGGCGACTGCAGACCCTTCAGCGATCCGATCTGCCAGGTCTGGCGACGCTCGTAGATCCAGCCCACCAAGATGAAGAGGGTAGCGATGACCAAGCCGTGGTTGACCATCTGGAGGACACTTCCGCTCAGGCCTTGGCTGTTGAGGGCGAAGGTGCCGAGCGCAATGAACCCGATCTGGGCCAGTGACGAGTAGGCCAACAGGCGCTTCAAGTCGCGCTGAGCGCAGGCTACCAAGGCGCCGTAGACGATGCCGATCACAGCCAACGTGAGCAGTATCGGGGCCAGCGTGCGGCTGGCCTGTGGGAAGAGGTTGAGGTCGAACCGAACGATGCCGTAGGTGCCGAGCTTGGCCATGACGGCCACCAACAGGATGGTCCCGGCCGTGGGTGCCTCGGCATAGGCATCGGGCGACCAGGTGTGGAACGGGAAGAGCGGTGCCTTGACTGCGAAGGCAGCCGTGAAGGCGATGAACAGCAACACCCCTTGGGTTCCCGACAGGTGGGTGTGCATCAGGGCGGGCAACTCAAAGGTGAGCACCCCGGTCTGGGACTGGTGGATGAAGGCGATGGACACGATGCCGACCAAGAGGAAGGCCGAACCCGCGAAGGTGTAGATGAAGAACTTGATCGCCGCATACCCGCGCTTCGCGTAACCCCAGCCGCCGATGATGAAGTACGACGGCACCAGGGTCAGTTCGAAGAAGAGGAAGAACAGGATCAGATCCAACGACACGAAACTGCCCATGCAGGCCGCCTCGAGGAGCAAGACCCAGGCGATAAAGGACTTCGGGTCGCGCCGTACCCGCGCACCCATCATGGTGAGGGGGAAGAGGACGGCAGTCAGCATCACCAAGAAGAGCGAGATACCGTCGATCCCGAGCGACCAGTGGATGCCCAGTCCGGTGGCCCAACTGTGGCTGCTCACCATCTGGAAGCCGCCCACCCCGGACTTGAAGGTGATCAGCACGGCCACCGCCACCACCAGGGTCAGCACGGTGACCGCCACGCCGATGGCCTCGTGGAACCAGGCCGCTACGGCCTTCCTCGGGATGAGGGCCACTATGCCAGCACCCAGGGCTGGCACCAGGACCAGCGTGGTCAGATAGGGGAACGTCGTCGCGGCCATCAACCCCACCACATCCTCGTAAGCATGAAGCCGAGTACCAGGACGGTGCCCAAGGTGATCCCGAGCACGTAGTTGCGGACATAGCCGGTCTGGGTGCGCCGGAGCAGCGATCCCGACCCCCGGAAGGCGCCGGCGATGCCGTTGACGGCACCATCGATGACCTTGGGGTCGATGACGTCGGCACAGAACGCCGCCAACCGAGTGCTCGGCCGACCGAAGAGCGTGTCGTAGAGCTCGTTGATGTACCAGGACCTCCGCAGGAAGGCGACCTCGAGTCCGGGCCGCTCGGAACGCTTCGTCCACAAGACGACACCGATGCATACGAAGACCACAGCCACGGTTCCATCCACGATGGCCAGGGTCCACATAGCGGCCGAGCTCAGTTCGGGGTTGAACAGGTTCGTCCCGAACACCGGATCCACCCACGAGGCCAAGGAGAACCGGCTGCCCGACAGGGCCATCACTCCGGCCACGGCGGCAAAGAACGCCAAGATCCAAAGAGGGACGGTCATGATCCACGGCGACTCGTGGGGCTCCGAGGTAGCTCCGTCACCATGATGGGCATGGGCGGCATCGAGCTCGACGTGGCCGGTGTCGTCGGCCCAGCGGTCCTTGCCGAAGAAGGCCAGGCCGGTCAGGCGGCTCATGTAGTACGCGGTCATGGCGGCGGTGATGATCCCGACCACCCACAGGGCCGGATGGGCGGCCCAGGTGTTGTCGAGCACGTCGCCCTTGGCCCAGAAGCCCGAAAACGGCGGCACGGCAGCGATGCACAACCAGCCGATGGCGAAGGTGATGAAGGTGATGGGCATGTAGGCGCGCAGGTTCCCCATCCGCTTCAGATCCTGCTCGTCATGAAGCCCGTGGATGACCGATCCGGCCCCAAGGAAGAGGAGGCCCTTGAAGAAGGCGTGGGCCACCATGAGGAAGATGGCCGCCGTATACGCCCCGCACCCGATGGCCAGGAACATGTAGCCAAGTTGGGACACGGTCGAATAGGCCAGCACCTTCTTGATGTCCTGTTGGGCACAAGCGATGGTGGCGGCCATGAAGGCGGTGGCCGCTCCCACGATGGCGATGGTCAGGGCCGCTGTCGGTGAGGCGTGGAGCAGCGGGTTGATCCGGCACAGCAGATAGACACCGGCGGTCACCATGGTGGCGGCATGGATGAGGGCCGACACCGGAGTCGGGCCTTCCATGGCGTCGGCCAGCCACGGGAACAGCGGAATCTGGGCCGACTTGCCCATCACCCCGACCAGCAGGAGCAGACAGATGGCAGTGATCGTGCCTGAGCTGATCTTGTCCAAGTTGGCGAAGATGGTCGAGTACTCGAGCGAGTGGACGTTGATGAAGACCAGGAAGATGGCCAGCAGGAAGCCGACGTCGCCGATCCGGTTGTAGACGAAGGCTTTTTTGCCAGCACTGGCCGCCGAGTCCCGGGTGAACCAGAACGAGACCAGCCAGTAGGAGCAGGTCCCCACGCCCTCCCATCCGACGAAGGTGACCAGCAGGTTGCTGCCCAGCACCAGGATCAGCATCGAGGCCACGAAGAGGTTCATGTAGAGGAAGAACTTCGGGTAGTCCTTGTCGCCCTTCATGTACCCGATCGAGTACAGGTGGATCAGGGTGCTGATCCCGGTGATGAAGAGCACCATGGTCATGGACAGCGGGTCGACGAAGAGTCCGGCATGGACCTGGAGCCGGTCCACCGGGATCCACGTCCACAGGTCTTGGCTGTAGGTCCGCACCGGTGCATTCACCTGGAGCAGAGCCAGGTAGACGCCGATCGACACCAAGAACGAGGCACCGATGAAGCCGGTGGCCACTACTCCGGCCGCCGGGTCGCCCAAGCGTCGACCGGCCACCAGTTGGACGCCGAAACCGACCAAGGGCAGCAGGATGATCAGGTAGGTCAGATGGAGCATCGTCCGCTCAACCCTTCATCAGATGGAGGTCGTCGGCGTCAGCGTTGGCCCGGCGCCGGAAGATGGCCACCACGATGCCGAGGCCGACTACGACCTCGGCTGCGGCCACCACCAGGACGAAGAAGACCAGGACTTGGCCACCGATGTCGTGGAGGGTGCGGGCGAAGGTCACGAAGGCCAGGTTGGACGCGTTGAGCATCAGCTCTACGCACATGAACATGATGAGGACGTTCCGGCGCACCAGCACCCCGAGGGCACCGATGGCGAAGAGGACGATGCTGAGCGACAGATACCAGGCCGGGTTGATGCTCATGCGTCCACCTCGGTGCCGTCGGCCACGTTGGCCACGTCGGCCACTGACGCATCGGATACGGCGTCCTCATCTTCAGAAAGATCGGGCGACGTCACGTCATCCGACGTCGTGGCCACCACTGGCGGGCGACGGGCCAGAACAACGGCCCCCACCACGGCGATGATCAACAGGGCCGAGGTGGCTTCGAAGGGGAACAGGTAGGTCGTGTACAGCGACTTGCCGATCAGGTTCACGTTGGGGGCACCGGTATCGATACCGGCCACGTGCGGCTGGCCCGTCGTCCACTTCGACACTTCGCCGAGGAGCAGCAGGCCAGTCGTACCGAGGAACACCAGGGCGATAGCCAGCGGCCGCTGACCCCGCAGTCGTTCGGCGGCAATGTCCTCTTCGCGGTCGACACCGAGGAACATGATCACGAAGAGGAAGAGCACCACGATGGCGCCGGCATAGACGATCACCTGAACGGCGGCCAAGAAGCTGGCCTGCTGCAGGACGAACATCACGGCCACGCCGAAGAGCGTCATCACCAGCATCAGGGCAGAGTGGACCGGATTGCGGGCCACGACCACGCCGATGGCACCGGCCAGGATGATGGCAGCAGCCACCGCGAACACACCCACATCGGGGATGGTCGGGTGGGCGGCGGTCACCACCACGCTGAGCATGGCGGCGGTCACGAGGCGGATCCGCTGTCGGTCACGTCGCCGGTCAAGGTAACGGCTGCATCCGGAGACAGAGCCGGGTCAGCAGACGTAGCCACCTCGGGCAGCCGGTCGCGCTCGGTGTTGCCGGCGCGCTTGGCGTCGGCGTAGTCAGTCTCGGCCTGGGCCCGGTGCTTCTTTCCGAAGCCAGGCGAGAACCGCTCCATCTTCTCGCGGGCACGGCCCATCGCTCCTCGAGGTCCGCGCTTGGCAGCCGGCATGTCGGCCGGGATCAGGTGGCGCTCGAGCGTCTCGCGCAGCGGGATGCTTCCCGTGGTGGCGTCGTCGCGGTTTCCGCTCTGGCCGCCCTCGGGTGCGCGTACTCCGAAGCCGAGCTCACCGGACCACTGGACCTCTCCCTCGAAGGCAGCCGCACCTGATGGCGATGTCGCCCGCATCCATCCAGAGGTGTGCAGGTCGTCGCCGTCGCGCCAGTCCTCCCACGGCATGTGCTTGGGCTTGCCCTCGTCATCGACGATCAGCTGCTCTTGGGTGTAGATGGCGTCGGAACGGTTGGTGAAGGAGAACTCCATCAGCTTCGACTCGGTGATGGCCTCGGTGGGGCAGGCCTCTACACACAGGTCGCAGTGGATGCAGCGCAGGAAGTTGATCTCGTAGATGTAGCCGTAGCGCTCCCCTGGCGAGATCGGATGATCCGGCGGGTTGTCGAGTCCACGGACGTAGATGCAGTCGGCGGGGCAGACACCGGCGCACAGCTCGCAGCCGATGCACTTCTCCATGCCGTCCTCGTACTTGTTGAGGACGTGGCGGCCGTGCTGGCGCGGCTGCTTCGGGCGCTTCTCCTCGGGGTACTGCCGAGTGACCGGCGGCCGGCCCAGGTGTTCGAGGGTCAGCTTGAACCCACCGAGGAAGTTCTGGCGGCCTTTGGGCGGCTCGGGGGTCGCCATCAGCGATCGCCTCCTTCGGTGGGACTGGTAGGCGGCTGCTGCTCGGCGCGGCTCCACAGGCGGAGCCCGACCTGGGGCACCACGGCCCGGGTGGACTCGCGTTCGGACCCGATGGAGAAGGCCCGGGTGAGCAGCACGCTGCCCACCACGACACTGGCCACCATGGCCACACCCCACCAGCCGTTGATCACGAAGCCGGCCACGATCAGCAGCCAGCCCAGCGACAGCGGGATGAGCTTCTTCCACCCGAGGTCCATCAACTGGTCGTAGCGGAGGCGGGGCAGCGCGGCACGCAGCCACACGAAGACGAAGAGGAAGACGAGGGTCTTGCCCAGGAACCAAAGGATCGGGAAGATCCAGGCGATGTAGGGAATGTGCGGAACGGGTCCGTCGGGTCCGCCGAAGAACAGCGTCACCGTGAAGGCCGACATGGTGATGGTGCTCATGAACTCGGCCAGGAAGAAGAGGGCGAACCGGATCGAGGAGTACTCGGTGTGGAAGCCGCCCACCAGCTCCTGGTCCGCCTCGACCAGGTCGAAGGGCGGCCGGTTGGTTTCGGCCACGACAGCGATGAAGAAGATCAGGAAGGGAACGACGGCTAGGCGGATGGCGTTCCACTGCCACAGGTGGGCAGCCTGGGCGTTCACAATGGCCCGGGTGCTGAGGGAGCCGGTGACGAGGACCACCATGACCACCGTCATACCCAAGGCGGCCTCATAGGAGATCATCTGGGCCGAGGCCCGCACTGAGCCGAGTAGTGGGTACTTCGAACCCGAGGCCCAGCCGGCCAGCATGATCCCGTAGACGCCGATGGCCGACACGGCCAACAAGAACAAGATGCCCATCGGCGGGTCGGCCAACTGCAGTTCGAAGGTGTGCCCGAACAGGGTCACTTCGCCGCCGATGGGCACGATGGCAAAGGCCAGGAATGCCGGGATGACGGTCAGGTACGGCGCCAACTTGAACACGAACCGGTCGGCCTTGTCCGGGATCAGGTCTTCTTTGAAGAAGAGCTTCAGCCCGTCTGCCAGGGTCTGGGCGATGCCGAAGGGGCCAGCCCGGTTGGGGCCGATCCGGCTCTGCATGTCCGAGATCACCTTGCGCTCGAACCAGATCATGAGCATCACCGACACCATCAGGGCACCGAAGACGACGAGCACCTTGACCAAGACGATGAGCAGGACGATCCAACCGATGCCCTTGGCATACAGCGGGTCAGTGGCGAAGACCGGAGCCACGAGGTGGAGGGACGGGATCACAGCGACTCCATCCGCAGGTCCACCACCGGGGAGGCCCGGTCGATCAGATCAGCGACGGTCCCGTCCCCGAGGGTGACGTTGAAATCAGCGGCCACTACCTTGCGTGGGAGCGACGGATCCGCCTCGACCGGCACGACCAGCGTGGCCGTGGTCGAACGCAGCCGCACTTCGCCACCGGTGGTGACACCGAGGTCATCGAGGTCGTGAGGGTTGGCCCGCAGCACACCGACAGGAACCAGGTTGGCCAGTGCGGCCACCGCACCCACCGAAGTCCCGTGGTCGTAGAGCACCCGGGATGCCACTAGGCGGACCGAGTACCCATCGGCGGGAGCCACATGAGGCACATCGAAGACGACTGGACCGGACACCATGGCCGGGCGGGCCGGGCCGGAGGCATCTGTTGGCGTGGCAGTGCCCGGGGTAGCGGCATCAGGGGATGCGGCCAGACCGGCTTGCATGCTGGCCCCCTGGCGCTCCACCGACTCCACGCCGGGCACGGCCATCGGATCGAGCGGCGCCGAACGCCGAGACAGCGACACTGCACTGACCCGCAGCGGGGCCACGATCCCGTCGGCAGCCCCATGGGCGTCGAGGACGGCCCGGGTGATGCCCCGATGAGACACGGCAGTGCGTTCGATCTCGTCCCACACCGTGCCGACCGAGTCGAAGCCCAGGTCCTGGCCGAGGTGGACGGCGAGTTCGCCAGCGATCATCCAGTCGGGCCACGACTGCCCGGGCGGCACCAGCTTCTGTCCCAAACGAGAGATGCGGCCTTCGATGTTTGTCGTAGTACCGGGCCGCTCGTGAGCTTCGGCGGCGGGCAGTACCACGTCGGCATAGTCGAGCAACTCGCCCGGGGCGGTGGCCACGGCCACGACGAACTCGGCACCGTCGAGGGCTCGACGAGCCAGCCGCCGGTCGGGGAAGTCCGCCAGCGGCTCGGCACCGAGCACCACCAGGGCGGTCACCCGGGCTCCCTCGGTCTGGTCGCCAGCGGCGGCGGCCAGGATGTCGGAGGTGCCGCGTCCTCGGCTGGCAGGCACCGATCCCCATGCCGCCTCGAACCAGTCGCGGCCGGTCTCCAGGGAGACCCGGCCCGGCAGGAGGCCAGGGGCCAGGCCCATGTCGATGGCCCCGAGCACGTTGCCTCGGCGCAGGGCGGGCAGGAACCGTGCATCGGGCAGGGCTGCAGCCAGTGCCTGGGCGGCGGCGGCCACCAGTTCACCGTCCTCGGCCAGTGACGGTCTCCCGACGACCACGACCACTGGCCCCTCCCCGATGAGGCGGCGGGCATCGGCCAACGCGGTGGCGTCAGTGGCGGCAGCCGGCGGCGTGCCCCCCGACACCAATGCGTCCACCAGGGCGCCGACATCGCCGGGGCCATAGCGCAGTGATACATCAGCCACGGCGGTGAGCGACGTGGCCTGAGGCGAGAGCTCCACGATCGACAGGTCGCCGTCGACGGCGGCGGCCCGTAGCCGCAGAAACAGGATCGGGAGCTCTTCACGGAGGTCGCCGGTGAGCAAGATGACCGTGGCAGCCGAGGCGGCCTGGTCGATGGTGGCCCGGGGCAGGCCGAGCACGAGCTCACCGGGGAGCCCGTCGCCCAATTGGGCATCGACCGAGTCGGTCCCGAGCACGCCCTTGGCCAAGCGGGCCCAGGCATAGGCGCCCTCGTTGGTGAGCCGTCCCCCTCCGATGACGCCGATCGATTCGGGGCCTTCGGCCAACGCGGCCTGCAGGCCCTGGGCCACGAACTCGAGTGCCTCGTGCCAGGAGACCGGAACAAGTGAGCCGTCCTTGCGGACCATGGGCTCGGTCAGGCGGTCTTCGCTGTTGATGGAATCGGCGGCGAACCGTCCCTTGTCGCACAACCAACCGTGGTTGACCGGATCGATGTCGATACCGAGCAGGCGGGTCAGCCGGTTGGACGACGACTGGACGGCCACCCGACAACCAACGGCGCACGTGGTGCAGGTCGACTCGACCTGGTCGAGGTCCCATGGGCGGGCGGCGAACCGATAAGGGGCGGCCGTCAGCGCGCCCACTGGGCAGATCTGCACGGTGTTGCCCGAGAAGTAGGACGTAAAGGGCAGTTCGGGGAAGGTGCCGATCTGGATCTGCTCGCCCCGGCCGATGAAGTCGATCTGGGCCTCGCCCGCCACCTCGTCGGCAAACCGGGTACACCGGCTGCACTGGATGCACCGTTCGCGGTCGAGCAGGACCAACTCGGAAATGGGGATCGGCTTTTCGAAGTGGCGCTTCTCCTCGACGAACCGGGACTCACCAGGCCCATAGGCCAGGGTCTGGTCTTGGAGGGGGCACTCCCCTCCCTTGTCGCACACCGGGCAGTCCAGCGGGTGGTTGATCAGGAGGAACTCGAGGACGCCGTCTTGCGCCTTCTTGACCTTGTCGGACTCGGTGACGACGTCCATGCCCGGCGTGGCCTCGATGTAGCAACTAGGCATCAGCGTGGAGCCACGAGGGCCGTTGACCTCCACCAGGCACATCCGGCACACCCCGACCGGCTTCATCCGCGGGTGGTAACAGAACCGGGGCACGAACGTGCCGGCCCGCTCGGCTGCGGCAATCAACAGCTCGCCCTTGCGGGCGCGCACGGTCTGGCCGTCGAGGGTGAACTCGAACTCCTCCACCGGAACGTCTTCGCCGGCGGGGTTCGTAGAGGTGGTCTGGTCAGTCATAGGGGCAGCCCCCCTCCTTGATGTGGAGAAGGAATTCGTCGCGGAACATGGTGATGGCCGAGGTGATCGACGACGGGATAGATGGCCCGAGCACACAGATGGTGGTCTGCTGGGGCGGCCACGACAGTCCGGGCGAGATGTTGTCGCAGGCGTCGAGCAACAGGTCGAGGTCTTCCTCGCGTCCCTGGCCGCGCTCGATGCGCTCCATGATCCGCTCCAGCCAGCCCGAGCCCTCGCGGCACGGGGTGCACTGGCCGCACGACTCCCGAGAGAAGAACTTGGTGATGCGCCAGGCGGCCCGCACCGCGCAGGTGTGGTCGTCCATGACCACGACCGACCCCGAGCCGAGCATCGATCCGGCTTCGGCCACCTCGTCCTGGCCGAGGGGCAGGTCGATCTGGTCGGGGCCGAACCACGGAGCCGATACCCCACCGGGGATGAACGCCTTGAGGCCTCGTCCGTGGGGAATACCGCCGCCGAGCACCGGGGCGTTGATCAGATCGTTGAAGGTGGTGGTCACCATCTGGAGTTCGAACACGCCGGGGTTGACCACGTGGCCGGCCAGGGCGAACAGGCGGGTGCCGGTGGAGCGTCCGCCGCCGAGGGCAGCAAAAGCTGCGCCACCGTTGGTGATGATCCACGGCAGGTTGGACATGGTCTCGACGTTGTTGACCACCGTGGGGTCGCCGTAGAGGCCGATGGCAGCCGGAAAGAACGGGGGCTTGATCCGAGGGAAGCCGCGCTTGCCCTCGAGTGACTCGATAAGTGCGGTCTCTTCGCCGCAGATGTAGGCGCCCGCACCGGGGTGGAGCACCACGTCGACCGAGAACCCGGAGCCGAAGATGTCCCGGCCGACTGCACCGTGGGAGTAGGCGTCGTTGAGGGCCGACTGCACCCGCTCGAGTCCGAGGGCGAACTCACCGCGCAAGAAGATGAACACCTGGGACACCTGCAGCGCATAGGCGGCAATGACCACGCCTTCGATCAGCTGATGGGGATCCCGCTCGACCAGCAGATGGTCCTTGAACGTGGCCGGCTCCGACTCGTCGCCGTTGACCACCAGATAGGTGACCGGGTTCTTGCGGAGCATCGACCACTTGCGGCCGGCCGGGAACCCCGCACCGCCCCGACCGAGCAGGCTGGCGGCGTCGACCTCGGCTGCCACGCCCTCGGGGGTCATGGTGAGCGCCTTGCGCAGTCCGTCGTAGCCGCCGGTGGCCAGGTAGCGCTCCAGGGTGTGCGAGTCGGGGTGGCCCATCCGGGCCGTCACGATCTTCGGTGGGTCGGTCACGGCCATCAGGCACCTCCCCCGGCAGAAGCGTCCTTGGCGGATTCTTTGGCGGCGTCGCGAGCGGCTCGGGCGTCGGCCGCCACCTTGCGCTCTTCGGCTACTTCGCCCGGCGACATGCTGAGTCCGTTGGTCCGGCGCACCCGCACGAGCGTGCCGTGCGGCGGGATGTCACCGTTGCGGCCCCCCGAGCGCAGGTCGGCCACCAACTGGTCGAACGACTCCGGTGTCTGGGCCCCCACGTAGCGATGGTTGACCTGCACGCACGGTGCCCGATCGCAGTCGGCCAGACACTCGGCCTCTTCCAAGGTGATGACACCGTCTGCCGTGGTTCCTCCGCTGCCGATACCCAGCGACCCCTCGGCGTGCTCGAGCAACTCAGATGCCCCGTTGAGCAGGCAGGCGATGTTGGTGCACACGGCCACCACGTA
>CAIVIS010000214.1 GCA_903906055.1 uncultured Acidimicrobiaceae bacterium
AACACCCCTAGGCGGATCCCCGCTCGAGGCACTCACTCGGATGGTGATGGTGCGGGTACTCATTGCGTGGCCTCCGGATTCCGGCATTGGCGACCAATCGGCTGCAACTGACTCGCACCCCACCATCGCTTGTCACCATTAACTCTCATGTGTAGCATGCAAATACTTAGCTTGCTCCTTAGGTTTGGCACATAGAAGCCACCCGCTCTTTAGAAGCTGAGGTTCCGCGGCATTCGCCCCGGAGTCCGAACGACGAAGGGGGCGACATGCGAGTTGCGAAGAGCTTGATGGTTGTGAGTATTGGGATCGGAGCCCTGGCAGTGGGGCTTCCGCTCGGGCAGATGGCCTACGCCGATGGGGGTGGGACCCCGAGTTCGCTCCCTGGGGCCATGCCGACCAAGGACCTGTCGGGATTCGCCAATACCTACTGGTACGTCCCGACCGAGTATCTGCCCTCCTACCAATACTCCACCTTGACGACACCCACGGTGATGGCGGTGCCCGACCAGACGGTCTGGCACTTCACGTCAACCGACAAAGGATATCTGCACGGTTGCTCGTTCCGTTCTGTCGACCTCGGACAGTCATGGGCGCCGTCAACGATCGAAGGTTCCATCGCCCCGAACAACCAGGTGCTCATCGGCTTCTACGGTAAGTTGCTCGAGACATCTCCTGGGACATTGGTGCAGTCCGGCAAGCGCACATACTTCTTGATGCAGGTATCCACTGGTCCTATCGAGCGGGGCATCACCCACTGGGCGTACATGGCCCAGGTCACCCCTCGTGATCCGGCCTGGACCAATCTGCCCGGCACCAGTGTTCCCGGCACCAAAGGTCAAGGGATTCCGGCGGTCGACACCGGCTGCTGATCCGCAGTTCGATGCCGCACGGGTGATCGCCCCGAACGCCTGGTCGGCGATCACCCACACCCCTGGATCGTGCGTGTTGCCAAGGCAGGAGATGGTGTTCGGCGCGATGGTGTGATGGGCGGCGCCAGCTACGGACCCCGCCATTTGACACCCGGCTATCCGGTGGCCGACACCTTGATCTTCACCCCGTGCCGACGTGGCCGGCCACGATAGATCGCAGCCGTGCCGCAGAGGGATGTCCTCTTGGTCCAATGAATGCGACGGCTCTTCGCTCGACCGCGTCCACGTCGATCGGTGTGCCGGCCTGGACGATGCTGGCCATATCCACCCAGTCCTGCGGTCGGCCGAACGACATCTTGAACACGATGAGATCTTCCACAGCCAGAAAGGGCAACTCGCGGCGTTGGCCCCCGTGCAGATACGGCTTCACCACAGTTCTGCTGAGCACCGCTTCATGAAACGGATCGAAGACGAAGAAGAGGTCGAGCACCACGGTCTCGTCAGCCTGACGGAGTCGGATGCCGGCGGCCGGTAGGCCCCCACCCGAAGATGCCCCTTCCTCCCACCCGTGACCTTCGAACGAAGCCAGCAGACTCTCCCTCGACGCAAACGGGGTCGCCACGTTGAGGTCGACATCGACCGTGCCACGGGGCCGGGCGTAATAGGCCAGGGCCAGCGCGCCACCGAACGCGTGGGCCACGCCCGCTGAATTCAAGATGTCATCGACCTCGAGGATCACCTGGCCGATAGGCTTCATGGGGCGGCCGTGGATGCCCGTAGATCATCAGCGAGACCGAGTACTAGCTCGAGCTCTTGGGCTTGGCGTTCCGGGTCCAGCAGTTGCCTGCTTGACGTCGAGTCGTCCGATGCCGGCGCTCCGCCTGTAGCAGGTCCCGGTTCGAATTCCCAGGGTTGGTCGCCTCCGTAGACGAAGTCCGGCAGCGGACAGGCGAAGCGACGTTCGCCAGCCACCGCCTCGAGCAGATAGCCGCAGCCCACCACGATTCGGTTGAGCATGTCCACCGATGGCAGTTGGCGGTCGTTCTCGTAGGCGGACATGTTGGGCTGATCGACCCCGATGATCTCGGCCAACTGGATTTGGGACAGTCCGGCCGATCGTCGAACCGCCTTGATGAACACGCCATAGGAAGGGGGCACGAGTCGATCTTAACATATTGATAACGATATAGTTTGGAGGGATAGCGGGCGCGTCTAGTAAATCGCTGCAAGCGGGTTGACCTCGGTCACCCGGCCCACTGCCCACCGATCAGTACC
>CAIVIS010000215.1 GCA_903906055.1 uncultured Acidimicrobiaceae bacterium
CGGCGACGCCCTCGCCCTCGTGGATGAGACCCAGCAGAATGTGCTCGGTCCCGATGAAGCTGTGGTTCAGCAGCCTGGCCTCTTCTTGGGCCAGCACCAAGACCCTTCGGGCTCGGTCGGTGAATCTCTCGAACAACTGCCCTCCTCGGCGTTATGGCTCGCCTTCTGAGTGTACCGGTCGGCCGTCACCGATGAGTCGGCAGGCTGACAAGATCCTTGCTCACGACGTCTGGACCCTCGAGTGATCTAGGCGGTCGGGTGGGCGCCTATCGTGGTCCGGGTGAACCCACTCGCCACGCTGAGCATGCCGCTCCTCGATGAGGACATGCGGCGATTCGAGCCACTGCTGGCTGAGTCGATCATCATCGGGGACCCCTTCCTCGACGAGGTCACCACGCACCTGCTCGCTGCCGGTGGCAAACGCCTCCGGCCTCTGCTGGCCATCGCCTCGGCCACCGGTGGCGACCGAGAGGGCACGCAGGATGACCTGCTCGGTGGCGTCTCCCTCGAACTCATGCACCTCGCCTCGCTCTACCACGACGACGTGATGGACGAGGCGACGATGCGACGCAACGTCGAGAGCGTCAACTCGCGCTTCGGCAATCTCGTCGCCATCGTGGCGGGGGACTTCCTCATGGCGCGCTCAGCCGGCATCGCCGCCGATCTCGGCACCCCGGTCGCCAGCCTCTTGGCCCGGACACTGGCGTTGCTGACCCGAGGTCAAGTCTCAGAGGTCCGGACCGCCTTCGACGTCAACCGATCGATGGACGACTACTACGAGGCCATCAAGGGTAAGACCGCTGCCCTCATGGCCTCGTCGTGCCGGGTCGGGGCGCTGACCTCGGGAGCCTCCGAGGAGCGCGCTGATGCCCTCGATGCCTACGGCGAGGCAATTGGCTTGGTCTTCCAGCTGCGCGACGACATCCTCGACATCACCGCCGTGGACGGCCAACTCGGGAAGCCGGCTGGACAAGACCTCGCGGAGGGGATCTACACCTACCCAGTGCTCGTCGCTCTGGCCGAGCCGACCATCGGTCCCCGGCTGTCCGAGATCCTGGGCTCTCCTCTCGATGACGACCAACGGGAGGATGCTCGTCTCCTCGTGGCTCAGAGCGATGGGATCGCCGCCGCGATGTCCGCAGCCCTCGGTCACGTTGACGAGGCGGTGGCTGCCACCGAGGGCTTTGGCAGCGCAAGGCTCCAGCAGGGGTTCTCGGACCTCGCCCGCTCGCTCCTCGTCGGCCTCCCCGAGGCCTGAACCCACCCGACGGAGACCTCGGCGCTACCCCGAGGGCAGACGCTTGCGTGTCAGGACCTCGCCGAGGACATCTCCACCTACCCCGTCCTCTTCATCCTCAGGGACCAGACCGTCGGCGAGCAGATGGCCGAGCTGATCGGCCACCCAGTGGACGAGGGCGGGCGCCCTGGTGGTCGGGGCCGACGCCGTCCCGGCGACGCCGCCTGGCCACCCGACAAGATTCGGGCGACCAGGCAGGCGAGGCGCCAGGGCGGGCGGCCTAGGCGGCGCAGGCTGCGGTGACGAGTCCCGATACCGCGACGAGGTCCGCTCGGACACCGCTGAGCTTGGTGATTCTGGCGGCCATGGCGGCGGCCTTGGCTGTCTTACCGGCGGCCGTCGCAACGCCCTGATCGGCACGGAGCTTGGCGAGGCGTCCGTCGAGCTTGCCCTCCGCCCCGGTCAGGTGGTGCTGGACGGCCGGCGCCACGGTGCAACTGAACCCGGCAGGCAGCACGCCGGAGGTGGCGATCTGGTGGACGTCGGCGAGCAGGGCGTGGACCGCTTCGACCCGTCCGGCAACCTTGACCGCCGTCGGCGAGGACGACGAGGCGCCCGGGCACGACGACAGGATCACGCTCGCCACGACCGGCAGGTCGCTGGCGACCTGCTGTGCTGTAGCAAGGCGGGCCTGAACCCTCGCCGCACGAGGCGTCCCGGCCGCGGCAGTGGCGGCGGCCTCGAGCTTCGCCTCGATGCTGGGGAGCCGCTGCTCGGCGGCGGCGATGCGACCGAGGAGACGGTTGGCCACCGAGCACGAGACGTCGCTCGGGAGGGTCTTGGTCATGGCGACGGCGTGGAGAGCGGCCACGCGATCGGCCTGGCTGGGGTGGCCTCCGCTCGGACCCGACGCACCGGCGACGCCGACGGCCCCGAGGCTGACGGCGGAGCTGAGTGCTGCGATGGAAGCAATGAACTTGGTCTTCATGATCACATCCTTTTGGATCACTCTTCGTTCGACGAAACTCGTCGCACGACGCCATCGTGCTACTGGCGGAGCGAAAAAGGAGGTCAGGTTTGAACCTTTTTTCTCCTTGGGGCCATGACCTCAAACCGGCCCGGGATCACGTCCACGAGTTGACGTCCCCTGAAGTGGTGTCACTTGGAGGGTCCGCGAAGTAGTCGGGCCATCGGAGCATTCTCAGCGTGTCCCTTGAGAAGACACGAAAGAGAGATGCTCCGATGACCCATCAAGAGTTTGACCTGTCCGCGTTCACGAATCGAGTCCACGAGCGCCCCGATCTCGATCTGGTGCGCGAGATGGTGACCTTCCTCTACCAAGCCCTGATCGATCAAGAGGCCACCGACCACATCGGCGCCGAGCCTCATGAGCGGAGCCTGACGAGGACGACCCGGCGGAATGGATCCCGACCCCGGAAGGTCTCCTCGAAGGCCGGGGATCTCTCCCTCAAGATCCCGAAGATCCGCAAGGGCAGCTTCTTCCCCTCGATCCTGGAGCGTCGCCGTCGGATCGATGAGGCCCTCTACGCCGTCGTGATCGAGGCCTATGTGCATGGCGTTTCGACCCGTAAGGTCGATGACCTCGTCCAGGCGCTCGGCGTTGACGCCGGGATCTCGAAGTCCGAGGTGTCGAGGATCTGCGCGGCGATGGACGAAGAGCTCGAAGCGTTCCGGACGCGATCACTCAGTGACACCACCTATCCCTACGTCTTCTTGGACGCCACCTACATCAAGGGCCGGGTGAACAACCGAGTGGTCTCCCGGGCCGTCGTCGTCGCCATGGGGGTGACCAAGGAGGGGAACCGAGAGATCCTCGGGCTCTCCATCGGCGACTTAAGAGGACAAGGTCTTCTGGACCGAGTTCCTCCAGAGCCTCCGGGCTCGGGGGCTCACCGGCGTCGAGCTCGTCATTTCTGACGCGCACCTGGGGCTCAAGGCGGCAATCTGCGAGGTCCTGGTTGGATCGGCCTGGCAGCGCTGCCGAGTTCACTTGCATAGCGCAACGTGCTTGTCAGGGTCCCAAAGGCCCACGGTCAGATGGTCTCGGCGATGATCAGGACGATCTTCGCTCAGCCCGACCAGGCGTCGGTCCACGCGCAGCTCGAACAGGTCGCAGGCCAGCTCGATGGTCGCCTCGATGTCGTCTCCGCAATGCTGCGTGATGCCAAGGAGGATCTCCTGGCCTTCTCCAGCTTCCCCCAGAGCCACTGGACGAAGATCTGGTCGAACAACCCGCTCGAGCGGGTCAACGCCGAGACCCAAGCGCCGGACACGAGTCGTCGGGATCTTCCCGAACGACGCCTCGGCACTCCGACTCATCACGGCGGTCTGCGTCGAGCAGCACGACGAATGGATCGCTGCAGAGCGCCGCTATCTCTCCGAGCAGTC
>CAIVIS010000216.1 GCA_903906055.1 uncultured Acidimicrobiaceae bacterium
CGCCACCAGGGGCATGCCCTCCACCTTGGCCATCATCCGGCGGATGTAGTCGTGGTCGGCGGCCTTGATGGGGGCGAGGGTGAAGCCGCAGTTGCCGGCGATGACAGTGGTCACACCGTGCAGGTTCGACGGGGAGGCCGTCGGGTCCCAGAAGAGCTGGGCGTCGTAGTGGGTGTGGGGGTCGATGATCCCCGGTGCGACGACCAGACCTTCGGCGTCGAGCTCTGTCGTTCCACTGTCGTCCACCGTGCCGACGGCGACGATCATCCCGTCCTTGATTCCGACGTCTGCCCGGAAGCCGGGCGCTCCGGTGCCGTCGACGACGGTGCCGTTTCGGATCACGTAGTCGAGCATGTGGCGTTCCCTTCGTGTGGCCAGGGGCGGGTGCTCCGGCCGTGTGCGCGAGGCTGGCCGACGGACCGGAGCCGGGAGCCGTGTGCGGTCCCCATTTCCGTGTCCCCCCAGAACTGACAGTGCGTCAGATTATGGCATGCACCGGACCGGTCCGGAGGGGTGGCATCCACGAGACGCTCGTGGTTCCGCATGAGCCGACGCAGAAGGCGACGATAAGGTGCGCATATCCACCACTCCTACCTTCGAGACGCTGTGCTGCCGGTCATCGTGCTCCTGCTCGGTGCCGGGCTGACTGTCCGCTTCGCCCACTGGGCGGGGGGTAGGCGCAGACGGTGGATCGATGTGCAGATCAAGCGGCAGATAGAGACTGGGATCTTGGCGTCTGAGTCCCTCAAGCGGTCCCGGGCAATCAGCGAGGCCGTGGAGTGGACGGTGGTGGCGCTCATCTACTTTGTCGTGGCCATCCTGACCTTCGACCGGTTGGGGATTCCGTTGACCACCTTGGTGGCGCCGGCCACCGTTATCGGTATTGGGCTCGGATTCGGCGCCCAGCAGATGGTCGGCGACTTGCTGGCCGGATTCTTCCTCTTCGCCGAGCGGCAGTTCGCCTTCGGGGACGTCATCCGGCTGTCGATGCCGGGACAGACCAGCGGCGTCCAGGGAACCGTGGAGGAGCTCACGCTTCGGGTGACCAAGATCCGGACCCAGCAGGGCGAACTAGTGGTGGTGCCCAACAGCGCGCTTCGCCAGGTGACGAACCTTTCCAAGGACTGGTCGCGAGCCGTGATCGATGTCCCGGTGCTGGTGACCGAGGACCTGTTCGAAGTCACGGGGCTGCTGAAGGAAGTGGTGGCGGGCATGGCCGATGATCCCGTGTGGTCCGAGCTGCTCCTCGGCGACCCGGTGGTGGCCGGGGTGGAGACCATCGACGTCGGCTACGTGCAGCTCCGCCTCATCGCCCGCACCCTTCCCGGCCGCCAATTCGAGGTCGCCCGGGAGATCCGCCTGCGGGCATCGAGCGCGTTGCGCGCCGCGGGGGTCGCCTCACCTGCCGTCGGTGACAGCGCCACCAAAGGCACCCCATGAGCCCAGTCGACGGCGACGATACCGAAGGCACGGGTGGTGGAACGACGGGCGACGACGAAGTCGGGCTGTTCGACGGCGCGCCCCGCACGGCCGAGGTCGTGCTGACCCCGGTGCCCCACAGTGTCCTGGTGGGGTTCATGGGCGAGTCCGTCTCGCGGTCGATCCCCGTCAGGAGGTCCACCGTGCTGATGCTGCTGGCCTTCCTCGGCTTCGGCACGATGAGCTACCTCTACCCGCCGGCCCCTTCGAGCACGACGGTCGTCACCACCAACAACCCGAACGGCCTGATCCCGGGGCTGGTGCCGGCGACCACCACCACGACCCGTCCTTCGGCGACCACCACGACCACGGCGCAGGGTGCAACGACCACCACAAACATCCCGCCGGGCTCATCGACGACCACCACCGGAGCGTCGGGCGCATCGACCTCCACCACCGTCAAGGCGGGCGGGTCCACCACCACTTCGTCGATCGGCCCGTCGGGCTCGACCACCACGACGACAAAGGGCGGTACGTCGACGACTACGACAGCGCAGCCCAACGGGGCGGGCGCCTCGTCGACCACGAACGGGACCTGACCGACGCAAGCATCGGGTGCCGGAGCGGGCTCGCCGGCCTTGTGGCAGGACGGCGGGTGGTGGCCCGAGCCGATGGCCCGGGCCGCGGATTGTCCTCGAGCGGGCCGATGACGTCCTCGGCCGCTACCAGGACCTCTTCACCGGGCTGTTCGAAGACACCGAGGAAGGGTTCGACCTCGAGCACCTGCGTGACGAATGGGACTGACTGTCATCGATGCCGGAGTGATGATCGGGCTGCTCGATGTCCGCGACGGTAACCACGGCGCTGCCCTCGAAGCGCTGATCTCGGCTGCGACGAGCGGTGACGTGGTGGCGACATCCGCCTCGGCCGTGGCCGAACTGCTGGTTGTGCCTGCCAGAAAGGGCGGCGGCCGACTGCACGACCAGATGCTGGCCGATGCCGTGCTCGGATTCTGCTGCGAGTATCCAGTCGAGATCGTGGCGGTGGGGGTGGAGATCGCCACCCAGGCCGCCCGACTGCGTGCGACTCACGGCCCCGGCCTGCGCCTGCCCGATGCACTGGTGGTGGCCACTGCACTGGTGCGCGAGGCAGATGCACTGGTCACAACGGATCGACGTTGGCCGACGGCAGAACACCTGGGTCTGGCCGGAAGGTTGTTGGTTCTCGAGACGGAAGGTCGGGTCGGGCGCCTGGAGGGATCCGTCACCCAAGGTTCAACCGTTCACCGCACGGGTGCATATGTGGGCGTGACCGGCGTGAAGCGGCACCCTCTGCAGTCGGCGTAAGGCATCGACGGTCCAGGTTGCAACTCGGTTTCCCCTGGTTGAATTGCGTTCCTCGCATGTTAACGTTGCTCAACTGCACGGTTGCGAAGACTTTTCTTCGATGTTTGGGCCCCGGTGCAGCCGTTCGGGGACCATGAGGCCCCTTGGCGCGGTCCCGACCGAACCGGAGGACTCGATGAAGCGCAACCGCAGTACGAGGTCGTTGTTGGCGACCGCAGTTCTGATGAGCACCGTCGCCATCGGCGGTGCGGTGGGCGCAGGCTCAGGTGTGGCGGGAGCCGCCCAGGCCACATTCGCGTCCACGATCACGACCCCTGTCGGACTGGCGATCGATGCGTCGGGCAACCTCTACACGGCCGATACCACGACCGGCAACGTGTACGAGATCGCGCCCGCCGGATCCGGAGGGTTCAGCGCCCCCGCGGTCATTGCGACCGGAATCGTGAACCCGTCCGCCATTGCGATCGATGCGTACGGCAACGTCTTCGTGGCCGAAGCCGGGACCGGAACGAACGACGGGACGGTCGCCGAGATCGTCATCGACTACCCCGGCCACTTCGCTTCACCAGTTTCTATTCTCACCGGCCTCACGAACCCCACCGGCATCGCCGTGAGTTCAGCCGGACCTTCGTCAGGATCTGTCTACGTGGTCCAGAACGCCATCCCGTACGTCCAGCAGTTCGCCCCTAACGGATCAGCCAGCTATCCGCCTAGCCTCGACAGCTATCTGGCGCCGACGCCGGTCGGCAGCTGGAACGGAGGGTTCGGTTCGCCCAATCCCCCCCACCCGACCGGCGTGATGGTCGACTCGTCCGGCAACCTCTTCTTCGCCAACTCCCAGAACGTCTACAAGTTCACCGGCACCAGCTCGACTTCGATTGCCAGCCTTGGCTGGTGCTCGCAGACCACCATGGCCTCCGATCCATCGGGCAACATCTTCGTGGGTTGCGGCAGCAGCGCCTACAAGATCGCATCTCTTGGTTCAGGGGGCTTCGGTTCGGCGGACGTCATCGGTTCCGGATCGTGGAGCTCGACCGGCGTGGCGGTGGACACCACCGGCAACCTGTATCTGGCTGATGGGCAGAACGGCGGCATCGCCGAGCTCACGCAGTCGAAGCCCGATGCACCCACCGGGTTGACGGCACAGGTCAGCAATGGAGCGGCGACCTTGTGGTGGGACGCATCGACGTCTTATCCGACACTGTTGAGCTACACGGTCACCGATGGGAATGGACACGGCTGCACCACGACTACGACCACGTGCTCGTCGACGAATCTCAACAACGGCTCGACCTACAACTTCGTGGTGACCGCCACCAACGCGTTGGGAACGTCTTCTGGGTCGACCCCGCTGGCGGTCGTGCCGGAACCGATGGTCCCGGTGGCCCCGACCAACCTGTCGGCCACAATCACGAGCAACAGCTCGGTCCAGGTGTCATGGACGGCATCGACGGAAGACAGCACGCTGCCCATCATCTATGCGGTGACCAGCAGCGTGGGTGGCTCCACGTGCACCACAACGACGACATCGTGCAAGGTGGTCGGCCTCGCCACCGGGACGTCTTACCTGTTCAGCGTGGTGGCCACCAATGCCAGTGGGCCCTCCTCGCCGGCAAACTTCGGCCCGGTCGTGCCCCCGACCCAGACCGTCATCGGCGCTCCATCCTGGAACACGCTGGGGGTGGCCGTCGATGGATCGGGCAACCTCTACGAGGCGCAAGGCGGATATGGCTTCGGTAGTGTCTCGAAGGTCACACCCACCGGAGTCGAGAACACCTTCGGGTCGTTCACCAACCCGAGCGCGGTGGCCGTGGACTCGTCCGGCAACGTCTACGTCACCGACCAGACGCCCAACAGCAGCAATGTGGACAAGATCACCCCAGCAGGGGTGCAGAGCGTCATCACCTCGACAGTTGGCTACCGCCCTCGCCCCGGGATTGCGGTCGACGCCTCCGGTGCTGTCTATGTGACGAACCCATTTGCCCTGGGATTTGGAGCCAATGACGGGGAGATCGACAAGATCAGCCCCAGCGCTGGTGGGGGGTACAGCTCGCCCACAGCAGTCGTGTCCGGGTTGAACCTCCCGCTCAATTTGGCCGTCGATGGGAGCGGCAACATCTACGTCACTTCATCGGGAAGCGCCCAGCTCGACAAGTACACCCCCGGCGGTGCCCACTCCACCATCGGATCCGGGTTCCAGACTCCGGCCGGATTGGCCGTCGATGCCGCTGGTGACGTCTACGTGGCGGACAACGGATCGGGTCAGATGGACGGATCGGGCACGGTCGATGAGATCAACCCCCAAGGGGTCCAGTTCGTCGCCGAAGGCGGCCTGAACATTCCCAACGGAGTGGCGCTCGACGCTGCCAACAACCTGTACGTCACGGTCGGCGGGACCAGTTCGGTTTACAAGTTCGGTTATCGGATCAACTCGGGTCTGGCGGCTGCCACCCACGGGCAGGCCTACACCCCTACTCAGTTGGTGGCGGCTGGGCTGTCCTCGAGCAGTCTGGGCTTCACCACCAAGGTGAAGTGGGGAACCGCAGTCATCGCCGGCACCAACGCTCCGCTGCCTAAGGGCATGAAACTGTCGTCGCTCGGGATCCTGTCGGGTACGCCATCGAGCAAGTACCTCCCTGGTACCTATGCCGTCAACGTCCAGGTGACGCAGACGGTGATCACCAAGATGGGCCGGACCAGGTCGACGTCGACTTGGACCATCCAGGCCAGCCTGCCCCTCGTCATCAACTAGCCGGCCTCAGATCTGCGACGCGGAGACCCTCGGCTGCGGCCGGGGGTCTCGTCGCGCCACCCCCGTGCTCAGCTGTTCACCAGCGGGATGACCTCGGCGCCGAAGCGGGCGATCTGGTCGCACAGCTCCTCGACCGAATGGGCCGGGAATCGGACCTGGATCTGGCCCACGCCGGCCTCGCCATAGGGGCGCAGGTACTCGGCCAGCGCCTCGGGCGTCCCCTGCACGGTGCCCGGGGGCAGGTCATTGCCGGCCGGCGGAGTGCCGAGGTAGAGCGGGTAGGAGATGGACCCGATGTCGAGGGGAGCGCCGTCGCGGTACTCGGCGCGCAGTTCGTGTAGCCGGACCAGCAGATCGAC
>CAIVIS010000217.1 GCA_903906055.1 uncultured Acidimicrobiaceae bacterium
CACCAACTATTCAAAAACTGGCCGGATCTGGTATTGGATCAGATACCGCATCAGCATCGATTCCTGCCAGCACCCACCGACATGCGAGAGGGTGACCTTCTGAATAGGAGCTTCACCGGCGGCCAGCTGCTTGGGGGTGAGGTCAGCCTCGGCGATCCCTGGCTCACGTGCGCCAGTGCGAGTAGCGGGGTTGTCCTTCACCTGCCCGAGAGCTCAGTTCTGGGCGAACCGGGCAGTTCCGCTACGGCCCCGGTCCTGTCGTTGATCGTCTGTCCCACGGGTGACGGTGCCCGATGTTGGATCCATCTCATCTCACCAAGCTGGCGACCCAAGGCGGCCTGACCCCAATCGAGGCCAGCCCTCACTTCGGGCACCCGTAGACTGCTCGCCATGCGCATCGGAGTGGTGGGAGCAACCGGACAGGTCGGGGCCGTCATGCGGGCGATCCTCGCCGAGCGGGCCTTCCCGCTCGACGAGTTGCGTTTCTTCGCCTCGGCCCGCTCGGCCGGGCGGACGATCCCCTACGAGGGCAAGGAGATCGTGGTCGAGGATGCCTCGACGGCCGACGTCTCGGGCCTGGACATCGCCCTGTTCTCCAGCGGGGCTACCGCATCACGGGAGTTGGCTCCCCGGTTCGCCTCAGCTGGCGCCATCGTGGTCGATAACTCTTCGGCCTGGCGGATGGACCCTGATGTGCCGTTGGTGGTCCCTGAGGTCAACGAGTCGGCGCTGGCAGACATCCCCAAGGGGATCGTGGCCAACCCGAACTGCACGACCATGGTGGCCATGCCGGTGCTCAAGCCGCTCCACGATGCGGCTGGCCTCACCCGCCTCGTCGTCTCCACCTACCAGGCAGTGTCCGGGGCCGGGCTGGCCGGCGTGGCCGAGCTCGAGTCCCAGCTCAAGGCCACCGTGGAAGGGGCCGCGGCACTTACCTTCGACGGCTCGGCGGTGACGGGGCCCCCGGCGGTCAGCTTTCCCGACACCATCGCCCACAACGTGCTCTCCATCGCCGGGTCGCTAGTGGAAGACGGCTCCGGGGAGACCAACGAGGAGCAGAAGTTCCGGGACGAGAGCCGTAAGATCCTTGGCCTGCCTGAACTGGCTGTGACCTGCACGTGTGTCCGGGTCCCGGTGTTCACCGGCCACTCGCTGGCCGTGGTGGCCGAGTTCGCTCGTCCGCTTACCCCCCACCAGGCGACAGCGCTACTCGACGGCGCCCCTGGCGTGCAGTTGGTGGACCTTCCCACTCCGCTCCAGGCCGCCGGTATCGATCCGTCACTGGTAGGACGAATCCGAGCCGGCGAGGGCGGGACCAACAGCCTGGCCCTGTTCATCAGCGGCGACAACCTGCGCAAGGGCGCCGCCCTCAATGCGGTGCAGATCGCTGAGTCGCTGATGCGCCTCGGCATCGTCACCTGAGCCATGGCGGGGCCTACTTCGTCAGATCCCCCGGGTGACCGCTCGTCTACTGAGGGATCAGGCCGGTGATGCGTCGGGGGGCACGACGTTGGTGCGCGATAAAATGGCGACCCGCTTGGCCAGGTTGACCGCATGGTCACCGAACCGCTCGTAGAAGCGGGCCAGTAGTGCCAGTTCGACCGCTACCGGAAGCGGCATGGTGCCCGCCACCACCTCGACGGTCAGGCTGACGTGCAGATCGTCCATCTCGTCGTCGAGGTCGTCGACCAACGCCCACCCGGTGGACTGGCGCTCGGCGTAGGCATCGGTAGTGGCGCGCCACATGTGGACCGCTACCTCGCCCATCCGCTCGATCAGCCCCCGGCTACGGGCGGACAACTCAGCACCTAGGCCGCGGGCCGCTCGCCGCGCCACATGCTCGGCCAGGTCGCCGTTGCGCTCCAGATCGGGCAGCATCCGGATCACCGTCACCAGGTAGCGCAGCTGGTTCGGCGAGGTGATCCCAGCCACCGTGAGCTGCTGCAGGGTCAACTCTTCGATGTCATGGCACAGCAAGTCGATGACCTCGTCGCGGTCAGCCAGGATCTTGGCCGCCTCGCGGTCACCGGACAGCAGCGCATGCGTGGCCCCGGACACCGAGTCACCCACGAGGGCGAAGAGCTGTAGCACCTTGCGGTCGATCTGTTCGAGAGGAGATTCCACCTCCCCAATCTATCCCCGTTGGGGCCAGACACCGCTGTGCTCAGCTCCCCTCTGCTCTGGGGCCAGCCATCAGCCCGGTGGTGCCGCCGCCTCGTCGTCAGGCTGGTCGTCAGGCTGGTCGTCAGGCGCAGCTTCGAGTCCTGGAGCCGTCTCTTCGCTGACGATGATCCGAGGACCCGATCCCCACGACAGGTAGCGCCACGACCAGTTGATGAAGACCACGATCTTGTTCCGGAAGCCGACCAGGTAGACGAGGTGCAGCGCCAACCAGGCCAACCAGCCAAAGGTCCCGCGCACCACCCGCCCGCTCCGGAACTGAGTGATGGCCGCCCGGCGGCCGATGGTGGCCATGATCCCCTTGTCCTTGTAGTGGAAGGGGCGGGTGTCCTTGCCGTCGAGGCGAGCCAGGATCTGGCGGGCCGCGTGGCTTCCTGACTGGATCGCCACCTGGGCAACCTGGGGGCAGACCCGGTCGTCGTCGGGGCCCCACAGCACGGCGGCGGCATCCCCCACGGCGTAGACACCTTCATGCCCCTCGACGGTCAGGTCGGGGCGCACAACGACACGGCCGTTCACTCCGGTGGCCACATCGATCTCCCCGGCGACGGTGTGCTCGGCCGTCACTCCGCCGGCCCACACCACGGTGCGGGTGGCGATGGTTGTCCCGTCGTCGAGCACCACGGCATCGGCTGTGACTGACTTGACCAGGTGTCCGAGACGCAGCTCGACCCCCCGGTCGGTCAGGGTCCGGGCCGCGTAGTCAGCCGCCGACTCGCGGAACGGGGTGAGCAGTCGGTCGAGGGCATCCACCAGGACGATCCGGCCGACTCCGCGGTCGAATCGGAATCCGTCGTGCTTCACGGCCACGTCGAGCAGCTCGGCCAGTGCGCCTGCCACCTCGACCCCGGTCGGGCCGCCGCCGACCACGACGAAGGTGAGCCCGCCTTGTGCCTCGGCACCTTCGGGGTGGGCGTCGACATCTTCGAGGCGTCGCAAGATGTGATCGCGCAGCCGCCGGGCATCGGTGAGCGTGTAGAGCGGAAAGCTGTGGTCGGACGCCCCGGGAATCCCGAAGAACTTGGCCGTGGCCCCGCTGGCCATGATGATCGAGTCGAAGGGGAGTGGGTGGGTGCCGGCCAAGGCGACCTCTCGGTGCTCCCAATCGATACCGGTGACGGTGGCCATGCGGAAGGCCACGTTGTCGGCCTTACCGAAGATCACCCGGATCGGATAGGCCACATCGCCCGATTCGAGGCCGGCCGTGGCCACCTCGTACAGCAGAGGCTGAAAGGTATGGAAGTTGCGCTGGTCGACGATGGTGACCTCGACCTGCTCGCCGATGAGGGCCCGGGCGGCCGACAGCCCGGCAAAGCCGGCCCCGACGACGACGACCCGGTGCATCCGTCCATGGTGGCACAGTGCCGCCGGGCGGGGTAACCGAGCGGCTCAGGCGCTACACCCTTCAGTCGAGTTGGGTCCCCCGTTCGCGTCACACCACATCGTTACGCTGCGTGACGACCGTCAAACTCGAGGCTGGTCAGCAGCACGCAGCAGCACGCAGCATCAAGAGAGGAACCCTCATGCACTCGGGACTCATCGTCGGACTGCTCGCCGGCATCGCCCTCGGGCTGGTGGTGGGCCTGCTGGCCCGGTCCAGCCAGGTGACGGCTGCCCGGACCGCCCAGGCCAGGCTGGATGCCGAGCTGACGGCCACCCGGCGGGCGTCCGAGGAGCGGATCGCCACGACCGAGGAGCTCCGCCGCCAGATGGCCGGGGAGTTCGCTCAGCTGTCGAGCCAGGCGCTCCGACAGAACGCCGATCAGTTCCTGCAGCTGGCCGACACGAAGATGGGGGAGTCCCGCCAGGCTGCCGAGGTCGATCTGGCCCGGCGCCAGGAGGCGATCGAGCAGCTGCTCCAACCCATCGCCGAACAGCTCGGGAAGTACGACGAAGGGATGCAGAAGCTCGAGCACGAGCGGGTGCGCTCGTACACGGCGCTCACCGAGCAGATGAAATACCTGTCGACCTCCCACGACCAACTGCAGAAGGAGACCCGCAGCCTGGTGACGGCGCTGCGCAGCCCACAGACCCGGGGCCGGTGGGGTGAGCTGCAGTTGCGACGGGTGGTCGAGATGGCGGGCATGCTCGAGCGCTGCGACTTCTCCGAGCAGGTGAGCTCGGACGGCGACGCCGGTCGGATGCGCCCGGACATGGTGGTGCATCTACCGGGTGGCAAGAACGTCGCCGTGGACGCGAAAGTCCCGATGCAGGCGTTCTTGGACGCCAACGAAGCCGACGATGAAGCCACCCGGCGGCTCCACCTGGCCAGCCACGGCCGTCAGATGAAAGCCCACGTCGATGCGCTGGCCAAGAAGGAGTACTGGAAGCGGGTCGACCCCTCACCTGAGTTCGTGGTGGCCTTCATCCCCGGCGATCCGCTGCTGACCGCCGCCCTCGAGCACGAGCCCGGACTGATGGAGTACGCCGTGGCCAACCATGTGTTGTTGGCCACTCCGACCTCACTGATCGCACTGCTCCGGGCAGTGGCCTATGGCTGGCAACAAGAGGCCCTCACCGAGAACGCCCGCCAGGTCCAGGTGTTGGGCGCGCAGTTGTACGAGCGGATCTCTGTGCTCGGGGACCACATGGCCGGGGTCGGACGGAGCCTGACCGGTGCGGTGGCCGCTTACAACAAGGCCGTCGGATCCCTCGAGGGACGGGTCTTGGTGACGGCACGCCGGTTCGTCGAGATGGGAGTGGTCGGGGTGGGCGAACGCGAGCTCCCCCAGCCGCTCCCGGTCGACGCCGCCCCCCGCCCGCTACAGGCCACGGAGCTGGTGTCTGCGCACGCCGGCGAACACGAAGCCGACCCACCGCCAGCCTCGCTCGACCTATCGACGGGGGACGGCATCAGCGCCTGACGGGGCCGCACCCCGGGGTCGGCACTATCGTCCCCTGGATGACGAGAGCCAGCCGCCGCCGTCGCCGCCAGCCCGGGCGTGGACTCGGGCCGTGGGTACTGGTCGCCATCGCCGCCACCGTCACCATCGTGCTGGTGTCCGGTTCGATCGTCGCCATCCATACCCAGTCGAAGGACTACCGCGATGCCACGACTATCGGATACGCCAGCCTGGCTGACCACCTCGGCTCGGCCTCGACTCAGACCGGAGCCCAACTGGCCGCACTGATGGCCAAGGCACCTGACCTGACCAACCAGAAGTTCCCTGACGTCGCTCGCGGCACCATCCAGCAGGGCCTGGATGCGGCCGTGGCTGCATCTGGCGATCAGGCAGCCCAAGCGGTCCATATCGACTCACCGCCGCCCGTAGGCGACCTGGGGAGCCGCTTCACTCAGGTGATGAACGAGCGGGCATCGGCCACCAAACAGATCCGGTCGACCATCGACCGGCTGCTGGGCATGCAGCCGCTGCCGATTGCCGGCGCACCGTCCACCGGTGGGCTGCCAGCGGAGGCCACGCTGATCTCGGCCGACCAGGCCTCGAGCGAACTGTCTGGCGCCGGCCGTCGCCTCGAGGCAGCCGACGCCGCGTTCCGGTCACTGCGGGCCTCGGCCGCCGGCCTCCACCTTCGCCTGCGACTTCGCCCCTCGGTGTGGGTGTCACCCCCGGTGGCCTCGGCACCACTCGGTCCTCTGGCCCTGCAGTCCCTGCCCACCGCTCTGGTCTCCTCTGCGGCATTGGTCCCCTTCCACCAGCTGGTGGTGACCGCCGTCGGGCTGCGCCCGGCTGCCGTGCCTGTGGGCGGGGTCGGCTCCGTTTCGACCTCGTGCACCGACCCGCGGTCCGTGGCGCCCGACTCTTCGGCAACCGTGGTCCCCCCGACCGCCACGCTGGGGGTGCTGGTGTCGGTCAGCAACTGCGGCAACATCCCGGAGTCGGGCGTGATCGTTCGCATGACGGTCCGTCCATCCGACCCTGCGGGTACCGCTCCGGCCCCCGTAGGCAAGCAGGGCGGACAGGTCCGCGCCGTGGTCTCCATCGCCCCGGGCTGGTCGTCGGCCCCGTCGCTGCGCACCGTGCCGGTGGCCTCTGGGCACCGCTACACGCTCACGGTTTCGGTATCGCTTCCGCTCGGCCAGGCCGACGGGAGCGGCTCCAGTCAGTCCTTCCTGGTCCAGGTGGCCAGTTGACCGATGACCTCTACCTCGAGTCGGGTTGGTCACGACGTGCAGAGGACCATCTAGGATTGAGGATGAGAACGAGCGTCTTGACAGAGCGAAGGGTTTGAGCCGAGTGGCCGAGAGCATCACGATCACCGACAACCGAACGGGCCAGTCCCGGGAGATCCCGCTGGAGAACGGGGGAGTGTCGGCAGCCGAGTTCTCGAAGCTCATGCCCGGCGTGTGGTTCTACGACCCGGGGCTCACCGCCACCGCCGCCTGTGAGAGCGCCATCACCTACCTCGACGGCGAGGCTGGCATCCTGCGCTATCGCGGCTACCCGATCGAGCAGCTGGCCGAGGACTCGACCTTCCTCGAGGTGGCCTACCTCTTGTTGAACGGGGAGCTCCCGACTACCACCGAGTACGAGGTGTGGGAACGCGAGATCACCCTGCACACCTTCATCCATGAGAACGTGCGCAAGCGGTTCCTCGAGGGCTTTCACTACGACGCCCACCCCATGGGGATGCTGGTATCTGCGGTAGCGGCCCTGTCGACCTTCTACCTCGACGCCAAGGACATCTTCGATCCCGACTCCCGCGACAAGCAGATCATCCGCTTGATCGCCAAGATGCCCACCTTGGCCGCCGCCGCCCACCGGTTCAGCGTGGGCATGCCCTTCGTCTATCCGGACAACTCGCTCCCGTTCACCTCGAACTTCCTGTCGATGATGTGGAAGATCGCCGAGCCCCGATTCGAAGTGGACCCAGTCCTCGCCCGCGCCCTCGACGTGTTGTTCATCCTCCACGCCGACCACGAGCAGAACTGCTCGACCACCGCCATGCGGGTAGTGGGCTCGTCCCATGCCGATCCGTACTCGGCCACGGCGGCTGCCGCCGCCGCTCTGTACGGTCCCCGCCACGGCGGCGCCAACGAGGCTGTCATCCGGATGCTCACCGACATCGGCCACATCGACAATGTCGAGTCGTTCATCGCCTCGGTCAAGTCCGGTGAAGGTGGCCGGCTCCAGGGCTTCGGCCACCGGGTCTACAAGAGTTACGACCCCCGGGCCACGATCATCAAGAAGACGGCCGACCAGGTCTTCGCCGTGACCGGAAAGAACCCGCTCCTCGACATCGCCCTCAAACTCGAGGAGATAGCGCTGTCCGACGAGTACTTCACCTCTCGCAAGCTCTACCCGAACGTCGACTTCTACTCGGGACTGATCTACCAGGCGATGGGGTTTCCGCTCGCGATGTTCCCGGTACTGTTCGCCATCCCCCGCACGGCCGGCTGGCTGGCCCACTGGCAGGAGATGCTCAACCAGGACTCCAAGATCGCCCGTCCCCGCCAGCTCTACATCGGTGCCGAGGAGCGCAACTACCGCCCCATGGGCGAGCGGTAGGGGCCAATATCCGGGCTTGCGCTCGGACTGTCTCCAACGAGGACCGGGGTAGCCCTTCGGTCAGGTCCGATGGGTGTCGGACACCTGGCGCATCAAGCCCTCTTGGGCCATCGACACCACCAGCTCGCCGTCGCGGGCGAACATGAAGCCCCGGGCTAGCCCACGGGCTCCTGAGCTGGTCGGGCTCTCCATGTCGTAGAGGAGCCAGTCGTCGGCCCGCAGCGACCGGTGGAACCACATGCAGTGATCCAGGCTGGCCCCCATGAAGTTGGGGTCGTCCCACCCCACGGCGTGAGGGGCGAGCATGGTGTCGAACAGGTACATGTCCGATGCGTAGGTGGCGATACAGGTGTGGAGCAGGGGGTCATCGGGCAGCACGCCATCCGCCCGCAGCCACAGTCGCTGGACCGGGTCCTGGCTGGATCGCTGCATCCACGGCAGGCCGCCGATGTGGCGCTGATCGATCGGATGGGGCCGCTTGAACCAGTCGCCGATCTTGTCCTTGTAGGGCTCGAGCCGCTCCTGCAACGTCGGGAGGGACTCGGGGTCAGGCACGTCAGGCATGGAGATCTGGTGGGTGAGCCCCGGCTCGTCGACGTGGAACGAGGCCGACATGTGGAAGATGGCCTGGCCGTGTTGGATGGCCACCACCCGGCGGGTGGCGAAGGACCGGCCGTCACGGATCCGGTCGACCTCGTAGAGGACGGGGATGTTCGGGTCGCCGGGCCGCAGAAAGTAGGCGTGCAGCGAGTGCGGTCGTCCGACGTCCACGGTGCGGCCGGCGGCCATCAGGGACTGAGCCGCCACCTGGCCACCGAAGATCCGCTGGCGCTCCTCGTTGGGGTTGGCCCCTCGGAAGATGTTGACTTCGATGGGCTCGAGATCGAGCAGTTCGACCAGGGAATCGAGGGCTTCACTCACGGCGTCCATCCTGCCAGGTCTGCCGTCACCCCTGGCCCGACCTGGCGAGACGGTCTGCACTCCCCACCCCGTACGTGACGGCAGCCGACCGCGCCGCTACGGTGTCGCCGTGCCCGAGATCACTTTTCCTGAACCGTTCCTGTGGGGGACGGCCACTGCCGCCCACCAGATCGAGGGCGGCAACGTCAACAACGACTGGTGGGCCATGGAGCACGACCCGTCGTCCGGGTGTAGGGACGTCAGTGGCGATGCCTGCGACTCCTTCAACCGCTACGAGGAGGACATCGCCCTGATCGCCGATCTGGGCCTAGGGGCCTATCGGTTCTCGCTCGAGTGGAGCCGGATCGAGCCCGAGGAGGGTGAGTTCTCGACGGTCGCCCTCGACCACTACCGGCGGATGGCCGCCACGTGCCACGAGCACGGGATCCAGCCGGTAGTCACCTACCACCACTTCACGCACCCCCGATGGCTGGCCGATGCCGGTACCTGGGAGGCACCCCACGCCCCGGACCGCTTCGCCCGGTACTGCGAGCGCGTGACGGCGCACATGGGCGACCTCATCTCGATGGCGTGCACCATCAACGAGCCCAACGTGGTGGCCACCATGGGGTGGCGCCACGGACTGTTTCCACCCCGCGTGCGCGACCGGGCTCGCCGAGAGACGGTGAACGCGGCCATGGTGTCGGCGCATCGTCTGGCCGTGGACGCCATCCGGTCCGGACCAGGCGACTTCCCGGTCGGCCTCACCGTGTCGATGACGGACTTTCAGCTCGAGCCCGGTGGCGAGGCATGGATCGAGCGTCTCCGTGTGCCCAATGAGGATGTCTTCCTCGAGGCCACGGGCGGCGACGACTTCATCGGCGTGCAGACCTACACCCGGATGCGGGTCGGCGCCGACGGTGCCCTTGCCAATGAGGACGGCGTCGGGACCACCCAGATGGGGTACGAAGTCTGGCCCGAGGCACTCGAGGCCACCATCCGGAGGGCTACTGAGGTAACCGGTGGCCTGCCGGTCTACGTCACCGAAAACGGGATCGGCACCGACGACGACCCGCTCCGGATCGAGTTCGTGACCCGTGCCCTGGCCGGGGTGCGAGCCTGTCTCGATGACGGCATCGACGTCCGTGGGTACTTCTATTGGAGCCTGCTCGACAACTTCGAGTGGGTGCTCGGGTATGGGCCCACCTTCGGCTTGGTCGAGGTCGATCGGGACACATTTGTGCGCTCGCCCAAACCCAGTGCGGCCTGGTTCGGCGCCGTGGCCACCGCCAACGGACTCGACGCCTGAGGCTTGCCAGCCTCCTGGTCCCGTTGTCGGGCGCTGGGATGTTACGGATACATGACGAGTAGGGTGGCGTCGATGCCAGAGCCGAAACAACGCACCAGTCTCGCCCAGCGGGTGGTGCACTTGTGGGAGAAGCGGGACACTCCCGAGGCGAAGCATCTGTTCAAGTACTCGATGGTCTCTGTCATCGCCACGATCATGTCGTTCGCCGTGCTGTTCTTGGTGTTCGGCGTGCTGAAGCTTTGGGGCCCGATTGCCAGCACCGTGTTCGCAAACTTGTCGGCCACGATCCCCTCGTACTACCTGAACCGCAAGTGGGTGTGGGGCAAAGGGGGCCGTTCTCATCTCGTGAAGGAGATCATCCCCTTCTGGTCGCTGGCCGCCATAGGGATCGTGGTCTCCATGGGCGGCGCCACCCTGGCTCGCCACATCAGCAAGGTCCAGCACCTGAGCCACGTCGAACAGACCGTCCTGGTCCTGGTGGCCAATTTGGTCTCGTTCGGTGTCTTCTGGGTGCTGAAGTTCGTGATCTTCAACCGGATGTTCCACGTGCACACTCTCGAGGAGCTCGACGAGCTCGTCGAGGCGGCCTGACCAGGCCCTCGAGCCCGTGCTGATCGCGTCGTCCGCGCCTAGCGGTGCCCTGGTGCTGGTGGCGGCTGTGTTCTTGGCCAGTGCCGTGGAGATGGTGGAGGCGCTGACCATCGTCTTGGCTGTGGGTGTCACTCGCGGCTGGCGGTCGGCGTTCGAAGGTGTGGCGGTGGCATTGGCGGCACTGGCTGCCCTGGTAGTGCTGTTCGGTCCGGCTCTCGTGCACTACGTCCCGCTCTCGGTCCTCCGGTTGGTGGTGGGGGGCCTGCTCCTGGTGTTCGGCCTCCAGTGGCTGCGCAAGGCGATCCTGCGGGCAGCGGGGCTCAAGGCCAAGCACGATGAGGACGCCATCTACGCCGAGCAGGTCGCCGAGTTGGACGGAGGAACGCGAGGAACGAGTGGCTCCGGTCGGGACACCACCGCCTTCGCTGTCGCCTTCAAAGGCGTCTTCCTCGAGGGCCTGGAGGTAGTGGTGATCGTCATCACCCTGGGGACCACCTCGCACCGATTGGGTCTGGCTGCCATGGCCGCTGGTGCTGCTGTGGTGGTGGTGTGCATCGTCGGTCTCATCGTCCACCGCCAGCTGTCGGGAGTCCCCGAAAATGCCATGAAGATGGGGGTGGGCCTGATGTTGGTCAGCTTCGGCACGTTCTGGGTGGGGGAGGGCGTGCACGTCACGTGGCCCGGTTCAGACCTGGCCATCCCGGTGCTGGTCGCCTGCTACGGGCTGGTGGCCTGGCTGACGGTGGTCGTGCTCCGACGGACTGGCGAGGGCCCTGGCGCCGGGCTGGCCCCTACTGGGGAGGCGGCCCATGGCTGAGGATCCGATTGGCTCGGGACGGCCGACGGTGATCCGCTGGACCGTGGCCTTCGGCCGGTTCTGGTGGGACTTCCTGATCGGCGATACCCCGGAGCTGTTCGTGGGCACGGTGGCCGTCATCGTGGCGGTGGCCGTGATCTGCCTGCAGCCCGGACTCCGGACGGCAGCGGCTTTCCTGATGCCGGTGTTGGTGACCGCCGTGCTGCTGGCCTCGGTCGGTCGGGCCGCACGTCGCGCTCGCCGCGACCAATCGCAGTAGGCCAGATACCGACCAGAGCGTCAGGGCGGTCTGCCTGGAGCGCTCGGGGACCGCTCAGTCGCGGAAGTTGTTGAACTGCAGCGGTATGCCGAAGTCTTCGCCCTTGAGGGCAGCGATGACGGCTTGGAGATCGTCACGCTTCTTGCCGGTGATCCGCAGCTGCTCGCCCTGGGTCTGCGAGGAGACACCCTTCAGATTGAGCTCCTTGACGAAACGGTTGATCTTCTTGGCGTGGTCCGAGGAGATGCCGGCCTGGATGCCGAGGCGCTGGCGAGCTGTCCCCTTGGCGGCCTCCTCGATCTTGCCCACATCGAACGACTTGAGGGACACCTCGCGCTTGACCATCTTCTCTTGGAGCACCTGATAAAGGGCTCGGAGTCGGTCATCGGTGGACGAGGCCAGAATCAGCTCTTTGTCGTTCACCTCGATGGTGGAATCGGTCCCTTTGAAGTCGAACCGGGTGGTCGCTTCGCGGTTGGCCTGGTCGACTGCATTGCGTACTTCTTGCATGTCAACTTCGGAGACGACGTCGAAGGTGGGCATGGCGAAACAGTAGCCCCGCGCGAAGCGGTAACCTTGCGCCCCTGCGGGTCGGTGCCCGAGCGGCCAAAGGGAGCAGACTGTAAATCTGCCGGTTCTGCCTACGAAGGTTCGAATCCTTCTCGGCCCACGCAGAGTTCGTCCCGGCCAGAGTGTGCGTGCACGCTTTGGCCGGGACGTTC
>CAIVIS010000218.1 GCA_903906055.1 uncultured Acidimicrobiaceae bacterium
CTGAGGGGGCATCAGAATCGGTCACCCAGCGATGCCTTGGCGGGTCCTGCGCATGGTCGGTTAGAGTGGGCGACCGCATGGCGATTGGCTCCACGAACCGGTGACGGTGAGCGGGTCCAGGTAGCCGTGCAGTCACCAGCGCTCGTAGCTCAACGGATTAGAGCATCTGACTACGGATCAGAAGGTTGCAGGTTCGAATCCTGCCGAGCGCACCAAATAAGTGCAGGTCAGAGGCGAATCTGGCGAAACGGTGCTTCGGGCCACAACTAGTTGAGAACCCCCGTGAGAACAATGACGTTCGGTTGGAGCCTCGTTGGTAGCCAGCGTTCTCTGCGTAGCAGGTTCGATCCGCACGATTCTCAACGTTCAGTCCGACTGACGGGAGCGGCCTCATGGATCAGATTCTTTCTGCTGACGACCAAACCTGTGCCGACGGGCCGGAAGTCAACCTTCGAAACTGACCACCGCTTTCAGGTCGTTCCGCCTGCCGCCTCGGCGATGAAAGCATTGGCCCAGTCGACAGCGTCGGCGACGTTCCCAAGCACATCGAGACCGTCCGAGGCCTCGATGTAGATCGTGTCCCAGGCTTCGTATGTGACGACGGTGGGAGGCCACTGCTGGCTACGTCGGGCCGCAAAGAGCCGCTCGGAAGTGGCGCCGATCGCGGACATGTCTAGTGGCCCTTCTTGACCGAGGATCTGCAGGTCGACTAGGTCGTGGGCTCGTTGATTCTTGCCAACCGTCGGGTTGGTCGCGGTGCAGGCGTGGATCTTTTGAGCGATCTGGTGGTCAACCGCAAGCAGCGGGATGGGATCGGGTCTATCGAGTCCAAGGGTGGCGAGCCGTTCGCCAAGCTGGTCCAAGTACTCCTCAAGAGTGACACTCGCCGCCCTGGTCGCATCGAGGTCGGGCGTGAACCGGCTCGATGCCTCACCAACCCGCAGATTCATGGCGGTGCCGCCCTTGACAACACCGGGCGGCAACATCTGGCCGACCACCGTGTTGGCCACGCCACGCTGGATGCGACGCACCGGTCGGCCCCGCTGTTGCGCAAAATTGTATACGCGTGTCTCCAGCGACCGGAGGTTTGTCGGTGGATCCTGCCGTTTTGGGCTCATCCTCCGACACCAAACTCTGCGAGGACGTGGTCGCACTCAGCCCTGCGCAGCAGTCCACGACGGTTGGCCTCGCGGGCGGCATCGACGAGGCGCTCACTCATGACGATTCCACGACAGTCCAGCAGCGCCCGGGCGACGGTGGTGCAGGCGATGCCCTCGTGATCGGTCAGATCCTCGGGGTCGACCGGTCCGTGGATGATCTCCACGAATGAGGGAAGCGACTGCCTAGTTCGCCGACTGGTGCCGACTCTGATCCGCTGCGGGTTCACCAGTCCCAAGTCGTAGAGAGCAAGTACGGCATCGTGGGTCAGATAGGCATCTGGACCAACCCGCAGGACGGCCTCCATGTACTGGTCTCGTCCCGAGCGAGGGACGTCCTCGAACCGATATAGGCCGTGGGCTACGTGGTCGACGCCGCCTCGCTGAGCGATCTTTCGGAGTTCGACGGCTGGCACTCCGAGGGTGCTGGCGTCCCCCGTCGTCACGTAGCCGTACTGCTCCAGCGCCCTGCTCCGGAGTCGGCGTCGATATGTTTCAGCTAATGCCATCAGATCCACCTGCCTGTCGAATGCGCTCTGAAATCGATGCACTCGTAACCCCTTTATTTTCAGAGGTGTCATAACCGTACCGTAAACAGTACGGTTATGACACCAATCTAAGGATAAGCGTCGGTTGTGACGCCCACGTCTCGTCGGGGTATGGCACATGGATCGCAGCACGGCTCGGGCATCGGGATGCCGCCACGACCCTTCGAAACTACGCCCACGCCATGCCACTGCATGACTAAGCAGTAGTTGACGACACCGAGGAGATGTTGCGGCAAGAGGCAGTCGGCACCCACCGGTGCATTGGCCGACGGACACGCCTATCTCGACGGCTTGAACTCGCCGCCAGTTGGCCTGCGATCCGCATGATGCCTGACGCAACCCGACCCGACCCGGCCCGAGACGGCCGGGAGAGGCACTGGCGAGGCGAAGGAACGATAGCTTTACCCCAGGCCAGGCTAAGTAAAGTTTTCTCCGAAAACTTTGCTTAGCCAACGGAGGTCAGCGCAGGGATGTGTTGCCATGCTCACCGCGGCTCGTTCTCCTCGACTGGTCGACCATGCTGCGAACCTTCCGGCGTACGCTTCCATCGATAGGGGATCCCAACTTGGTGGCATCGAAGCCATGTTGGTCACGAAGCCCATCTCCGCAGGAGAGGTGCCTCCCGGTGTGCCGAAAGACAACCTGGTCATCGGTGGGTTGGACCATGCCAACTAGCTGCAAATCATTATAAAGATGATTTACTACTATCTGGGCTAATGTAGAGGAAACTCACTGATTTAGTTAGTTCCTGCTATATCGTACCGAGCGAGAGGAAGCCGTGACGCGCCAACTGGAACTGATCGACACGCTGGTGGCGGAAGGTCGGATCGGGTTCTCGTTCGACGAGGCCAAGTCCATCTTGGGAGTTTCAACACCGGCAACGGCCAATGCTCTTCGCGGGCTCGCAGCGCTTGGCCTGGTCGATCGACTGACTCGAGGGCACTACGCCATCCGACCCCTGGGATCCCTTGGAACCTCGACAGCGACAGACGACCTCGGCCTGGCAGTGGGCGGTGCGTTTCAGGGGCGAGAGCATCGCATCGCCTATCTGAGCGCACTGGCCGAACTTGGGCTGGTCAGCCATCCGGTCAGGCAGATCTTTGTTGCCTGCACGCACCAGGTCAGGTTCACGACGGTCAGTAGGAGGCCGTTGCGCTCGATCGTGGAGCGGCCAGAGACGATCCACCTTGAGGCCGAGGCCATCGGTCACTCGTGGCGATCCAACCTGGAGAGGGCACTCTTCGAGAGTGCGCTCCGAGTCGACCTGACCGGGGGCGTGGAACGTCTGGCTGAGGCACTAGCCGCGGGAGCCGACGATGCGGATCCAACTCGGATCATGAGATTGGCAACAGCGTTCGGAGCACGCGGGCGCGCCGCAGAGCGACGGCTGGCTTCATTGGCGTACGCACTCGAGCTGCCGCTCTCCCTTGAGCCCACCGTCACCAGCCCCCAGCCGGTCATCCGCCTTGACCCTCGGGATGAACAAGTTGCGTGGACTGATGCCAGGTTCCGTGTGGCGTGGAACGTGACGGTCAACGAGCTGCAAACGATCGTCAGGAACTGAGTGTGCTGACCCGACATGCAATCACCCGTCGAGCAGACAAGGACGGTGTTGATTCGGCGGTGGTGGAGCGCGACTACGTCCTCGCCCATATCGTGGCGCAACTTCATCGGGTGAGGCTTTCCGATGGCGGCCGCTTGGTCTTCAAAGGTGGAACCGCTCTTCGGCTTGTCCACATCGGCTCCTACCGATACTCGGCCGACCTCGACTTCACAGTGATCGACGCGAGTTCAGATTCTGCGGTCTCGGCCATGGCTGATGTCCTTGAAGCCGCACGCCGTCACGTGGACCTACCTCTACTCGAACTCACTGCCGGCAGCAGCCCGGTGATCGAGTACATCGGCCCTCTGGAGGCCAGCAAGCCTCGGCGCATCAAGGTGGACATTTCGGAATCAGAGGTGGTTGAGTCCGTCGAACGTCGAACGATCCTGCTGGACGCCTGGTCAGATCTACCCCAGCCGATCCCGTTCGATGTCTATTCCATCGAAGAGATCGCCGCAGAAAAGGTGCGCTGCATCATCCAGCGCGTGCAGTGTCGGGATCTGTACGACATCTTTCGGCTCGTTGAAGATGCAGGCGTTTCGCTCGCCGACATCCGACCGCGGTTCGAACGCAAGGCAGAGGCCAAAGGAATCGACCCCGCATCATTCGAAGAGCGATTCAATGGTCGACTGGACCGGTACAAGGGGCGTTGGCTAACGGAGATGTCGGAACACGTCGCCGACCCACCGCGCTTGGAGGACGTGGTGCGGGTCGTTCGTCGGCACCTTCGCCACGCAACGCTCATCGCCACCCACGCCTCATCGCGTAGAGCCCCTCTTACCGAGTACTCGGCGATGGATCAACCGAGGTACTCGATCTGACACCGCGGGCCTGGTGCTTGTGCCAAACGACGGTCTGCGGTCACGAGGGTCGCCTCTGTCATTTCGGCCAAGGCCACATATGCCGCGTCGTACGGGGTGAGGTTGGCCCGCAGCTCCCAGATCCGGGCCACGAGTGGTTGGTGGCTGACTCGCTGGAGATCGAGGTCCGCGAGGTCTGAGACGGCAATGGCTGCTCGGCGTTCATCAAGCAGTCCAGCGAAAAGTGCCTTCCGGATAACAGCAACGACCTCAAGATCGAACAGCTCCGGCGCCGCGAGACGCTCACCCTGCAGGCGTTCGCGGGCGCGGTCGCCATCTGTGGCGTCGTCTGCCAGAGCGGGCGCCATGACCGACGCGTCAACGACGATCAACCGGAGTCCCGGTCTTTGCGAACCGCCTCACTCGAGAAGCGGAACGAAGTGTGCCCACCGCTTCGCTGGCCGGCACGGATCAGCAAGTCATTGAGGCTAGGCCGACGCGCCTCCTCGATCAGACGCCCGAGCAAATACTCTTGGAGCGACTTTCCCTCGTTCGCCGCCCGTCGGCGTAGCTCTGCGTGGACGTCTTCCGGAACGGATTTGATCTGGACACTCGTCATGCCCCTCAATTTAGCGCCATTATGGCGCCAAGACCCGATGGTCATCGAACCACACTCAATCGTCACCCTCGGCCCCCTCTCGCCCGCCACAAGGCTACGTAGAGCACCCTGCGAGGAAGCCGTTGCGGTTCGCTCGTCGGCCAAGGCTGAGTAGTTGCCTTCGCTGTCCATCCGGGCCTCGCCCAACCGCCCGCGGCCTAGGCTGGGGCCCTGATTATGACGCTGGGCCCACGCTGGGCCCACGCTGAAGTCCCGTCCGGCGAACTCCCGAGTAGTAGCCTCGCCGAATGGCGGACCTCCGGTTTACGACCGTGGTCGGCGACGTCGACGAACTCTTCGCCGTGCTCGACATCGACGACCTTGGCGACGTCGAGACCCTCGTGATGTTTCTCTTCGGCAGGCCGGTCAGTGTGAAGGAGGTCGAGGGCGACGACGGAGTCGCAGTGGCGCTTGAGGTAATCCTCTACGGCAACATGGTCATGGGCACCGAATACGCATTCCCGTGGAGCCTGATGCAGCTAGCGCGATGGTGCACCGAGGCACTGGACGACGTAGGCCCCTACGCCGGTGACGGTCCCGAGTCAACGGAGCCGCCCGACGTCGCGTCGATGACCGATCCTGAGCTTTCTGATGCACTGATGGACGCGCTCGGCAAGACGCGCCTGTTCAACGTGTGGACTGATGAAGACTGACGTGAATCGCGACGTAACCAGATCAGGTCACTGGCATCACGTCAGATTCTCCAGAACTCTCGGATGCGCTGAATGCGGAAATGCTCGTCCATCCAGCCAGTCCCTCACCCTGCGCTCACTGACACCGGTGGCTTCACCGACAGCCTCCGTTCCGATCTGCTGCAATCTCGGCCCCATCACCCGGAACCACTCACCGTCGTCCTGATAAGAGGTGACTTGGCTGTCGAGGTCGTCGATGGTTAGTTCGCCACTCACTCGTTGCTCGATTCGATGGGCTTCCTTACCGATCAGCGTGATGGTGGCTCTACGCGAAGAGCCGGTGTTCGTGCCCAAGTATCGATGCACGGATCGATGGACATCCTTCGTCCGACTGAGGGCCGGTCCGTCCGGTGTTGACCCCGCACGCGTAGCTCGTCCCGGAATCGCTCATTGAGTTTCCCAACCGTGGGCTCGGATCTGGCGATCCCACGCGCCATGTGAGAGTCCTCGGTAGGGTCCATATCATGACCCACGACTCCGTGACCCACGATCCGGCCTCCGTCACCAGCCTGCTCGCCTTTGACTTGGAGACGACCGGCATCGACCCGTTCACCGACGTCCCGGTGTCGTATGCACTAGTGCTGAAGCGACCAGGGGCAGATGGTGCTGCCACCGAGGTCTCGGTGGACTCTGGACTGATCGATCCAGGTCGCCCTATCCCCTCTGCGTCGACAGCGGTGCACCACATCACCGACGAGATGGTTTCTGGGGCGCCTGGTCTGCACGAGTCGGCCGAGGCAGTCGCCACCGCACTGGTCGCGGCGTGGGCCGACGGCACGGCCATCGTGGGGATGAACGTGAGTTACGACCTGACGATGCTCGAGACGGTGCTGGCGCGACTGGACCTGCCCACACTGCAGCAGCGGCGCCCGGGTTTGGGCCCTGTTTACGACGTGCTGGTCCTCGACCGGACATTCGATCGCTTCCGCAAGGGAAAGCGAACGCTCACCGATCTCTGCCGTCACTACGGAGTGGACCTCGACGACGACGCCGCCCACGATGCGGCGGTCGACTGCCTGGCCACGCTGGACGTCCTCGAACAGATGGTGGAGCGTTACCCCGAGGTGGCAGCTCTCCAGGGCGACCAGGTGTCACCCCGGATGGGCGAGTGGTACCGGGCCTGGCTGGGGAACTTCAACGACTACCGGATGAGCAATGGGGACGAGTCCATTGCCGATGGCCACTTCGAGTGGCCGATCCACCAGGCCGGGCCGCAGTAGCCGTACACACGGCACGGCATCGATGGTCGTGCTCCACGATGCTGCCCACCGAGGGCAGCAGTTCCGATCTTGGCCCGCCGATCAGGGGGACCACAGGTGATGGGCCTCGACGAACGGGTGATTGCAGGGTGGACCGTCGGCCACCATGACGTCCGGAGCCGAGGCGTCGTCGCCCACACGGATGAGGGCCGACGACCGTGTGCCGTAGCCATCGATATGCACGCATGGAGCCAGGGTGGCCACCTTCCGCAATCGCCCGTCCGCAAACAGCGGTGGCCCTTCCAGGGTGTCGGCGATGGTGTGATCACGCAACACTGCCGGGAGCGCCTCCCACGGGGGGATACCTGCCGCCTCGCTCGTGGACAGCGTGGAACGGACAAGGTCGACCTTGTCTGACGGAGAACCAAGAGCGGTGTTCTCGAGTACATGGATTCCTGGGGCGAGGCGATCCAGGCTCGTCGTTCCGTCTGGTTCGATGTCGAGGTAGTGGAGCGACCGTCGATCCCCTACCAGCAGCCACACCGGGTTGTACTCGCCAGTGGCTGCCTCGATGGCGAGCAGTTCGGCACCCTCCTCTGCCGTACGGGCTTCGGCTGCTACCAACGGAAGTCGGCCCCGTGATTTTCTGCTCGGATCGGGACCTTCAGCCATCGGGCGGTTGGTCAGTCCGCAGACCACCCCATGCTCGTTGACCGCCAGCCAGGTCCCACCGGCCCGCTCGTCGCGTCCACCGAGGATCCTCGGCTCCGTGTCACGCAGGATGGTGATCGCCGTAGCTGGTCGATCCAGCCATTCATCGCGGTTGGCGCCGACGATGAGCGGCCACCGCTCGTCATGCTGCCATGCGACCACGAGGAGACACATCAGGCGCACTGTAGTGGGTGGTGCCTCCTGGGATTCGTGGGGTCCAGAACCAAGCCGTAGTGCAGGGCAACCGGGTGCACGACCATTCGAATCGGTTGCTGGGTCCGATCCGGATATCACCCGCATGGTGATCATTCCGGCCGAGGGTCAGATATCCCCTTCGACCAGCGAGACGTCAGGCAAATGCGTAGTAGATGGGAAAGAACAAGAAGAGGGCGAGGCCGACTTCGGGCACGAAGAAGCCGATGATGGCGGTCAGGGCATAGCCCACGGCCCCGGCCGTCGAGCGGCGAATCTCATGCTTCCAGACGTGGACACTGTCCTCGTGCTTCCACAGGTGCGGGCGGCGCGCCACGACGACGAAGAAGATCGCCCAGCTCAGGGTCATGAGCGCGGCCAACAAGGCGTAGAGCACTACGGCCACCCGTTGGTCGGTCTGGCTTCCCTGTTCGAAAGCCAAGGCGACCAGTGATGTCGGAAAGGGAAGGACTACCGCGCCACAGAGAATGGCGATGTTGGCCCACATGACCGGCTTGTCCACTGAGTTGAGGCGCGCGAAGGCGAAGTGGTGGTTGATCCACATGACGGACACGTAGAAGAAGGCAGCGATGAAGGCGACATAGGTCGGCCACAGGTGGAGCAACGTGCTCTGTAGGCGGCTGGCCTGAAATGTGCGGATCGACAGGTCCAGGACCAGAAGGGTGAGGGCGATGGCCAACACCGCATCGCTGAACAGCTCGGTCCGATGCGCACTCATGACCAGGTCGCCCCCGGGAGCGTTCGGGTGACCCAGATGGTGTCGATTGCGCATAGTGGGTAGCAGTGTGTCAGGTTCTGAACCGGACCGAGCCGCCTGCCTCAGCCTCACACGCACATCCCGGATCTACCGAACTCATGTAGATAGTGTCTGCGGGCACTCGCTCGCCAGGGACCTCGCGTTCCGCTGGCCGGCAAAGTCACTTCGGGTCACCGCGGCCCATGTCGATTCCCCAGGAGAATTCATCTGATGACTACCGCAGTGGCGATACCGACGACTTCGAGCGGACGCATGACGATCCATGCCTCCTACGCCGCACTGGTGGTGGCCTGCATCGGGTTCGCGCTGACCGGACTGGGGAACATCCTGGCCGCCCCCACCGTCACCACCTACCCGAGCCGCCTGTCGTGGATCCTCCAGTTCATCGGTCCCATGCTGCTGGCCCTGGCCGTTACCCTCCACATCGATCACCTCTCCCCTCGGATCGGCCGGAGTGCGGTGGTGCTGATCATCGTCGGCGCCTTTCTGACCGCCGTCAGCAGCGCCCCCTTCATGTTCAGGCCGACCTTCTACACCGAGGAGGCTTGGTTCAACTTGAACTTCGTGCTGTGGGGCGTCGGCTACATCGCCATGGGCCTCGGACTGGCCTCGGTCGCCATGCACAAGGAGAAGCAACTCGAGCGCGCCCTCGGGCAACCAGCAGCGTCATCCACCGATGACGAGGACTACGACCTCACCGTCCACGCCTCGTTCCTGTCCCTCATTACGGCGTCCGTCGGGCTCATCCTCTACGCCATCGGCTACCTACAGCTGGTCGGCCATCCGCTGGGGACCCGCAGCGCTTGGTCGCTCCAGACCATCGGCGGGATGCTGATCGCGTTGGGGATCGTCACCCACATCACCCACCTGCGCCGCCGCATCGGCACACCTGCGGTTGTCTTCGGGCTCCTTGGAGCCGCCTGCATGGCGTTCTCCTGCTTGCCCTATGCCGTCAACCCGAGCAACATCTTGTCGCCGAGCTGGGGCCAGTGCTGGTGGAGCGTCTGGGGCGCCGGTGCGGTGTTTGGTGCCGTCAGTATCGGGCTGGTCATCATCCGCAAGCGCTCGATCGAAGCCGAGGCTGCTTCCTGACGTGGAGACCCCTGCATTCGCAGGCGGCTGCGGCCCGGGACCTCCTAGGGTCACCTCTACCTCGGAAGCCATGCATGATCGCCGTGGACTGCGGAGAGACCGGTAGTTCCTAGGGAGCGGAGTTGATGTTGCTCTTTGGTCCGGTGAACCACTTCTTGACCGACAGGTGCCAGTACGCCCACAGCAGGATCATGGCCGTGGGCACCACCAGGATCGTGTAGTTGACGTACTTCCAGGCAAAGCCGTCCTGCCACGGCACGCCCAGGTAGGAGGTGGGCATGAAGGCCATCACCGTCACCATGGCCGTGTCCAGGAGCGCCACCACGGACAGCACCTTGTACTTGCGGCCGAGGTTCCACTCGCCGGGCACGAACCGATCACCCAGGCGCAACCGGTGCCAGATCGGGATGGCGAAGCACCAGTAGAGACCGATCACCCCGATGGAGACCACGGCGTAGAAGGCGACCGGGACCGGTACCCCGCCGACGTCTACCTGGATGAGTGCGGGCGACGTCAAGACGATGGCCACGGCGGCGGTCAGGATCACGCCGTGCACCGGGACCCGCTTGGCGCTCAGGGTCGACCAGTACCGATGTCCAGGCACGGCACCGTCTCGACTGAAGGCGAACAGCATGCGCGAACAGCTGGTCATGCAGGCCATGGTGCAGAAGAACTGCCCGACGGTCGAGATCAGCAGGACGGTGCCACCCCACCTGGAGGTGAGCGCCTGGGCGAAGATCACCGCCACCCCGCCACCCCCCGAGGTCACCTTGGCCTCGTTCTGCACGGCGAAGAGGAAGGCCAGCAGGAGGATCCATCCCCCGATGGCCGAGTAGAAGATCGAGCGCCACATGCCCTTGGCCGCCGTCGCTCCTGCACTCTTGGTCTCCTCGGACAGATGGGCCGAGGCATCGAATCCGGTGATCGTGTACTGCGTAAGCAGGCCGCCGATAGGCAGGACGACGATCAGGAACCCGAGGCCGTGGGTGGAGCCGCCGAAGAACCCGGTGCCGTTGATGGTGGAGGTGAAGACCATCGACGCGCTGGCGTGATGGGCGGGGACGAAGATCAGGATCCCCACGATGATGGCCGCCCCGAAGACGTGCCACCACACGGACACGTTGTTGATCCAGGCCAGCAGGTGGCTCGAGAAGATGTTGACCACGGCCGCCACAGCCAGGACGACGACGAAGTAGAGGAAGACCGTGTCCAGGTTGCCCGAGTGGTAGCTGGTGGACAAGAAGCCCAGGGTGAGATCGAGGAAGGTGGCACACCCGTAGGCGACGGCGGCCTCGACGGCGAACAGCCCGATGAGGTTCAGCCAACCGGTGTAGTAGCCGGCCTTGGCCCCACCCAGCCTGGATGCCCACCAGTAGATCCCCCCGGACGTCGGGTAGGCCGATACCAGCTCGGCCAGACAGAGGCCGATGCACAAGATGAGACCGGCCAGGATCGGCCAGCCCCAGGCGATGGCGGCCGGTCCGCCGCCGTTCCACCCGCTGGAGAACGTGGTGAAGCAGCCGGCCAGGATCGAGATGATGGAGAACGAGATGGCGAAGTTGGAGAAGCCTGACCAGGATCGGTGTAGCTCCTGCTTGTAGCCGAGGGCGGCCAGGTGCTCCTCGTCGGTCCGGTAGTGGAGGCGCATCGCCCCTGGTTCGTCGAGTTCGAATCCTTCGGGCATAGCGGCCATCCTTGTGCGCTACGTGGGTCCCGACAAGTCATTGGTGTCCAGGATGCACGAAAGGAGCCACCACCGGCTAGGCCTGGCAGGTGCCACCGGTGTCGGCGCCTGTTGCGGCCAGATACTTCGTGAGGGTCGTGACCGGGATGGCCAAGCCGTGCTTCGAGGCGGTGTTGCGGGCGAACACCACCCCGGCCACCCGGCCTGAGCCATCGAGCAGCGGGCTGCCCGAGTTGCCAGGCTCGATGGTATTGGTCAGCTCCATGACCCGTCCGGGGACGTCATAGATGCCGCCGTCGACGTAGGCCACGACGATCCCCGGTGTCAGGGTCAGTTCGTTGCCTTCTGGGTAACCGGCGGCCCATACCGGCGTCCCGGCCGGGACATCAGCGGTATCCAGGACGGCCGGGGTCGCTCCCCCGTCGAGCAGGGCCAGGTCGGGGCCGGGTGCCTGGTCGATGGAGCGCACGCTCGCATCGAAGTCGTTTCCGTTCCAGGTGGAGAGCTGCAGCGAGGTCGAGCCACTGGCCACATGGCGGTTGGTGACGATCCCTTGGGCGATGGCGAACGAGGAGCCCGTGACCTGGCAGTTCACACTGCGGATCCGGAAGGCGAACTGACGTGCCTCGGCCATGAGGCGCTGGGTGGTGGACGGGCTGCTGGAAGTGGACACAGCCGATGCTCCTGAGGGTGTGGCCAGCGTGGCTGGTGGGGCAGGGGTGCACCCGGACAGGAGTAGTGCTGCTGCCCCGACGACCATGACGGTCGTCAGGTGGGATCTCATCCAGTGGCACCGCTCAGGCCGGACTGCAGAGCCTGGTCGGCCGCTTCTGCCTTGCTGCAGTCGGCCGAGGCCAATTGTGAGGCACGAGCCACGGCTGGGTCGGTGTAGTTGGCGCTGTTCAGGTCGCCGGACACGGTGTCGATCAGCTTCTGGAGATCGGCGACGCAGGTGTTCAGCTGAGTGGACACCGCCCCCTCCTGGCTGATCAGTTGGCTCAGGGCGGAGTTCTGATCCAGCGCCTTCTCCTTGGCGGTCGACTGGGCGGCCAGTTGGGAGTCGAGGCCGCCTATCTGTCCGGTGACGGCGGCCACCTGGGTGTTCAACGAGGCGATCGACGAATGGGCCGTGACCAGTTGAGCCACGGCCTTCTGATACTCGGACTGCCATGCGGCCGCTACCGAGTTTTCGTGCACGGCGACGAATCCGCAGGCGACGGTGACGACCAGGAAGATGGCGCCCACGCACCATGCGGCAACGGGGGCGAGCCCCCGGCGGGTCCTGTTGCCCAACGCCGGTGGACGGGAACGGTCGACCGATGCCTGCCCGGTGAGTGGTGGCGCGGCCTCGTCGAACGCAAACAGCAGCAGCGGGTGGCCCGGGACGGCCAGCTCCAGATCGAGCGATGCCAGAAGAGCAGGATCGCAAGTAGCCAGTCGGGAGGGGGAGCTCGCCGGAACCAGGACATCGCCAGCGAACGCCAGGGGAAGCTCAGGTATCGACCGAGGGGCGGGCGGCTGCGAGTCCTGTGTGTCGTCTGTGGGCTGCCGCCGCCCGACGATCTGCGCTGTGCTGCTCACCCCTACGCCTCCTGTTGGGCTTCGACTCCCGGATCCGCCCGACAGCCTCGGGAGTCATCCTGCCATGGATCGCCATCGGGATCCCGGTCGACTACGCGGACCCGAGCGGCGACGGCCCCCTCGTCCGCGGCCAGCCAGCGCCGTCGGCGATCAGACCTCGGTATTGGCCGTGGTGGGACGAACCCTGTCGTCGTGGCGGTTCTCGAGCACCATGGCGACGTCCACCCCAGGGCCAAGGTCTACGGTCCCGATGTCAACCACGGCGTCCGGCCCCCCCGCCTTGATCCACCGATTGGCTGGCAAGTAGAGGAGGGCAGCCAGGGCGAATCCGATGGCACCGATCCAGAAAGCGCCAGCTTCGTTCTGCAGCGTGCTCCACAGCATGGCGGTGGCCACGGCCACGGGCAGCAAGGTGATGAGGATGGCCCCGAACCAGCCTCCGGGCACCCGGAAGGGGCGGTCCATCTGCGGGTACTTGGCCCGCAGTACCAAGAAGGCCACGAACTCAAGGAGGAGTCCGCCCACGCTCAGCACGATGTCCGCATCCAGCAGAGTGATGAAGTCGAGGGCGCAGAAGATGGCGAACATGATGCAGCTGACCACGATGGCCAGCACCGGGGTGCCGTATCGGGGGCTGGTGCGGGCCAGTGCGGTGGGAAGGTACCGATCAGCGGCTAGGACGGCGGGGATCCGCGAGCCGGACATGAGCAACGACGAGAACAGACCGATCTGAGCGAACATCGCCCCGGCGATGATGAATCCCTTCAGCCACGGCCCACCCAGCAGTTGGCCGGCCAGGGCGAAGTCACCATCGGTCCACAGCGACGGATCGTGGTGGTGCAGGCCCGAGGCGAGCGATGCCAGCATGGGGAGGAGGTAGGACACCACGATGAGCGGGATGCAGATGGCCAGGGCCAGCGGGTAGTTCCGCTTGGGCCGGTCGATCTCGGCACTAGCGGTGGTGATCGAGTCGAACCCGACGTAGTTCCAGATGACGACGGCCAGTCCGGCGCTGAAGGCACTGAACGTGGACTGGCCGTGGAGGACGAAGGGGTGGAGGGGGTTGATGGCCGGCTCGGTCAGCAACTTCCACATGCCGAGGCCCGTGAGCACGACGAACGGGGCCAGGATGACCACGGTGAGGACCGTGGAGGTCTCGCCCACCACTTTTGCTCCCCGAGCGTTGAGATAGGCCAACGGGATCATGAAGGCCAAGGTGATGACCCAGTGCAGGTCGAGAGAGAAGTTGCCGTTGAAGGCGCTGAACGCAACGTGCTGGCCCCGCGCCACCCCGGGGAACCAGGTGGCCAGGTAGTCGACGAAGAGCACTGGGTAGAGGGCGGTGTCCAGGAAGGAGGTGAACCAGGAACTGAGCCCTTCGACGAACGCCCAGAAACTCCCCAGTGCCACCTTGACCCAGTAGTAGTAGCCACCTTCGAGGGGGATGGCGGATCCCAACTCGGCGTTCATGAGCGCACACGGGATGGCGAAGATGATCGGAACCACGATGATCAGCACCATGGCCATTCCCGGACCCGAGCTCGAGATGGCGTTTTCGAGGCCGTAGGGACCTCCCGAGACACTGAAGTAGATGAGGCCGACCAGCGGGATCAGCGTCACCTGGCGCTTGAGTACCCCGAGCGCGATGGCGCCCCCGGTAGTAGTGCCGTCCACCCCCTCGGCAGTCGTCATCGATGCTCCTCCGTAGCGCTGTAGGTGCAGCGCCCACCTTGACATAGACCACCACGGAGATGCTGCCTATCGACGGCCGCCGCTATCGACGCTCTCGGATCAGCCGGCGGAGTGGAAGACCACCACGCCGGCAGCCCAGTACATGGCTGAAGGGAAGCTGCCGGCCATGCTCTGCGCCCCGCTTGCTCCAGCTACCCGGTAGCCGGTGAGCAGCGAGGCGGCGTCTCCGGTCGACGTCAGTTGAGGTTGGAGGGTATAGCCAGTAGAAGTCACGGAGATGGCCTGGGTGGTGGCATGTCCGGCCATGAACCCGATGACGAGTTCGCCAGCGGATGCCGCCGCACTCCCTGAGTTGGCAGACGTACTGGTGTTGGAGGTGCCGATCGAGACATCGAGCGGATTGGTGGTTGCCACCCCCGAGAACTCCTGGACCGAGAGGGCCATGGTGCTGGCCGATGCCGTGTGGGCGGTGACCGACGTCACTGCCCCGGCGTTGGCCGAGTACCACTGCTCACCATCGGAGTTGTGGCCCGAGAGGCGGTAGCTACCGATCTTCGTCCAGGTCCCACCGGCCGAGTCGGTGACCGAGGTGATGGTGTTGGTGGTGCCGGTGTAGGCGCTGGCCGACAGGACCAGCAGGTGACCGGGGACGGTGGCCACCGGAAAACTGGCGGTGAGCAACGGCGACGGGGCTGTCTCGGTGGCCCCGGCACTCTGGACGAGCGTGGGTGTGGTGCCCGACGGCGGGGCTGTGGTCGTGGTGGTCGGCGGCAACGTGGTCGGCGGCACAGTGGTCGTGGTGGTCGTTGCCGCGGGGGCCGTGGTCGTCGTAGTCGTGGCCGGCGGTGCCGTCGTGGTGGTGGTCGCCGGTGGTGGGGCAGTGGAACCCGTGGACGACGACATCCCCGTGATCAGGTCGTGCAGCAGGCCGTTGGGCCCGCCATAGGTGCTGCCGTAGCGCTGCAGCTCGGGGGTCACGTAGGTCCCCTCGGTGATCTCGTTCCACGAGATGAGGAGCCAGCCCTGCGGATTTGCCTTGGCATTGCCGGCGTAGAGGGCCTTTAGAGTGGCCCCGTTGTTCCGTGGCACACAGGTCGGGCTGCCGTTGAGCTGACGGTTGAAGCCGGGGGCCAGCGGTGCGAAGTAAGCCTTGCCTTCGGACCGGAGTGTGGCCGCCAGGCCAGCCAGCTGACTGAAGCTCTGGGGGTTCCCTACCGGATCCTGGCTCGACCAGTACGGGCTGTCGGCGTCGAAGTAGGGGGCGACCGAGGCACTCCACGAGTTCCACTGGTAGCCACCTACGAAGTACCAACTTGGCCGGAACTGGGTGCTGACTGCGGTGATCACCGAGAGCGCATACTTGTAGGACCCGACCCAGATGAACGCCGGCTTGCCGCCATTGCTCCGGTCGAACGCCGGGTCATTTCCGTACTGGGTGGTCAGATAGGACAGGTCCGCGGTGATCTGGGCCTGAGTCATGATCGTCGCCGAGGCCTCGTAGGACAGCCACAGATGGAAGTTCTGCCCAGCGGCCTGGGCCTGGTCGACGGCATGGACCAGCATGTCGAGCCGGTTGTTCCCTGCGTTCGACGATGGCGTCTGGCCAGTCAATCCCGTGCCTTTCCAGTCCACGGCGAAGCCGGTGAGCCCGGCGGCAATGGCGCTCTGGACGTCGTAGTTGATCTGGGCGGCGTCGTCCTGGGTGAAGATGGCGGCCGGGGTGTCGGTCTCGATATTTCCGCTGTAGAGACTGGTGGCACTGCAGCCAGTGGAGTCCAGGGTTGCTGGCAGTGGCAGGGGGGACTGGTTGATCGGGAAGTTGGGTCCGAGCGTGGTCTTCCAGTGGTACGAACTCCACCACAGGTAGTAGTAGGCGTACATCGGCGGGGGAGTCGGCGAGGTAGTCGTCGCAGCGCTGGTCAGCGTGGCGTGTGCGGCCGCTGGTGATCCAGCGGCCCGAAGCCCGCCGAACAGTGCAGCGGCTAGTAGCAGCACGGTCACGAGGACCAGCCTCATTGCACCTGCTACCCGAGTGATCCGTTCCATGGCCCCTACCTCCGCTCAGGGTGCGACCCGGTGCCTGCCCCTGCTCCTCGATGTCCTTTCGGCAGTTGTGGGCCGGAACTTGAGCAGATTTGTCTCTCGTGGGTACAACCAGAGGTCCTGGAGTTGCACGGGTCCGGTAGGGCCCCACGGGGTGCCCTGGAGCGCAAGGGTCAAGATGGTGACCCAGCGTGGTCGCCCACGCGGTCGCCTCGGGCGGTAGATGTCACTGTGCGTGGCATCTACCGATGGCCTTGCGCATCTGCGCGGAACTGCTGCTAAGCACGAACCTATGCGTGCATCAGGGGGCGGCATCCGGTCTGGCTCTAGGGGCCGGGGCTCGAGGCGATCGGTACGACGGTGGGCGGTAGTGGCCGCGGCCGGGCTGTGCATGGCGACGGCGACGGGTATCTCGGCCGGTATGTCCGCACCGGCGCAGGCCACCACGCCGGTCGTGCGCGCTGGGTTCTACTACCCATGGTTTCCGGGCGGATGGAACCAGCAGGGGATGAACCCCTTCACGCTCTACCACCCGAGCGACGGGTTCTACTCGTCGACCGATACCACCGTGGTCGCTCATCAGATCGCCGCCATGCAGTACGGGCACCTCGATGCCGGCATCATCTCGTGGTGGGGCCAGGGCTCCCAGGAGGACAGCGCCGTCCCGATGGATCTGGCCGCGGCCGCCGGTACCGGGTTCAAGTGGGCCCTCTACTACGAGCCCGAGGGCTACGGAAAGCCTTCCGTCACTCAGATCCAGAGCGACCTGTCCTACATCAAGGCCCACTACACCTCCGATCCGAGTTACCTCACCATCGGAGGCAAGCCGGTTCTCTTCGTCTACGCCAGCAGGTCCGACAAGTGCCCTACGGCCATTCGCTGGCAGCAGGCCAACGTGACCGAGGGCTTCTATACCGTCCTCAAGGTGTTCGCCGGCTACGCCACCTGCTCGGCCCAACCGAGTTCGTGGCACCAGTACGCGCCGTCCTCGGCCACCGACCATCAGCACGGGTACGCCTTCGCCGTCTCACCCGGGTTCCACAAGGCGAACCAGAAGAAGGTCAGGCTGGCCCGCGACTTGGCGGCCTGGAACACCGGTGTACAAGCCATGGTGGCGTCGGGTGAACCGCTGCAGCTCGTCACTACGTTCAACGAGTGGGGTGAGGGCACGGCGGTGGAGTCGGCCCAGGAGTGGTCGAGTACCTCTGGATATGGGAGCTACATCGACATCCTGCACAACGACATTCCGGCTCATTGAGCCCGGACGGAGCGATGTTCTGCGTTTGACCGTTTCGTCGGTTTTGAACACCGTTCGCGGTCAAGTATTCGCTGTGCGTGTGGAATCGGTTGCAATCCGAGAAATTATTTGACCACGTCTGGCAGCGCGTCTTGACTCAGTCGAGGGCCATATTTCCCAGGTAGAGGACCATGGCTGGTTCGGGGATCCGACGGCGGAACTGTCGGGACTCGCAGGTGCGTGTGTCGACCGGTCAGATCGTCGACCTGGGATTGCGGGATGCAGCGGCGTGCGGACTTGAAGGGCAGGCGATTGATGGGCAGGGATCGAAGCTTCGGACTTGTAGGTGGCAGAGCCATATGTCTGGTCATGGTGGTCATGGTCTCTGCCGTCCTTGCACCGGCCTTAGGGAAGACGCCAGCGTTCGCAGCGCCCGCACCTGCACCCAACACCACCATCACGGCTGGACCAGCCACACCCACCAACAGCACCAGTGCCACCTTCTCCTTCACCTCGACCATCAACGGCTCCATCTTCACCTGCAAGCTCGACACTGCTGCAGCTGCTGCCTGCACCACCCCGAAGGCCTACAGCGGCCTGGCTGCCGGTAGCCATACCTTCTCCGTCTATGCCACTGCCGCCGGGGCAGTCGACACCACGCCGGCCACTTCCACCTGGGTCGTCGACACCACCGCGCCAACACTGCCGACGGGTCTGACAGCGACCGCGGCGAGCTCGACCTCGGTGACGACCAAGTGGACGGCATCGACTGACAACGTGGCCATCGCCGGATACGACCTCTACCGCGACGGCGTGCTCCTGGTCAGCCTGGGCAACGTGCTCACCTCCACCGACAGCGCTGTGGTGGCCGGCAGCACCCACACCTACGCCGTGCGCTCCCGGGACACGGCGGGCAACACCTCGGCCCTGACCACGGCTGTGTCGGTCACCACACCGTTCCCCACGCCGGACACGACCATCACGGCATCACCGACCACGCCCACCGCCAGCACCAGCGCATCGTTCAGCTTCACCTCGACCGTCAACCCGGCCACCTTCACCTGCAAGCTCGACACGGCAGCCGCCGCTGCCTGCACTAGCCCCAAAGCGCTCACCGCACTGGCCGGCGGCTCCCATACCTTCACCGTCTACGCCACCGCCAATGCGGTCATCGATCCGACCCCGGCCACATCCACCTGGGTCGTCGACACCACCGCGCCGACCGTCCCGACCGGCCTGACCGCCACTGCAGCCAGTACTACCTCGGTGACGACCAAGTGGACCGCATCGACCGACAACGTGGCCATCGCCGGGTACGACCTCTACCGCGACGGCGTGCTGCTGGTCAGCCTGGGCAACGTGCTCACCTCCACCGACAGTGCTGTGGTGGCCGGCAGCACCCACACCTATGCCGTGCGCTCCCGTGACACGTCTGGCAACACCTCGGCCCTGACGACCGCCGTGTCGGTCACCACGCCGTTCCCCACTCCGGACACGACCATCACGGCATCACCGGTGGCGCTCACCAACAGCACCAGCGCATCGTTCAGCTTTGCCTCGACCATCAACCCGGCTACCTTCACCTGCAAGCTCGACACCGCCGCTGCCGCTGCGTGCACCAGCCCGAAGGCCCTCACGGCGCTGGCTGGCGGCAGCCACACCTTCACCGTCTACGCCACCGCCAACGCGCTCAGTGACCCAACCCCGGCCACGTTCACCTGGAATGTCGACGTCACATTGCCGTCGACACCGACCGGCCTGACCGCCACTGCAGCCAGTACTACCTCGGTGACGACCAAGTGGACCGCATCGACCGACAACGTGGCCATCGCCGGATACGACCTCTACCGCGACGGCGTGCTCCTGGTCGGCCTGGGTAACGTCCTGACCTACACCGACAACGCTGTCCTGGGCGGCACCACACACGCATACGCCGTGCGCTCCCGCGATACCGCGGGCAACCCTTCGGTGCTGTCGGCCGCCGTGTCGGTCACCACGCCGTTGCCGGTCCCCAACACCACCATCACCAGCTCACCGACCACCCCTACGGCCAGTGCGAGCGCCACATTCACCTTCACCTCCACGGTGATCCTGTCCACCTTCACCTGCAAGCTCGACACCGGGGCGGCCACCACCTGCACCAGCCCCATGACCTACTCCGGACTGATCAGTGGAAGCCACACCTTCTCGGTGTACGCCACGGCCGCCGGGGTCATCGACCCGACCCCGGCCACCGCCACCTGGACGGTCGACGTGATTCCTCCCTCGACCCCGGGTGGGTTCGCCGCAACCATCGCCAGCGCCACATCAGTGACCCTCAAATGGACCGCTTCGACTGACAACGTGGCTGTGGCGGGGTACAAGGTGTACCGGGACGGTGTGCTGCTGGCCAGCCCCGGCAACGTCCTGACGTACACCGACAGCACGGTCCTGGGCGCCAGCACCCACAAGTTTGCGGTGGGTGCAGTGGACGCGGTGGGCAACATCTCGATTCTGACCACCGCCGTCACCGTGACGACCCCGCCGGTACCGGACACCATCATCGACACTGGCCCGCCGATCGGCACCACAGCGACCACCGCCACCTTCTCCTTCCACTCCACTGTTCTTCCGGCCACACTGACCTGTCAGCTCGACCGAGCGCTACCAGCGGCCTGCACCAGCCCCAAGGTCCTGACAGCGTTGGCCCAGGGCGTCCACACCTTCACCGTCTACGCCACCGCCAACGGGGCCAAGGACGCCACACCGGCAGTCTCCACGTGGACGGTCGACACCACGCCGCCGACTGCTCCCACCGGACTGGCTGGGGTCGCCCTGTCCGACACCCGGGTGCAGTTGACGTGGAAGGCAGCCACCGACAACACCGGGGTGATCGGCTACGACGTGTTCCGTGACGGGGTGGCTCTGGCCAACCTGGGCCCGGTCCTGACCTACACCGACACTGGACTGGTGGGCGGCAGCACCCACGCGTATGCCGTGCGGGCCCGCGATGTGGCCGCCAACGTATCCCCGCTATCGACAGCGGTGTCGGTCACCACGCCGATTCCCTTCAATGCACATCTGACCCGCGCCCCGTACCTGACCGATCTGGTCGACCTGCACGCCATCGTCAACTTCGGAACCGACCGGTCATCCGTCAATGCCACCGTGGTGTTCGGTCCAGTGGGAACGACCGGCACGTGCACGCTGACCACCACGGTGGCGCCCACCTGGCTGTCCCTCTCCATGAACGGGACCGTGGACTACCAGTGGAAGGCCAGCCTCACCCTGCCGGCGGCCGGACAGTACTGCTACCGGGTGTACCTGAACGGCGTGGACCTGCTCGGTGCCAACACCACCCCGAAGTTCACCACTCAGGTACCGGTGGGCTCCACAGCAGCCTTCACCTTCGACGTCTTCGGTGACTGGGGCCAGGTGGATGCCAACGGCATCAACGCTGACCAGGCCAACCTGATGAAGCAGATGGCCAACAGCGGCGCTCGGTTCGCCGTCACCACCGGCGACAATGGCTACCCGGCCGGAAGCCAGAACAACTACGGCGACCTCGCCACTAGCGGGCCCGATGTCAGCGCCGTGTTCGCCCGACCATTTTGGCCTGCCGTGGGTCAGCAGCTGGCCGTCTTCCCGGCTATCGGCAACCACGGGGTCACGCGCTCTGACGCCGTGCATCCTCAGTTCGCCAACTGGCCCCAGGACCAGGCCGTGGCCACCTCGGCTGGCCGTTATCAGAACGACTCCTACGCCAGCGTCAACGGCAGCACGGTGCAGTCGATGGCGACGTCGTACTACGCATTCAACGCCGGCACGGCCAGGTTCTACGTACTCGACGCCGCATGGAACGACCCGAACATCGGTACGGCATCGGCATATGCCAACGAGGCCGCATCGCATTGGAAGACCACGTCGCCCGAGTACATCTGGTTGAAGGCTGACCTGGCCGCCCATCCGTCCGGGCTGAAGTTCGCCTTCTTCCACTATCCGACCTACTCGGATGCCAACTCGGCCACCGAAGCGTCGGATACCAGCCTCCAGGGTGCGGCCAACCTGGAGGGTCTGCTCAGTCAGAACGGCGTCAACCTGACATTCAGCGGGCACGCCCATATCTACCAGCGGAGCACCGGGCTGGGCGGCATGACTGAGTACACGACAGGCGGCGGAGGGGCACTGCTGCAGTCACTGACCTCGCCGTGCGCAACTGCTGACAAGTACGCCATCTCCTGGAGCCCGACGACCAGCACCGGCTCGGCATGCGGCACCGCCAGGGCTCCAACGTCGGCGTCCCAGGTGTACCACTTCCTCAAGGTGACGGTGACCGGTGTTCAGGTGACAGTGACACCTACCAGTTCCACCGGTGCCACCTTCGATGCCCAGACCTACACGTTCGCCCCCAAGACCGATACGTACCTCGACAGCACACCGCTCGCTGGTACGACCAGCACCAGCGCCACGTTCGCCTTCCATGCTGATACCACGCCGGCCACTTTCACCTGCAGCCTCGACGGCGCGGCAGCCACGGCTTGTACCAGCCCCATCACCTACACGGGCCTGGCCCAGAAGGCACACACCTTCACGGCGACAGCCACGGTGAACAAGGTCGTCGATCCGGCTCCTGCGGTGTGGAAGTGGTCGGTGGATTCAACCGCGCCTACCGCTCCTAGCGGTTTGACCGCTGCCCCGACATCGGCGTTCGGGATCCAACTCAAGTGGACGGCGGGCACCGACAACCTCGGAGTCACCAACTACAACATCTACCGCGATGGTGCCTTGCTGACCACCATCGCCCCGGCCGCGACCTACACGGACGGCACGGTCTCTCTGTCGTCGACCCATCAGTACGCAGTTCAGTCGGTGGACGTGGCCGGCAATCTGTCGGCCAAGTCGAACACCGTGTCGGCATCGACGCCGGCGCCAGCCGCGGCCGTGTTCTCCGATGGAATGGAATCTGGCGACCTGTCCTCGTGGACAGTGAGCGCCGGGCTCGCCGCCGAGACGACCACTAAGCACGGGGGTGCCTTTGCCGCCGAAGGCAACACCACCACCGGCGCCACCTTCGCCAAGGAGACCTTGCCGTCTACATATGCGGACGCTTATGCCCGTACGTGGTTCAACGCCATAGGTGCCAACGACACCATCGGACTGCTGCGGATGCGAGATGCCGCCGGTAACTCGCTGGGGTACGTATTCGAGGAGTCGACCGGCCAGCTGGCATTCCACGACGACGCCACCGGAGTCAACACGTTGAGCGCAACGGTGGTCAACCCGGGTTGGCACGCGCTGGAACTGCACCTCAAGATCGACTCCACGATCGGGGCGACCGGGACCGACGAGGTCTGGCTGGACAACACCCTGGTGAGCGATCTGTCGAGCACGGCGGTCGATACCGGGACCGTGCCGATCGGGGCGTTCCAGATCGGTGAGACCCAGAC
>CAIVIS010000219.1 GCA_903906055.1 uncultured Acidimicrobiaceae bacterium
ATGGGGCGGTCGATGGGGTGGTCGACAAGTCGCGGCTACGTGGGGTCGGCCCGCGGGCGATTGGAGTCAGTCGGAGTGGGAGCCGGGGCTGACGTCGTGCGGCGCCAAGGGCGAGCCCGTTGTGTTCGATGACCCTGAATCGGTAGAACTCCCCGACGTTGTGTCCCCCGAACCACCATGGGTGTCGGCGGGGGCGACTTCTGGCGTTCCGGAATCACCAGTGGGCTGACCTGATGGTGTTGCCGGACCGTCACCGCTGGGCGGGACCGACGAACTGCCGGGTCGCTCGCCGGGTTCGGAGGGCTCGGACGCGGGAGAAGTCGTGCCTTCGGAGGGCTGAGATGACCCAGAAGTCCCAGCGTCGCCAGTATCGGCGTGCGTGCCAGCCCCAGCGACAGGAGGGATCGGATTCTGAGGTGCCCCGCTTGCAGCGTCTCCCTCGAGGAAGGCGTCCGCCGAAGCCAGCAGATGGCCAGCGGCAGGGTCGATCTGGGCGCGATCCGCATCGGACAAGGCGGCCAACTGGGTCCGCAGCAGGGCAGCCGAGGCCACGACGGCAGCTCGGTCGTGGCCTTGCAGTGCTGCTTCCAGGGCGCCGAGGGTCGCCCGGGCGGACTCCAGTGCCGGAGAGGTCACCGGGAGCCCGATCGAGTAGGCCACATGGCGGGCGGGCCCAGGCATGGTGTCGGTGGCCACTCCGGCGGCAGCCACACCGCTGGTCGCCAGTACGGCCACGCCGACCAGCACAGCGACCGGGTGCCGCAGTCGGTGGATGCGAGCGGTTCGGGACCCCGTCGCTCCGGCCGAAGTGCCGAGGGGGACGATGACGGCGTCGGGGACGGCGGCGGAGATAAGCCCCGACCGGGCGTCCAGCGCAGCGTGGAGCGCGGCCATCTGACCGGCGGTGGGAGACGACGGCTCGGGGGCCAGGGCTGCCCCTAGGGTCGCCAGCAGGGCGTCGTCGTCGAGCTTCTCCTTCACGATCCCACTCCTTCGATCTCGATCATCAGTAAACGGAGCCGTTCCAAGGCACGCAGCTGGGCCATGCGGACTGCTCCCGACTTCATGCCCAGAAGTGAGGCCACGTCGTCCGAGTTCAGCCCGGCCACTACGCGCAGCTCAAGGAGTTCACGATCCTTGCCGGACAGCCGGGAGAACGCCAGGCGGACCGCATCCTGCTCATCGTCGATGACCAAGGTCTCGAGGGCCTCGGGGTCCTCGATCGGGCGGTGGACTGGCAGATCACGCCGACGGTAGTTGCGCCGCTGCTGATCGATCACCACGTGGCGGAGGATGCCGAAGAGCCAGGCATCCGGCACGAGATTCAAGTCAGCCATGCGCTCGACACTGGAGACAGCCCTGGTCATAGCCTCGGAGACAGCGTCCCGGGCATCCTCGGTGCTTCCTAGTCTGCGGTCTGCGTAAGCCAGCATTGCGGGGTGCACTCGTTCATAAAGGGCCTCCCAGGTGGTTGCATCCCCGGCCAAGAGCCGAGCTGCCTCACCATCGTGATCGGCGGAATGTTCCAACTCACCTGTCCTATCGCCCCAGAAGCTGCCGTGTCACACCGGAAACTCAGGTGCACCGATTGATCAGGTGCACTGATGGCTCCACCTGCACCCGCAGAGGAAGCGTACCGGGCCGGAACCTTGGAACCCCGGTTACTTCAAATTGTGAGTTTCCTGTGACGCGGCCCAGTCTTCAGCGATGTAGCCGGTGGAACGAGCGAAACTCGCCGACGACCAGGAGGTCGACACACATGTCATTCAGACGTATTGCATTTGCCAGCGCTGCTGCACTGCTGGGGCTCGGCGTTGCCGGCGTGCCCGCCACCATGGCGGCGGCTGACACCACGACGACTACTAGCACCACGGTTGCACCCACCACGACTACCACGACGGACCCGAATGCTCCCGTGGTGTCGAATGTGGGCAATGACTTCACCATCACGCTGCCGGGAATCGGTACCCTCACCTTTACCGTCGACCCCGCCACAGGCGCCCTGTCCGTATTGACCGTGGTGCCAGTCGAAGGCTCAGGGTTCACCGCAGGTACGCCGGTAGTGACCGCTGAAGGCGTATCAGTCGTGTTCACTTCGGCCACCGCCACACAGGTCCTCGAGGTCGAGCTGCATATGACCGATGGTGCTCCTGAGGTGACCGCTGAGGTCGATGTCACTGAGCCGGCCGATGTGAGTACGGGCGACGACTCCCATGACTCCCACGACTCGACAACGGGCAGCCAGGGTGAGCATGGGGACCAGGGCGCCAAGGCGTCTGACGACGGCGCCTCGTCCACCACGACTACGACTGACCCATCAGTCCCGAAGACCGACGATGACAGCGCCGGTCGTCAAGGAGACGACGGAGGTTCTGAGTCGCATGCACCCAGCAGTACGACCAGCACGACTGGTACGACCAGCACCACGGGCGTGAGCGATGATGCTTCGGGGGAGTCGGCACGCAGCGGTGGCCCAGGATTGGGTCACACCAACGTGTTCGGACACTGAAAGGCATGATGGGCCGATTTCAAGGTAGTGACGCACGCCTCCCCGGGAACCCGAATCAGGGTTCCCGGGGACGTGTCGTTGGGCGAAATGCCTTCGTCTTGGGTTTGCTGTGCGTAGTAGCCGCAGGTGTGAGTGCATGCGGAGAGGGATCTTCGGCCACCACGACAACGACGACCTCGGCGGCCGGCGCCAGTTCGCTCGCCGAGATGAAGGTCGCGGCCCATGCCATGTCCAAGGCCCAGAACTTCACCTTGGCGGGAACAGTGACCACTGCTGGGTCGAGTACCCCACTGTCCGGCCAGTTCCAAGCCCCTGATGTGGTGGCTCTCCAGATCACTGGGGCCCTGGGGGTGCCTATCAATGTGCTGTTCGTGGGCTCGAAGTCCTACGTGAAGTCCTCGACCGGGGCTTGGCAGCGCAAGATCACCAGTGGATCCGGTACATCTGACCCCCGGGCTGCCTTCGCCGTGTTGGACCAAGCGACAGGGGTGACGGCCGTGCAGGGGGCAGACGGTCAGGTGACCTACCGGTTCACCCTGCCGGCTTCAGCCGCGGCCAAGATCGTGCAGGGTGTTTCCACCGGCCCCGAAAAGAGCTTGTCGGGCACTGTGGTCGTGAAGTCAGGGCTGATCACCGATCTGGCCATCAAGTCTGGCGACCAGGGGAAGGCCATCAATGCCGAGATCAGCTATTCGGCGATCGGGACCAGTCCTCCGATAGCCATTCCAACAGGGGACTGAGCACTCCCTCGACCACTGAGCGACTTCGTCGTGCGGCACCGGTCGAAGCGCGTGTTCCGTTGCCCGCCGGTGAGGGTCGGCATGTACCACCGTCGGGGCACGGCCCACCGGTAGGCTGACCACTGATGCCGGCCTACCTCGACTCGATCCTCGTTGCGCACCGCACCGCCATGTCCGAGGACCCTCGTGATGCGGCGTCGGTCGTCGAGGAGGCTTGCTCCCTAGCCGCCCGGGAGGGCATGGCCGGCCGCCGGCCCTTCGTGGAGGCGATCCTGGCCGGGCACGCCGCCCGAGGCATGGCGGTCATCTCGGAGATCAAACGGCGATCGCCGTCGAAGGGGGATCTGGACCCCACCCTCGACCCGGCATCGGTGGCGATGGAGTACGAAGCCGGCGGCGCATCGTGCCTCTCGGTCCTTACCGATGAGGAGTTCTTCGGGGGCAGTCGCCATGACTTGGTGGCGGCCCGGGCGGCTGGCAATCTTCCCGTGCTCCGCAAGGACTTCACCGTCGGTCCACTAGATGTATGCGATGCGCGGACGATGGGGGCCGATGCCGTCTTGTTGATCGTGGCCGCCCTGGACGACTTCGAGCTCGCAACTCTGCTGGCGCTGGCTCGTGACCTGGGGCTGGCGCCGCTGGTCGAGGTGCACGACGAGGCCGAGTTGGATCGGGCACTGGCGGTGGGGGCTGATCTGATCGGGGTGAACCAACGGGACCTACGCACCTTCGAGGTCGATCGAGAGCGAGCGCTGCGCATGGGGGAACGGATGCCGGAAGGCGTGGTGGCTGTGGCGGAGTCCGGAATCCGGGATGCGGCCGACGTGGAGCGCCTGGCCTCGGTGGGCTACGTCGCCGTATTGGTAGGGGAGACCCTGGTGCGGTCTTCGGACCGCGCATCGGCAGTCGACCGCCTGCTGGGAGCCTCCGCATGAATGGAGCTTCCCGATGAGTGGATCGATGGGCCGTTCTGGTCTGCCTTCGGGCGGTGACTTCGATGAGGAAGAGCTGTTCGTCAAGATCTGTGGGATCACCTCAGAGGCAGACGCTCTCTTGGCCGTGGGCATGGGTGCCTCGGCGGTCGGGTTCGTCTTCGCCCCCTCGAGCCGCCAGATGGCCCCGGCGGCTGTGGCCGACATCGTCAAGCGGCTACCGCACGAGACGGTCACCGTCGGTGTGTTCCGAGACGAGTCCCGTCGACGAGTGGTTGAGATCGCGGGACAGATCGGGCTGCGGGCCGTGCAGTTGCACGGGTTCGAGTCGATGGAGGACACCCGGTGGATCGCGGAACGGGTCAACTGGACGATCAAGGCGTTGCCGGCTGGTCACCCCAACATCGAGCGGTTCAACGAGTACGGCGCCCAGACGTTGTTGATCGATGGTCCCAACCCCGGGTCGGGCGAGCTCTTCGACTGGCGCCTGGCCGAGGGCGTGGCTGACCCGAGTCGACTCATGGTGTCCGGAGGGCTGCGACCGGACAACGTGGCCGGTGCTGTCACCCACCTGCACCCGTGGGGAGTGGATGTGGCCAGCGGGGTGGAGTCCTCGCCTGGGGTCAAAGACCCGGCCAAGATCCGTGACTTCGTGCATGCCGCCCGAGAGGCGAGCCGCCGGGCGAGCGCTGGCCGCGCCGCTCCACCCGCTGATGTTGACGATGGGGTACCCGGGAGGGATGCCAGCGGCGGACCCGAGCTCTTCGACTGGCAGGACGACGGGTGACGGCCACCCTGGATGCACACTGCGTCGCCCAAGAGCCGCACGGCTCCGAATATCAATCACGAGGCCAACTGAAATACAGGCCAGGCCCGATCCACTCCCACCCGCACCGAACAGCGAGCAACAGATGACTACCTCTGAGACCACCCGGCCCGACCTGATCATGGGGGACCCCGGCCCGACCGGACGATTCGGCGAGTTCGGTGGGCGCTATGTCCCCGAGTCGCTCATGCCGGCATGTATCGAACTCGAGACGGCATTTCGGGAGGCGTGGGCGGACCCGGAGTTCCACCGTGAGCTCGACGGGATCCTGCGCAACTACGGGGGCCGACCCACCCCGGTCACCGAGTGCCGACGGTTCTCCGAACATGTGGGGGTCAGGGTCTTCCTGAAACGCGAGGACCTCGCCCATACCGGTTCCCACAAGCTGAACAACGTGATCGGCCAGGGTCTGCTGGCCCGACGGATGGGCAAGAACAAGCTGATTGCCGAAACGGGGGCTGGCCAACATGGGGTGGCTACGGCCACCGCGGCGGCGCTATTCGGCATGGAGTGCATCGTCTACATGGGCGAGGTGGACACAAAACGCCAGGAGTTGAACGTGTTCCGCATGGAGTTGCTGGGGGCCACGGTGGTCCCAGTGGTGAGCGGCAGCCGCACGCTGAAGGACGCCGTCAACGAGGCACTGCGGGCGTGGGTGGCTTCGGTGGATGATACCCATTACTGCTTGGGCTCGGTGATGGGGCCACATCCGTATCCGTGGATGGTGCGCGAGTTCCAGAGCGTGATCGGCGAGGAGGCACGCGAGCAGTTCCGTTCCCTGTTGGACGGAAGTGACCCCGATGTCGTAGTGGCCTGTGCCGGGGGCGGTTCGAACGCGGCGGGCATCTTTGCCGGGTTTGCTGACGCCACCTCGTCGGATCTGGTGGCCGTGGAGGCCGCCGGGGGAGCGGCGGTCACCACGGGTATCCCTGGGGTACTCCACGGGATGCGCAGTGCACTGATCCAGGACGAGGCGGGGCAGATCTTGGAGGCCGAGTCGATATCGGCCGGGCTCGACTACCCAGGCATCGGTCCAGAACACGCTCATTTGGCTGAAGTGGGCCGGGTCCGTTACGAAGCGGCCGACGACGAACGGGTGCTCGAGGCATTTCAGCTGTTGGCCAAGACCGAAGGGATCTTGCCGGCCCTCGAGTCCTCCCACGCCATCGCCTGGGTGATGGCGGCAGCCGCCAGTGGGGAGTTGGCTCCGGGATCGACTGTGCTGGTCAATCTGTCGGGACGAGGCGACAAGGACGTCGCCCAGGTCCGGGACATCCTGAGGGGTCGGGCATGAGCCGGGTGGACTCGACGCACGCAGCGGGGACTCTGGAGTCGGCATTGCGAGCCAGGAAGGCTGCCGGACACAAGCTGCTCATCCCGTACATCACGGCCGGGCTGGACGATCAGTGGCTGCTGGTGATCGAGGCGCTGGCTGGGGCCGGGGCCGACGCCATCGAAATTGGCATCCCGTTTTCCGACCCGATGATCGACGGCAGTGTCATTCAGGAGTCGTCGCTACGGGCACTGGCCCGAGGGACCACGCCTGACGGCGTACTGGCCGACTTGAGCCGGATCGACGTGGGTGTGCCGTTGGTGGTGATGACCTATTACAACCTCATCTACCGGGCGGGCCACGAACGGATCGCCGGGGTCATGCACCAGTCAGGCGTATCCGGGGCCATCATCCCCGACCTTCCGTTGGAGGAGGCCGGAGTGTGGGCGCAAGCGGCCGATCCCGAGGAGGTGGCCACCGTGTTGCTGGTGGCACCGTCTACTCCCGAAGACAGGATCGGTCAGATCTGCGAGCGCACCCGTGGTTTCGTCTACGCCGTGGGGCGGATGGGTGTGACCGGCGAGCAAGCAGTGTTGGCCGACTCGGCCCGAGAGGTGGCGAGCCGCATCCAGGCCCTCACTGATCTGCCGGTATGCGTGGGGATCGGCGTGTCCAACCCGGAGCAGGCCGCTTCGGTGTGTGAGGTGGCTGACGGGGTAGTGGTGGGATCTGCCCTGGTGCGGCGCCTGTTGGAGGGCGGCGGTCCTGATGGGGCGGCCGAGTTCGTCGGCTCGCTGCGGACCGCCATCGACAAGGGCTGAACCCCGGGTCGCCAGATTCAGGGGGACTAGTGGCGTTGAGGCCGGATGAACCGGTAGAGCGCTCGCAATGCTGTTGCTCGTCGCTTCGGGTGCTGATGGGCCTCGAGCCGAGCCGTAATGAGCTCACGGCGTGCTTGGAGGTCGCGGAAGGTGATGGTGTCGTTGTCTGCGGTAAACCCCAGGGCGGCCCGGTAGCCGTCGAGGTCGACGGCATCGGCGGCGACCACGCCACCGATTTCACTGGCGATTCGGTCGCCGTGGTGCTCGTTGAAGTAGGTGATGATGGCGAGCACTTCGCCCAGGATGTCGACGTCGGGTGCCATGGTGGCCATGGCCCCGTTGAGGAAGAGCATGTTCTTGACGAACAGCATGAGTTCTTTGGGGAGACGGGCACCGTAGCCGAGGAGCGCCTTGGTCACCTCTCGAATCTCGTCCACCATCTGTTCGGCGCTCAACGTGGTCGGATCGATGGGTGGCCGCTCAAGATTGAGGTCGCGGATGACGGCTTCGATATCGGAGTCGGCCGGCAGGGCACCGAGGTCCCGGAGCGCTTCGATCTGGGTGGTGACGTCGTTGCTACTCGCTCCCATCTGCAGGCGCAGGAATGCCTGACGCTTTCCTTCGTCGAGGCGGGCGGTGATGCCGAAGTCGAGCAGGGCCACGGTGCCGTCGGTCTGGACCATCATGTTGCCGCCGTGGAGGTCGCCGTGGAATACGCCGTAGATGAGCGCTCCCTCGAGGAAGGCGATCAGGCTGGCACGGAGCACGGCGGCGGTGTCGATGCCGGCCGCCTGCATGCCTGCAGCGTCGCCCCACGAGAACCCATGCAGGTGCTCCATGACCAGGACCCGGCGGGTGACCAGTTCGGGATGAGGGCGGGGCACGACGACGGTGCGCTGGCCGGTGCTGGCGAACACGGCGGCGATGTCCAGCATGTTCTGGGCTTCGAGGCGGAAATCGAGCTCTTCGACGATGGTCTCGGCGAACAGTTCGACCAGGGACGGGGGATTGGTGAGGGCCGCGACCGGTATCCGGCCGACCAGAAAGGGAGCCAGCCAAGCCATGGCGGCAATATCGAGGCGAACCAGCGGGGCCACCCGGCTGCGTTGGACCTTGACCACCACCCGCTCGCCGGTCCGGAGCGTGGCGCTGTGCACTTGAGCGATGGAGGCCGAGGCGATGGGTGTGCGATCGAACGAGGTGAACACCTCGGCCAGCGGCCGACCCAAGTCGGCTTCGACCGTGCGACGAACCACAGTGAACGGCTCGGGAGCCACCCGGTCGCGCAACTGGTGGAACTCTCGGACGAGCTCCTCAGGAAAGATGCCATCACCCGAGGAGATGATCTGCCCGAGCTTGATATAGGTCGGTCCCAAGTGCTCGAAGGCGGGACGCAGCCGACGGGAGAGCCCGGCCCTGGACTCGGGGGTGCCTCGCTCTCTGGCGCCCCACAGCAGAAGCGGAATGCCAAGGCGGTAGAGGACGGTCAGGACCCGACGAACCGAGGGGAGGTGCTCGGGGTGGACCAGCGTCCTGGCCAGGGTGGCGGCTTGGTCGCGTAGTACGCCGACGCTGGGTTCCCCGTCATGGGCGAACCGCCAGGTCATGGTCTCGGGGTCCACGATCCAGGGGGCGGCCGGAGTGAAGGCACCGAGTGCGAGATCAGGTGGCCCGTCGGGATCGAACGGGGGGTCGAGGGGAGTGGAGGAGTCGGTCATGGGGTCACCACCGTACGGGACTGGAGGGATGTCCGGAGAGCCGCCACGAAAACCCGCGCCTAGCGACCCGGCACACGAGACATGGGCTCCCTGATCGTCAGGCGGGGGAGATGACCAGGCAGCCGTTGTGGCCGCCGAACCCGAAGGAGTTGGAGAGGATGGGGGCCGGAACGAACGGACGGGCCTGGCCGGCCACGATGTCGAGGTGGATCCCGGGATCGGGCTGCTCGTAGCCGAATGTGGGTGGAATGCTGCGGTGTTCGATGGTCAGTGCCGCGGCCACCGCTTCGATGGCTCCACTGGCCCCGAGTCCGTGCCCGGTGACGCCCTTGGTCGAGGTCACTGGAGGTGATCCTGGACCGAACAGGGCCCCAATGGCATCAGACTCGGCCTGGTCGTTGAGCGGAGTGGACGTGCCATGGGCATTGATGTGGCCGATCTGGCCGGGGGAGAGCCCAGCATCTTCGATGGCCAGGTGCATGCAGGCTGCAGCCCCGGTACCCCCGGGGGCTGGTGCGGTGATGTGGTGGGCATCGGCCGTACTGGCCGCACCGGCCAACTCACCGTAGATGCGGGCACCTCGGGCGATGGCCCGGTCCCAGTCTTCGAACACCAAGGCGCCAGCGCCTTCGGTCATGACGAATCCGTCCCGACGAACATCGAACGGCCGGGAGTGCCCCGTGGTGGACAGGGCGGTCATGTTGGCGAAGGCAGCGATGCCGACGTGGGTCATCCCGGCCTCGGCGGCACCGCCGATGGCGACATCGCATCGCCCTGAGGCCACCAGACGGGCGGCGTGGGCGATGCTGTGGGAACCGGCGGCACATGCGGTGATGACTGTTTCTGAGGGACCGTGCCATCCGAGATGCATGGAGACGGCGGCGGCTCCGGCATTGGACATCATCATCGGGACCAAGCGGGGGGACACCCTACGGGCTCCCTTTTCCCCATAGACCAGAATCTGGGTCTCCAGAGACTGCAGCCCTCCGACTCCAGTGCCCATGATGACCCCGGACCGCTCCGGATCGGCGTCGAGCGCGCCGGCATCCTTGATAGCCATGTCGGCCACAGCCACACTGAACTGGGCGAACCGGTCTACGTGGCGTGCCTCTTTGGCCGAAAGCCACTGCTCGGGGTCGAAGTCAGTGACGCGCCGCTCGCCCTCAGGTGCAGGGCCGTGGAGTCCGGCCCAGAACGCGTCGAGGCCGATTCCGCACGAGGCGATGACGCCGAGTCCCGTGATGGCGACCCGGCGGCCGGCGATCGGACCGTCGGGGCCGATGCCGAGCAGCATCAGATCTTGGCGACGATGAGGTCGTAGGCCTGACCGATGGTCTCGATACCCTCGAGCTCGGTCTCGTCGACGGTGACGTCGAAGGTCTCTTCGAGGGCCATGACCAGCTCGACGAGGTCGAGGCTGTCGGCGTCGAGGTCTTCGGCGAACCGGGCGTCCTTGGTGATCTTCTCCTCGGGTACCTGGAGCACCTCGACGGCGCAGACCTTGAACTTCTCGAACGTCTCTTCGTTGCTCATTGCATCTCCTGTGGGTTGTAGGTCATCTAGGTGCTGTCTGTTCTGCACGTCTGTCGTCCGCATCCGTCATTCGCCTGCAGGCAGGTCCATCAGTCCGCATGTTGGTCCGCCTTGGGTCGCCCGGCGAGTGTCACATGATGTCGCCTCTGCTGGCCCGTCCGCCAACCGGGGGTTCAGATCCCCATGGCCAGACCGCCGTCGACCGGCAGGATGGCACCGGTCACGTACCCGGCGGCTTGCGAAGCGAGGAACCCGACGACACCGGCCACATCGTCAGGTTGGGCAACTCGGCCGAGCGGTACTTGTGCTGCGAACTCCGCCAGTTTCGCTTCACCCAGCGCCGCCAGCATACTGGTCTCCACGAGTCCCGGAGCCACGACGTTGACGGTGATGGACCGGCTTGCGACCTCTCGGGCAAGCGACCGGGCCATACCGAACAGACCGGCCTTGGACGCTGCGTAGTTGGCTTGTCCGGCAGAACCGATGAACGCCCCTACAGAGGAGATCATGATCACCCGGCCTCGGTGCAGGCGGATCATCTTGGCCAGTGCCCGTTTGGTCACCCGGAATACGGCCGTCAGGTTGGTATCGATCACCTCGGACCAGGCGTCCTCGCTCATCCGCAGGACCAGCGAGTCCCGGGTGACGCCGGCATTGGCCACCAGGACCTCGACCGGGCCCCAGGTGGCCTCGATGGTCTCGAAAGCCGCTTCCACCTGAGCCGCATCGGTCATGTCGCAGGACAGGGACAAGAAGTGGTCGGCATCGGCTCCGAGGTCACGTTCGGTGGAACCGGTCCGAGAGGTGATGGCCACTCGGTCGCCACGGGCCAGGAACCACTCGGCGCACGCCAGCCCGATCCCACGCGATCCACCGGTGACCAGGACGACCCTGGGTTCGCCTGCTGCTGTGGTGTCCTCGCTATCGCTCATGCCTGTCGCTCGTCCCTGTTCATCGAATGGTTGACGGTTGCCTCGTGGCAACCCGGTGTCCGCAGCGGCCGGTCATGATCGGCCCGCCTTGGTACGGATCCAGGCCACTGGTTGGCCTTCCATGACCCGTTCGCCACGCACGGCCAGCCAGCGCACGAGGATTCCCTCGAACGGAGTGCGTACGTCGGTCAGTCCTACCGTCCCTACCGGATCACCGACAGCCAAGAGCGAACCCGGCTCTGCGCCGGCCCCGCTGCCCGGTGCCGCGGTGGCCTCGGCGAGGGCAGTCGCCTCCAGGGCGGCCAGGTGTGGTGCGGGTTCGAATACCCCTGACGCAGGGCTCACGACCACGCGTTCAGACGTATAGAGGTGCTCACCCTGGTGGCTGGGGATGGTGGCCGCCCAGTCGTCCACGCCAGATACGGAGTCCATGAGTTTGTCCAAGTCTTCGGGTACGGCAACCGATACGCCTCTGACGTCCGGGGTGGCTCTGCGGACCATGCCGGTGAGTACGCCACCGGGACCGAGCTCCACGATGAGGCTGGCTCCACGACCGCTGAGGGCCTCGAGCGATTGACGCCAACGGACCGGGCTGCACAGTTGGGCCGACAGCAGCCCCGGCCAGTCGCTGGAATCGGTATGGATCCGGGCATCGACGTTGGACACGACCGGGACCTCGGGAGAGTGGAAGGTGACGGTGTCGAGCCGGCTGCGCAGCCTGGTGCGGGCGGGCAGCATCATCGGCGTGTGGAACGCCCCCGAGACGGGGATGGGCAGGACCTTGCGGGCCCCGAGGTCTTTGGCGTGTCCGGTAGCGGCGGCAATGCCGGCTTCTGTTCCTGAGATGACAACCTGGCCGGGAGCGTTGTAGTTAGCCACCCAGACATCGGACTCGGCCCGTTGGCAGGCGGCCTCGGCGTCGTCGTCGGCGATGCCGATCAGGGCGGCCATGGTGCCCGGGCGATCGTCGGCAGCCTCCTGCATGGCATCGCCTCGTTCGATGACGAGTGACGTGCCGTCGGCCAAAGAGAGGGCCCCAGATGCCACGAGTGCCGTGTACTCGCCCAGGCTGTGTCCCGCACAGGCGGCAGGGGTCAATCCCAGACGCTCGACAGCATCGAGGACCACGAGGCTCATGACGAAGGTGGCCAGCTGCGCGTTGGCAGTGCGGGTGAGCTCCTCCATCGGAGCCTCGAGCAGCAGTGCGGTCAGGTCGCGACCGGCAATCTCGGAGGCCTCGCCAGCCACCTCCCATGACGGGTGATCGACCCAGGGCTGGCCCATGCCGGACCTCTGGGAACCCTGTCCAGGAAAGGTAAAGGCCAGCACCTGCAGACTCCTCACTCGACACGACGGTTGTCCGCAACGGAGGGACATGTCAGTGTCTCACGGGGCGGGCCGAAAACGGTGCTTCTCAGGCCCGGCACGGGTCGAACGGTCTGCAGGAAGCCGCGCTGAGGTCACTTCGGCGACTGTTCGTGGATGTCTTACGATCGGTCCACTCGGTGCCCGGGGCGGGATTCGAACCCGCACGCCCTTTCGGACAGTGGATTTTGAGTCCACCGCGTCTGCCATTCCGCCACCCGGGCTTGCTGGACCTATGTGCTTATGAAGCGAGAGCAACCCTACAAAAACCCAACATCGGGAGAACGGCGGTGTCTATGACCACCAGATCCGAAGCCAAGGTCGAGAAGTTCAAGCCCCCCACACTGGAGAAGGGTATACGACCGGCCGGACCTAGTCGGTGGGAGGACCAGGCCTACGTCAGGCGGAACTCCGAGGCCGGCAAGGTGGAACACCTCAACTGCAACACATCCATGGGGAACGCCGACGACAGGAGGGCCGGGATCTGCGGGCTGCTGAGCGGTGGTCGTGTCGCTTCCGCGACCTCGGCCACGACACCGCCACCGAACCGATGAGGAGCGGCCACAATGCCTGGACCGTGGCCGACTGGCTCGGGCATTCCGACCCAGCGTTGACGCTGCGGGCCTCTCTCACAACACCGACGATCCGATTGGCGACAACTTCAGGGAGCAGGTCGGCAAGTGGTCGTCGTGATTCGTGCACGCCTCGCATCGCGTTCAACTACTGTCGCCTGGTCTCGCTCAGCAGGGAACCATCGGTTCCGCTCGACGGGAGATTGACACTGGGCCATCGTGGTCCGGTTTGTCCTCGGAGGAATGACTGATGGCGAACGACGTACGCATCTTGCCGACCGAGTGGGTTGGGACATTTACCGGAGCATCTTGGGGCATAGTCACCGAGCACCATGCGAAGCATGATTCTCATGGCCACTTGGACCCCGAGTGGCACGCAATTGAAAACGCCATGAATCTTCGGGTTCTCCAGCAATCGGGGCGTTCCCTCGAACTGCTCTGGGTGGCCAACGGCCATGAGTCCAAATTCGTGGGAGCGCTGTCGTCTGACGGAAGACGCCTGGTCATCGCTTCACGAGAAGCCACCGCGAACCTGACTGTCAATGGAGATTCCATTACGGGTGAAATGTTTACGAGGCCACATGGGTCGGCTCGATCTGCTGCATCGTATGCAGCAGGTGTGGTGGAACTCACCGCCAAGGCTTGATCGATCCACCTTCACTCTGACGAGGGCCCCTTGCCCCGGTGAGGCCTGTCGCGTCTCGGGTATTCACCGCATCCCCGACGCCACCACGCCCTGCGACGGGCTGGCTACCCATGACGCGACGCCGCTGGTGAACACCGGGAAGCACCACGCGGTCAACACGCTCAGGTTGTCGGCCACTTGCACCAAATACCGATAACGCCAAGGCAGTCGTCAAAAGTGGTCCTAGGTGGCATTACTGAGTCCCAGGTCAGCTGATGCGCTGAGATGGTGAGTCCAGTGCGTCTGCCATTGCGTTGCTTGGGTCAGCGGGTCGGCGGGTCTGCATCCATTCCCATGTCGACCACATCTCGGCTAGCGGCCGCTTCAACCCGCCATCCCTCGTGCCCGACGCCGTAGGCTCGGAGCATGCAGGCGGCATCTGGGGGCGAGCACACCTCCTATCGGCGATCGTGGGCGAACCTGGGGGTAGACGGAGCCGCCGGAGCCGATAACGCCCTCGCCCTAGACGGCGTCGACCTGTGGTGGGTCGAGCTCCCCTTTGTCCGACCAGTAGGGACCGCAGTTGGAGTCCATACCGTCCGTCCGCTGATCCTGGTCCGCCTGCGCTGTAGTCGGATCGTCGATGGGGCCGAAGTGTTCGGCTGGGGCGAGTGTGCTGCCCTGGGCGACACCACCTACGACACCGAAGACGTGTCGAGCGTATTCGCTACCCTCGAATCCACGCTGATCCCCTCGCTTCTATCCGGGTCAGCAGAAGGGGATGGCGCCCTACCGTCCATCCGTGAGCTCGGCCCGATCCTCGCCGCATCGCTTGGGACCCCGTTGGCGGCAGCTGCGATGGAGATGGCCGTGGCCGATGCCCACCTGCGGGCCTCGGGACGATCGTGTGCCGACCTGATTGGAGTGGCCGGGGCCAGGGTCGAGCCCGGGGCGGTCCTGGGCATCCCAGAATCAGCTGAACAACTG
>CAIVIS010000220.1 GCA_903906055.1 uncultured Acidimicrobiaceae bacterium
CGGCGGCGCTGGGTGTGCCTCGCGGATCGGTCCGGATCACGGCCGGTGCGTCGTCGCGGCGCAAGGTCGTCGAGGTGCACGGAGATGAAGCCAGATTGGTCGAGTCGTGGGAGCGGCTGATGGCCGGCTGAACTCGGTCGCATCCGATGCGGATCCACGGGCATGTTCAGCATGCCGGGGGAAGTGATGACTCAGCCAGCGCCTGGATACCGGCGACGGTCGCATCCATATTCCGCTGCCACTGCCAGAGACGCCCTGCCACGATCGCCTCTTCGGCATCGGGGTCGTGCCCGATGAGCATCGTGACCCCTGAGGGTCCGGGCCCCATCTGCGCCCATTGACAGAGCCGGGTTCCGTCGCCTTCGGGCTCCAGATCGAAGCCCCAGGTCGCTGCCGGTGCATCGAGATCGCCCACCGCCCAGGCGAAGGCGGCCGGCGGATCCCATCTGATGACCGTGCACGTCACCTCCCACTCGCCGATGGATGGGTTCTTGTTCCTGCCGAGGAACCGAGCACCGACCCCCGTTGGACTGGTGGGGTCGACCCAGTCGGCGCCTTGGAACTCATCGGAAAACCGAGCGGGGAGCGCGATGTCGGCGACCAGATCCCACACGGTGGCTGGAGCGGCGGCAACACGGATCTCGGCCGTCGCATTCGGTGAGTCGGTGAAGCGCATGGCGGACTCCTTGGTGCTCGGGTTCGCCCTCGATCCTAAAGCCGGGAGTAGCGCTCGGCTTCGGTGGTGAACTGCTCGGCGGCTCCGGTGCTGACCGAGGGCCGGGTGAGCGCCACGGCACGCAGCACGTCGGCACCGGTGACCTCGGGTGTCTGGCCGTCGAGTGCACGGTCGAATGCCAGCTGCGCTGCCCGCTGTGCGACGAGGGCAAAGTCTGCCGGGGTGAATCCGGGCGTGCGAGAGGCCACCTCGGCGGGGTCGCCGGCCGGGAGGAACTCGGCCGACAACTCCGCCCGTTCGATCTCATCGGGGGCTCCCACTGGGATGATGAGGTCGAAACGACCCGGTCGCAGCAGTGCGGGGTCGATGGAGGCGATCGAGTTGGTGGCCATCACCACCAGCCGGTCGGGCCGGGACTTGAACATCGGCACCGCTTTCAACAGTTCGTTCACCAAGGGCTGGCTGTCGGGCCGCTCCGCCCGGTCCGAGGCGATCTCGTCGGCCTCGTCGATGAAGCAGACCAGACGGTCGACCCGTCCGAGCTCAGTCAACGCCTCGCGCAGGGCCCGAGCCCCTTCGACCCCTTGTCCGAGCAGCGACGGGTGGAGCTCGACGAATGCCCAAGAGAGGCGCGAAGCGATCGCCCGGGCGAACGACGTCTTGCCGGTGCCCGGAGGCCCGAACAGCAGCACGGCCGCCGGGGGCCGGAGCCCGAGCCGGTCGGCGAGCTCAGTGTGGGCCAGCGGGGCAACCACCCGCCGGTCCAGAATCTCTTTGGCCGCCGAGAACCCCTTCATGGACTCCCACAGTCCGTCCATGGGCACATACCCGCCGAAGCGTTCAACGAGCGCGAGCTCCTCGGGCACCATCGAGGCGTCCCGGGCGTAGAGGTGGAGACCTTCGAGGTGGGTGAATCCCTGGTTGACGAAGGCATCCTCGCCGACCTGGCCGGCCTGGACGAACGCCAGCAGGCGGCAGGCGCCCCGGGGGATGATCTCTTGATCGAGGCGTCGCAGCAAGGCCGATCCGATGCCCTGGCGCCGCCAGTCAGGGTGGAGGGCGAAGGCGAGGAGATGCGCGTCAGGACCGCTCACCCGGGCCACCACTGCGCCCACCAGCTCGCCGCCAGACGAGACCGCCACGACGGCGGGCTCGTGCTGATGCAGCGCTTCCATGACGTCGCTGCGTCCATAGGCGGCACCGGTGGCGATGCCGGACATGTCGATGAGCGTCACGACGTCATCGACCGGGGCCACGGGGTCACGGTCGCCCAGGGTGTGGAGCTTCCAACTGGTGGTCAAGAGTCCGTCCTCCTCGTCCGCAGGACCCGAATCGTAGGGGAGGACACTCGGGCTTGCTGGTTGACGCGATGTTCGAACGGTCGTTGACCGGCTCTTCGCGTTGAGGCGTGGGGTGGTGTTCAGCCGGTGACCCTCCCATAGGCATCCACCACTGAGGCCCCGTGGCCTCCGATTCTTGCGGTTACTAAGCCAGCGAGAG
>CAIVIS010000221.1 GCA_903906055.1 uncultured Acidimicrobiaceae bacterium
ACCGCCGCCGTCTTCGCCTTCGTGACTTGGGCCTGGCACGGCTCGCTGCTGTCTGCCGGGTACTGCGTCTTGGGCGCCACAGTGATCGCCGTGAGCCTGATCGAACTTGATGGGCAGCGGGCACCGCTGTCGGTGGGAGCCACGGGCGCGGCTCTGGGCCAGATCCTCATCGTCGGTGCCGCCATCTGGCTCGACGCCTGGAGTGTGCTCGTCTGGTCGCTGGCGGGTCTGGCGGCAGCCACGGTCATCGTCGCCGGGCTGCGATCCCGCGACCCGGACTGCCGTGACCCTCGGGGTCATGGACGCACTCTGCTGGCGACCGCTGGCTGCTGGCTGGGCGGACTCGGCGCCGTCGCCCTGGCCACGACAGTGGCAGGCCTGGCGGCCTGGATCCTCACCGCCTTCGCCTGTCTGGTGGTGCTGTGGAATCGACAACGGCATCCCCTTGCGACGGAGTCACCTGGTCGAAGCTGGGGGCGGTGGGTCCTAGCCATCGCCTCGGTGCCTCTCGTCACCGGTCTGGCCGTCGCTATGGCCGTGTCCCTCGCTGTCGCGAGGTGATCCACCTACGATGGATGCATGGGAAGCGCCCGACCACGCGATCCCGCCGTGCAGGTATGACTGGCCTGGTCGTGCGATGACCGGCCTCGAGCCGGTCTACCGGACAGTGATCGTGGACGATCACGAACTACTGCGGGCTGGCACGCGCGGAATCCTCGAGGACGCCCCGGGATTCGTGGTGGTAGGCGAAGCCGCCGATGCCGAATCGGCCCGGGTGGTCGTCGCTGACACCCTTCCTGACCTGGTCATTACTGATATCCGTCTCCCGACGACCAATGGGATCGATTTGGCCGCTCACTTGGTCAACGACCACCCTGGACTGGTAGTAGTCATCTTGAGCGCCTACGACGACGAGCACTACGTCCGGGCCGCCTTGGCCGCCGGAGTATCCGGCTACCTGCTCAAGACCATGCCCAGCCACGAGCTCGTGACTGCCTTGCGCGACGCGTGCGCCGGGGCCGGCCGCCTTACTCGGATCCCTCAGGGTCGAGGGGAAAAGGATCTGTCCGCCGATGCGGCCGATCCCAGTGAGCAGCTCACCGCCCGCGAGACCGAGGTCGTGCGCCTGGTCGCCCGAGGAATGGCGAACAAGGCGATCGCACAACAGCTCAGCATCAGCCCCCGCACCGTCGAGGGCCATCTCAACCGCGTGTTCGACAAGTTGGGCATCGTGTCTCGTACCGAGCTGGTCCACTACGCACTGGCCAACAGCTTGTTCGTCCGTGATCCCCAAGGTGGGCCAGGAGCGGACCCCGTGAGCGACACTCGATGACAGGTCCGGTCGGCGCTCTGCCGCCAACGACGAGCAGCTCGGCTGCGGTGCCAACTCGAGGCCCCTCGGGGCCGCCATCGGCTATCGCTCCCTGGACGGACTCCCAGTTCTGGATTCTCCAGGTCGTGATCCTGGCCCTAGTGCTGATCCGACTCGCCATGACGGTCTCGTTCGACCTGGCGCCCACCAACCTGGTCCTCGAGCTCTCCACCATCGCCATCTTCTTCGTCCCTGTGGTTATCGCCGCCCTTCGGTATGGACTGGTGGGAGGGCTGGCCACTGTCGCTTGGATCGCCGTGCTGTCGGTTCCCGGCTTCGCCGAGGCGGCGAAGCACGGCGACACTGCCGCCCTGTGGGCCGAGGTATTCCAGGTCGTCGTCCTTGCCGTGCTGGCTGGCCTGATCGGGCAGCGGGTGTCGGCGGAGGCCACATCTCGCGATCAAGCCGAGTCCGCCTTGCAGGCCCGCCTGCGCGCCGAGATGCTCTACGAAGACATCTTCGAGTCCAATCGATCGCCCATCCTCATTGTCGATGCCGACGGCTACGTCGTCGATTCCAACACCTCAGCGGATCGGGCCTTTGGGTCATCGACGAACGAGGTCCAGCCCCTGGCGCCCGAGACGGCTGTACCGCCGCGGCGGCGCCTGGTCGATGTGGTGGGTCCGGAGGCAGCCGCTGTAGTCCTGGCCCACCTGGTATCCGGCGGTGACCCAGCTGGCACAGCATCCGCTGGCACACCATCCGCTGGCACTCCGTACGCCGCCACGTCGTCCGAGGATGCCGAGAACCCCGACGCCGAGGAGCGTGTCCGACCCGTCGCCTATGAAGTAGACGGACAACCGGTCTTGTACCGGCCGACGGCGACCCTGGTCGGCTCGACCGGTAGCGACCGGCGCGTGCAGGTCATCTTCGAAGACGTGACCACCGAAACCCGCCGCCACGACCTGATGGAGGCATACGCAGGACAGGTGGTCCTCGGCCAGGAAGAGGAGCGGCGCCACATCGCCCAAGAGCTCCACGATGGACCGCTCCAGACGCTGATCCATCTGTGCCGACAGATCGATTCGCTCGATGCCGCCCAGCGCCCGCTGGGCACGGCACCCCCCACCCTGGCATCGCTGCGCACCACAGTGGAGGAGACGGTCGCCGAGCTCCGGTCGCTCGCCAAGGGTCTCCGCCCCTCGGTCCTGGACGATCTGGGTCTGGTGGCCTCTATCAACCAGGTGCTGACCGAAGCCACCGACCGACAAGGGTTCCAGGGCCAGTTCGACGTGAGCGGCTCGGAGCGCCGGCTCCCCCCGGCGGTCGAACTGGCCCTGTTCCGCATCGCCCAAGAGGCCGTCACCAATGCGGAGCGCCATGCCACAGCGGCCCAGGTCACCATTTCGCTCGAGTTCGCCGACGACAGTTTGCGGCTATTGGTCGAAGACGATGGCGTCGGATTCGACCAAGATCACGAGGTCCGTCCGGAGGACGGTCACTCCCTCGGCCTTCCCGGCATGGGTGAGCGCGCCCGACTGGTGGGCGGACGCCTGAAGGTCCGATCCCAGCCTGGCCGGGGGACGACGGTGGAGGTACTGGTACCGACCAAGGTGCCCGACCTCGATTGACCAGGTCAGCGGCGGCTTGATACGCACTTGTGGAGTGCCACGGGGGCAAAGGCGGGAGTGGGGGTGGCAACTGTCACCCAACCGACACAAAGATTGTGATCGGATTTCCTCGAATTCATGTGATAATGGCCGGGTGGAAGAGATCCTCATCGAGTCGTGCCACAGCACGTGGATCATCGACAGGGAAAACTCAAGGTTCCGTCGGGTGGTCAAGTCAGCCCACCAGACCGGAGCGCCCGCTACTACCGAGTGGCGCCCGTGCTACGGCGTGGAGATCGACCCGCAGTCCGAGTCGTTCGTCGTTCTCCTGAATCCGGAAGGCACCCGGCTGTTGCGGAGTTGGCGCCACGTGGAGCACTGTGCGCAGTGCGGTGGCGAGGCAACATCGGAGTTGTCACTGCGCGATCTGCGCTCCGCCATCCGCAGCTAGTCAGTTCCCACCACAAGATTCCGCTGGGTGCAGTAGCCCCGGTCGGGTGGTGACCTTTCCTAGAGCGAATGCTCGCGCTTCCACTGACCTGAGCTGCCACCGGTCTTCTCCCACAGCATCAACTGGTCGATACTCATGGTGCGGTCTGCAGACTTGCACATGTCGTAGACCGTGAGGGCGGCCACGGCACATGCCGTCATCGCCTCCATCTCCACCCCGGTCCGGTCGATGGCCTCGACCTTGACTTCGACTTCCACGTAGTCGTCGCCGATGGTGAAGTCGACCTGAACCGATCCGACTAGCAGCGGATGGCACATCGGGACCAGATCAGCGGTCCGTTTGGCGGCCTGGATACCGGCCACTCGAGCTGCCGCCAGGACATCGCCCTTGGTGATGGCGTTGTTCGCCACCTGGGCCGTCGTCTCCGGTTTCATCGCCACTCGGCAACGAGCCAACGCTCGTCGCAACGTCGCCTCCTTGGGCGACACGTCCGCCATACGGGTCCCACCAAAGGGGTCCAGGTGGCTCAAGCTCCGGTCGGTCACAGTGCGCTCCCGTCGTTCACGGTGGCCAGTCTACGGGAGTCGGTGCCCATAGGACGGCATTGGCACTCGCTCAGGTAGACTGCCAGCCGAACGCCGACCAGGACCGGAAGGAACACCGCGCGTGCCCACCTACGAATACCGCTGTGAGAGCTGTGCGACGAACTTCGACATCGTCCAGTCCTTTCACGATGACCCACTCACCGAATGTCCCACATGCGGCTCGCCGGTTCGCAAGGTGTTCGGCAGCGTCGGCATCGTGTTCAAAGGGAGCGGCTTCTACAAGACCGACAGCCGATCGGGCAGTGGGTCCAAGTCGGGCGGCAGTGATTCCACGGCCACCATCCCAGCCAAGTCAGACACCGGCGGCTCCGGGTCGGGCTCTGACTCCGGATCGGGCTCTGACTCCGGATCCGGATCGAAGGATTCGTCGGG
>CAIVIS010000222.1 GCA_903906055.1 uncultured Acidimicrobiaceae bacterium
GTTGAGATCGGCTTCGGCGCAGATGGCCTGGTTCATCACTTGGTCGAGCGGCCGCTCACGCAGCAACTTGATGGTGGCCTCGATGAGCCTGGCGCTTGCCTCTGCCTTGGGAACTCGACGCCTGCGTTGGCGCGTCGGTTCAGTTGTTTCCTCGGTGGTCATTTTCTATCCCTTCACTGGTACGACCCGCATCGTCGACCCACGGTACCAGTCACACCTGTTAGGTGATACGGCACACCGAGCGCAACTGCGGATACAGGCCATGTTTCAACGGTCAGCATCTGACAGCCATCCCTGCCACCGGTGCGTCCAATTTCTGGCTGCCCGTCGGACCTGCTGAAATTTGTTGACGTAGATGCCGTCTTTCATCGGCAAATTTCTAGGCGGAACGTACCACTCACCCATGAACTGCCGGTGTATTCTGCTCTCATCGTCTCCGTGGGCGTCAGTCCCGCGCACTGTGCCGATCATCCGGTGGCGATGCGTCCGGCCTGGGTGGAGCGGTAGAAGACGAGGACGAAGAAGAACCACCAACTCATGCCCATGGCATAGGCCAGGAGGCCGTAGAGGACGGCGGCGGCTCGTTCATCACTCAGATTGTGGTTCTGAAATGCCTCGGCCAGCACGGCCGTCGGAAACGAGAGCGCCTTCAGGCGATCGAACGCTGCGTGGTGGTTCATCCACATCACGCCTACGTAGATGACCGAGACCAAGCTCTCGACCAGGGGAACAGAGTGGGGCTAACAAGAATCGAACTTGTGACCTCAGCATTATCAGTGCTGCGCTCTAACCAACTGAGCTATAGCCCCGCAGACAAGAGTCCGACGATACACCACCCTTCGGTGATTACCGAAGTCGACGTCCCCGCTCAGCGGACCCGGCGTCTTCGGATCAGCCTTCCTCTTCGACCTCTCCGGCCACCGGGGCCACTGCTGCCACTGCGTCGCCCTCGCCCAGGTTCATCACCCGGACTCCAGTGGCATCACGGCCCTGGCTGGCAATCTCCCGCACGGCCATGCGGATGACCACGCCCGAGGTGGAGATGAGCAGGAGTTCGTCGTCCAGCCCAGCCATGAAGGCTGCGACCACACGACCTCGCTTGGCGGTGAGCTTGATGCCGCGCACGCCCTGGCCGCCGCGAGCCTGTCGGTTGAAGCGCTCCACCTTGGTCCGCTTGCCGTAGCCAGCGTCGGTGACGATCAGGATGTCGGCCTCATCGCGGGCGATGTCGCACGACACGACTTCATCCTCGGGCTTGAGCCGGACCCCACGCACGCCGGCAGCGTCTCGACCCATGGATCGGACGTCTTGTTCGGAAAAGCGGATGGTCATGCCCGATGAGGTCACGATGAATACGTCGTCGTCACCGTGGGTCTCCACCACTCGCACTAGTTCGTCGCCGTCACGCAGGTTGATGGCGATGAAGCCCTCCCGGCGCGACTTGTCGTACTCGCTGAACGACGTCTTCTTGATCTGACCGTGCTTAGTGGCGAACACCAGGAAGTTGTCCGCAGGAAAGTCGCGGGTGCTGATGATGGCCTGGATGCTCTCGGTGGGGCTGAGCGGCAGCAGGTTGACGATGGCTGTCCCCCGAGCCGTGCGCTCCTTCATCGGGATCTCGAGGGCGCGCAGGCGGAACACCCGGCCTCGGTTGGAGAAGAGCAGAAGGTGGGCGTGCGCCGACGTGTGGACCACGTCGTCGATCAGGTCCTCCTCTTTCAGCTTCGCCCCTTGGACGCCTCGGCCACCTCGGGCCTGGGTGCGGAAGGCGTCGGCTGATACCGCCTTGACGTATCCGGCCCGACTCATGGTGACGACCAACTCCTCGTCGTCCACCAGGTCTTCCACGTTCATATCGCCCGGATCGTGGGTGATGATGGTCCGGCGCTCGTTGGCGAACTTCCCGCGGATCTCGGTCAGCTCACTGGCGATGACGCCGCGCAGCTTGGCCGGGTCAGCCAGGATCGACTCGAGCTCGGCGATCTCAGCCAGCAGCTTGGCCATCTCTTCTTCGAGGTTGGATCGACCGAGCCGAGTGAGCCGGGCAAGGGTCATGTCGAGGATGTGGTTGGCCTGCTCCTCGGAAAAGTCGAACGGAGTGGCCCGAAGGGCGGCGAGGGCAGCCGGGCGGTCGTCGGATCCACGGATGGTGGCGATGACCTGGTCGAGCATGTCGATGGCCTTCAGCAAGCCTTCGACGACGTGCGCACGCGACCTGGCCTTGGCCAGCAGGAACTCGGTCCGGCGGGTAACGACCTCGACCTGATGGGCCACGTAGTGGGTCAGCATCTGAGCCACATTGAGCGTGCGCGGCACGCCATCGACCAGAGCCAGCGCATTGACGCTGAAGGTGGTCTGCATCGGCGTCTGCTTGAACAGGTTGTTCAGGACCACGTTGGCGTTGGCATCGCGCTTGAGACGGATGACCAGGCGGGTCTTGCCACCCGACGAGTCGTCCTGGGCCTCGGCGATCCCGTCGAGATCACCCGAGCGGACCAGGTCCTCGATCTTCTTGGACACCGAGGCGATCGACGTCTGATACGGCATCTGGGTGATGATGATCCGAGTGGCTCCGTCGCGCCCCTCTTCGATGTCAGCCACCGCGCGCAATTTGATGGAGCCTCGTCCGGTGCGCAGGGCGTCCAAGATTCCTTGGCGGCCCAGGATGAGCGCGCCGGTCGGGAAGTCCGGACCCTTGATGAACTCCATCAGGTCGTCCGGGGTGGCGTCTGGGTGCTCGAGCAGGTGGGTGGTGGCGTCGATGACCTCACCCAGGTTGTGCGGCGGAATGTTGGTGGCCATGCCCACGGCGATGCCCTGGGAGCCGTTGACCAGCATGTTCGGAAAGCGCGCCGGGAGGACCGTGGGCTCTTCGGACGTGGCGTCGTAGTTGGCGACGAAGTCGACGGTCTCCTGGTCGATGCCGCTCATCAACTCCAGAGCCAGTGCTCCAAGTCTGCACTCGGTGTAGCGCATGGCTGCCGGTCCCTCGTCGGGTCCGGTTCCGCCGAAGTTTCCGTGGCCGTCGATCAGCGGGTGCCGCATCGAGAACTCCTGGACCATGCGGGCCAGGGCTTCGTAGATCGACGAGTCGCCGTGCGGGTGGTACGAGCCCATGACGTCGCCGACCACCTTGGCGCACTTCGAGTGCGGTCGGTCGGGCAGGAGCCTCTGGTCGTACATGGAGTACAGGATCCGGCGATGGACCGGCTTCAGGCCGTCACGGACGTCGGGGAGCGCCCGCGACACGATGACCGACATGGAGTACTCGAGGAAGGAGCGCTCCATCTCCTCTTGGATTTCGATGGGCTCGATGAACCCGGTGACGACATCGTCGGTGGTGTCGGACCCGCCCCGGCCCTCGCTGTCACGTCTTGGCATGCCCTGTCCTCATCTGCGTCTGTGTCGAATGCACTGCGCTCATCGGTGCGGTGCCTCTCATCGGTCGTAGGTCGTTGGTGTCACCGTCGGATCGGTCCCTTAGCCGGGGTCCGCTTCGAAGGCTTCAGATATCGAGGAAGCGGACGTCCTTGGCATTGGTTTGGATGAAGTTGCGTCGCAGCTCCACGTCCTCACCCATCAAGACCGAACAGACCTCGTCAGCGACCGAGGCTTGTTCCACGGCCACCTGCAGCAGTGACCGCTGGCCCGGATCCATCGTTGTGTCCTTCAACTCACCGAAGTCCATCTCTCCTAGGCCCTTCAGGCGCTGGAAGTCGGCTTTGTGGTTGGGGTGCTCGGCCAAGAAGGCCGCCTTGGCGTGATCATCCTTCAGGTAGACCTTTTCCTTGCCCACCAGCGTCGAGTACAGCGGAGGCTGGGCCACATAGACGAAGCCACCTTCGACCAGCGGCTTCATCTGTCGGAAGAAGAACGTGAGCAGAAGCGTGCGGATGTGGGAGCCGTCGACGTCAGCGTCGGCCAGGATGATCACCTTGTGATACCGGATCTTGGTGACATCGAAGTCTTCGGCCAGGCCCGCGCCGATGGCCGAGATCAGCGCCTGGATCTCGGTGTTCTTCAGCATCTTGTCGATGCGGGCCCGCTCGACGTTGAGGATCTTCCCTCTGATCGGCAGGATGGCCTGGGTCTTCGGGTTCCGGGCGTCCTTGGCCGAGCCACCGGCCGAGTTGCCCTCCACGATGAACAGTTCGCTCTCCCGAGGCTCCTTGGAGGAGCAGTCGACCAACTTGCCCGGCAGACCCGCCCCATCGAGGGCGGACTTCCGTCTGGTCAGGTCGCGGGCCGATCGGGCCGCCACTCTGGCTCGGGCAGCTAGCAGCCCCTTCTGGATGATCTGGTTCGCCTCTCGGGGGTTCTCCTCGAACCATTCGGAGAGCTTTTCGTTCGTTGCCCGCTCCACCAACGAGCGGACCGGAACGTTGCCCAACTTGCCCTTGGTCTGTCCTTCGAACTGGGGGTCCTGAAGGCGGACGGAGATGATGGCCGTGATGCCTTCACGGATGTCTTCCCCGAGCAGGTTGTCGTCCTTCTCCTTCAGGGTGCCTTTGGCTTTGGCGTACTTGTTGGCCACATTGGTGAGGGACTTCTTGAAGCCCTCTTCGTGCATGCCGCCGTCGATGGTGGAGATGCCGTTGGCGAAGGAATGGATGCTCTCGTAGAAGCCGGCGTTCCACTGGAGGGCGATGTCGACCTCCATCGTCTCTTCCTTCTGCTCGAAGTAGCAGACCTTCCGGAAGAGCGCCTCTTTGGCCGCGTTGAGGTGGCGGACGTAGTCGACGATGCCGTCCTTGTACTTGAACGTCTGCGCCGGCTTGGCGTCGGGACGGTCGTCCTCGAAGTGGATCTCGAGTCCCTTGTTCAAGAACGCCATGACCTGGAGCCGCTCCACCACGGTCTGAGCCCGGAACTCGATCTCCTCGAAGATCGAGGGGTCTGGCCAGAACGAGACTGTGGTGCCGGTGCTCCCCTTCGGGGACGGACCGGTCACGAGGAGCTTGCCGGTCGGGTTCCCACCGTCGATGAACTCCATGACGTGATGGTCGCCGTCGCGATCGATCTCGAGGAGCAAGCGCGTCGAAAGGGCGTTGACCACCGAACTGCCCACACCGTGGAGCCCGCCCGAGACCTTGTATCCACCGCCTTCGCCGAACTTACCGCCCGCGTGGAGGACGGTGTAGACGACCTCGGCCGCTGTCTTGTCCTTGTACTTCGGGTGGATGCCGGTCGGGATGCCGCGGCCGTTGTCGGCCACCTTGACCCCGCCATCGGCCAGCAGGGTCACCTCGATGCGGTCGCAGTGACCGGCCATGGCTTCGTCGACGGCGTTGTCCACGATCTCCCACACCAGGTGGTGCAGGCCCGTCGGCCCGGTCGACCCGATGTACATCCCCGGTCGTTTACGGACCGGATCGAGCCCCTCCAGAACAGTGATGTCGCCGGCGTCATACGTGGGTTCCCCCACGTTGCGCTCCTTCTCCGTCTTCAGCGCCACAGGCGCGCCCTTTCGCAGTATTCGAGCGGGAGGGAACGGGTGATCCGGTAGGGCCCTGAAGATGCGTGCTGCACCTCCGAGTCCTTCGTCATCCCCCGATTCCAATGCCCTGAGTGTAGCGCCCCGCTGTGACTCTCTGGGCCGATCCCCCTACCCTCACCGCAGCCTTTCAACGCTGCACTCTGACGTCGAGCCGTTCTGGTCGTTCGACCTCCGCATAGGCCGCCGCCCGGTCGAGCAGCGTGTCGCCGAGGCGGCGAACCTGTGTGGCCCATGCGGGATGATCGACAGTCACAACAAGGGACTCTTTGTCCATCTTGACCGGCTTGACGTGCTCGGCCATCGACTCTCCGACGATCTCCTTCCAGCCGGAAAACAGCCGACCGATCCCTTGGGCTCCTTGGACACCGAACTTTCGGGACAGGGCCTCGAGTGATCCGTCGAGCCCCCTGGGCTCCGAGTTGCGTCGGTGCGGAGGCTCGGGGCTCACGAGATTCCTCCGGATGCAACCACGCGCCCTCCCTCGGCCATGGCGTAGACCTTGGCCGCCACGACCTCGTCGGGGGCTGGTTGCGCAGTCGTCAACATGGCCTGGCCTGGCGGGAGGCCCGCCAGCAGGGCCCGAGCCCGTTGCGGGTCGAGCTCGGAGAAAACGTCGTCGAGCAGCAGCACGGGGGCACTGCCTAATCTCCCCGTGGCCATCTCATGGGCAGCCAGTTGAAGCGCCAAGGCCAGGGACCGCTGTTCCCCCTGGGATGCATGGGTGCGTGCTGGCAGGCCTGCCAAGGTCAGCTCGAGTTCGTCACGATGGGGGCCGATCGTCGACACCCCGCGCTGAATGTCCTTGGTTCTGGCTTCACCCAGTGCCTGGAGCAGCGGACCATTCCACGAACGCACGTAGACCAGACCCACGTCGGTCTGTGCGCCGGCCAGACGCGAGTAGTGCTCAGCCACTAACGGTGCGAGGTCGACGACCAACTGCTCGCGGGCCTCGACCAGTCGGGTGCCCGCTTCGTCGAGCCGGGCGTCCCAGACATCCAGAGTCGTGGCTGCTTCGGCATTCAGGGTCCTACCCACGTTGCGCAACAGGGCCGATCGCTGCCGAAGGACCTTTTCGACCTCCTCGCTCGAGCGGGCTGCCTTGGGGTCTACGACCGCCAATGTCTCGTCGAGGAAACGTCTTCGGTCAGCTGGCCCGGCCCGAACCACTCCGATGTCCTCGGGTGAGAACACCGTCACCCGAAGGGCCTCATGGAGATCACCGCGACGGCGGACCACCTGGCGATTGACCTGGGTGCGGGACCTTCCAGCAGCCGAAACCTCTGCTTCGATGGTGAGGGATCGCCCCTCGACCTGGGTCTCCGCCCTCAGGATCGCCCGATCCTGACCTCGCCTGACCATGGCTTCCTTGGGAGACCCACGGAATGACTGCAGTGTCGCCAAGTAGACGGTGGCTTCGAGCAGGCTCGTCTTGCCGGCTCCGTTCAGCCCAGTGATTACCGTTGTTCCGTCCGGATCGAGTTCGATCACCGTATTGGTGATATTGCGGAAGTCGGTGACTGCCAGGGAGACGAGGTGCACGGACTACGGCTGTCCTGAATGAATCAGGAGACGCGTACTGGCATCAGGAGATAGCGGAAGTCCGTATCGTCCGCCGCCCTGACGGTTGCTGGCTTGGTGGCATCCACGGTCTCGAGGAGTACCACGTCGCCGGCCACGGCTTCCACACCATCGATCAGGTAGGTCGGATTGAAGGCGATCGTCAGATCTTCGCCCTCGAAATCTGCATCCACGGTCTCACTGGCATCGCCCACCTCTTGGGAGACCACCGTCAGGTCGACACCCCCTTGGCGCATCGAGAGTCGCACGGGTGTCGTGTTGTCCTTGACCAGCAGTCGAACCCGACGCAAGGCGTCGAGAAGTGAGTCCTTGCCCACGTGGAGCTGGTTCGGGTACTCCGCTGGGATCAGTTGGCGGTAGTCGGGATACGTCCCATCGAGCAGCCGGGTACTGACTTTCACCTGACCGGCCGTGAACGTGACGTCGTGGGCACCGATGGACAGTCCGACCATCGGCTCAGAGGGCTCACCGCCCGACTCTGAAGAGCTGTCGGCCGTCTTTTGGCCGGAGACCAAGGATGACAGGCGCTGCAGTTCGGCCAGCGCTCGCGCGGGGACCAAGATCTGCGACGTGTCGGAGAATGCGTCACTGCCCTGGATGTCACGGAGCGCCAACCGGTAGGAGTCAGTAGCCACCAATCGGACTCCTGACCCTTCAGGGGCGATCAGCACACCGGTGAGCAGTGGACGAGCATCATCGGCTGATGCAGCTCGGACCACCTGACGCAAAGCGCCTGCGAGGCCCGAGGCCGGAAGGAAGGTGGCCGGCTCGGGTGGTTCTGGAAGGGATGGGAAGTCATCCACGGGAAAGGTGCGGAGGCTGAACCTCGAGCGGGCTGCCCCGATCTCGATCTTCTCGCCTTCGGACTCGATGGTCACTGCGCCGGGCTCGAGAGACCGGACGATGTCAGCCAAGAGCTTGGCTGGTGCCACACAGATCCCGTCTGTGATGCCGATGGCTTCGGTCGAGACATGGACAGTCAGATCCAGGTCGGTGCCGATCACCGAGAGGAGGTTCCCTGTTGACTCGATCCTGACACCGCTCAGCACCATCTGGGAGGAGGAACGCGTGCCTACAGCGCGTCCAGCCGTTGCCAGCACTTCGACCAACGAATCCCGCTCACATCGAAACTTCACGAAGAAGTCCTTTCTCAGCTTTGCTTCTTAGTTATTTAATTATAAATTTGTAGTGATGGTAGTAAGGGCTGTGGATTGTGGACAAACCACGATTCTCCCAGTCCAGAAGGGGTGAGGATATCCACCCACTGTCCCCCGAATGTACGAAGGCCGAAGAAATGTCCTGTGCGACAGAGGTCAACTATGGACAAGTTCGACTGAGCGCACAGATTTACCCCAGGAAGAACGAGGGATATCCACAAGATACGCACAACCTCTGGATAGAAGGAGGCCATCAAGATCCACTCTTGATCCGGATGATGAGGTCTGTGACCTGGTTGTAGATCTGGTGGCGTTCTTTCATGAGACCGGTGATCTTCTCCACGGCGTGCATCACCGTCGAGTGATCTCGTCCGCCGAACTCGCGGCCAATGGCGGGATAGCTGAAGTCAGTGAGCTCTCGGAAGACGTACATGCTGACCTGTCGGGCAGTTACCAGAGGCCGCCGACGGTTCGGGCCGCAGAGCTCCTCGATGGAGAACCCGAAGGTCTCTGAGGTGGCCTCCAAGATGACCTGCGGGGTGATCCGCCTGGGCTGGTCGGCGGAGACGATGTCCGAAAGCACCTCTTCGGCCAGAAGTCTGCTCATCGGTTGATGGTTCAAACTGGCGAACGCAGTCACTCGGATGAGTGCACCTTCGAGTTCTCGGATGTTTTCTGTGACATGAGTGGCGATGAACTCGAGGACATCGTCAGGGACGGCTATCTGCTCGTGCTCGGCCTTGGTCTGCAAGATAGCGAGTCTGGTCTCGAGTTCGGGTGGCTGGACCTCAGTGATGAGCCCAGACAGGAACCGGCTCCGGAGACGGTCTTCGAGGGTGGCTATCGACTTGGGCGGACGGTCGGAGGTGAGAACGATCTGCTTGGAAGCTCCGTACAAGGAGTTGAAGGTATGGAAGAACTCCTCTTGGAGCGATTCCTTTCGCTCCATGAACTGGACATCGTCGATGAGGAGCACATCACACTCTCGGTAACGGCGCTTGAACGCGGTGGTGGAACTGTGGCGGATGGCATCCACGAACTCGTTCATGTAGGTCTCGGTGGTGACATAGCGAACGTTCCGGCCGGTGAAGTTCTCCAAGACGTAGTTGCCGATGGCGTGGAGGAGATGTGTCTTTCCCAACCCGGCATCGCCATAGATGAAGAGCGGGTTGTACGACCGGGCGGGGGATTCAGCTACTGACTGCGCGGCCGCGTGGGCAAAGCGGTTGGAAGATGCGATCACGAACGTGTCGAACGTGTACCGGGAGTCGAGGAGCGAAGGTGGGCCTTGGTCGGGCCGCACGGGAGTGGCCGGTCGGTGAGGAGGACGGTGGTCGTCTGGATCTGTGGCCGCAGCTGAACCACCGGCGTCGTCAGACGTCGGTCGATCATCTACTGGGGCGACTACCTCGAGTCGGATCACCAACACGCGGCCGAGTGTGCTGGTGACGGTGTCCTGGATGAGTCCGAGGAACCGCGACTCGATCCGATCGCGGACGACTTTGTTCGGTACGCCGAGGACGACTTCCTGCTCGCCGATTGACAGTGGGGTGATTCCGGCCAAGTAGGCCTGCCAGATCGGATCCGACACCTGCTCGCGCAGAGCATCGGAACATGATGTCCACAAGTCTTCGGTGTCGTTCACTTGGGCCTCCGCCCTTCGGCTACGCAGTTGGTCCACAAAGATATCCACAACTGTGGACGAGCGTTTCTGACAGATCTCTCGGTGTCAGCCGCAGGCAAGGCACCGCCATCTTCTAGTTCATTGGGGCACCGGTGGAGCATGCCGGCCGGGGACCATATCCCCCACCGGACCACTCAGCGCTGGGTCCGACTCGGAACGGTACACCGTGGTCGAGGACGGTGCTTCCGAAGGCGGACTAGAGCACTGGGCGCGTTTAGGCGTAGGATGTACGTCGAATGCCCAGTCCCGAGTGACGGGGCCCCCTGCCGACTGGACGCCGATGTCCGCGGTTCAGGGCGAGGAAGGAAGTGGATGGATGAAACGTACTTA
>CAIVIS010000223.1 GCA_903906055.1 uncultured Acidimicrobiaceae bacterium
CGATGGGCAGTCAGCCGTGGGTGTCCGATACGGCGCAGGGTCGGATGCACTCGCCGTGTTGAACGGCGCAGGCTCGGGCAAGCCGCTGGCCGCCGATCTGGTGCCCACGAACACGACACTGACCACCGGACAGGTCTTCAGTACCAGCGGACTCCAAGGCGCGCTCTTCCCCCCTGACATCCCGGTGGCCCGAGTGGTGGAGGCCCACAGCGGCAGCGCCGCCTCGCAAGAGTCGGTCAGCCTGCAGCCGCTGGCTGACCTCGCCCACCTCCGTTACGTGACGGTCGTGCTGTGGGGTCCGGGGGCATGAATCTCCGGGACCTGGGTCGGCTTTCGCTGGTCGTCTTCCTCTTCGTGGTGGTCCAGGAGACGGTCATGTTGGACATCAGGATCGGTGGGGTCCACCCCGACATCCTGGTCTTGCTTCCCATCGTGGCTGGCATCATCGGCGGTCCGGCTCGAGGGGCGACGATCGGCTTCGGGACCGGCCTGGTCTCCGACCTCTTCCTGCCCACCCCCTATGGGCTCTCGGCGTTGGTCGCCTGCCTCCTGGGCTTTGCCGTAGGGCTGGCCACGATCGCCGTGGATCGCACTGCACTGTGGCTGGCCCCCCTGGCCGCATTGGGGGGCAGCGCCCTCTACGAGCTGTCCTACGGGCTGCTCGGCTCCGTCCTCGGCCAACCGCAGATGGTGCACGTGCCGCTGGCGCGAATCGTGGTCGTCGTATCGGTGACCAATGCGGTGCTGGCCATCCCGGCCATGCGTCTGATGTCGTGGGGGATGACCCAGTCGTCCACGGAGGGCATGCCGAGTTCTGACGTCGGGGTCGGCGCCGCCCGATGACCGGTGATCGAGGCCGGACCCGCGTACCGTTTGGCCGGGACCTTTGGGATACTTGGCTCCCGTGAGCCGATCCCTGCGACACCCATTTGGCTCAAAGCGTGTGTTCGAATCGGGTTCGACGTCCCGGTCGTCGCGGTCCAAGGCCCGACAGCCGCGCATGCGGCCGAGTCGGTTCTCGGTGGAGGCGATGCTCGATGCCCCTGACTCGACCGAGGCTCGACCAGGACTCCGGCTCCGGATCGTCGGGATCGTCATGGTGGGGTTGTTCGCGGTGCTGGGCCTGAGGCTGTGGGCGCTGCAGGTGCTCCAGGCACCGGCGGCCGCCCAGGCGGTGACGGCCAACCAGATTCGCGCCGTACCGGTAGCGCCCACCAGGGGGCTGATCCTTGACCGGAACGGGTACCCGTTGGTGGCCAACGTGGTGACGGAGCAGATCACACTGTCTCGGGCCGCCGCCGAGCATGACCCATCAGTCATCGGACGGCTGGCCGCCGTGGTGGGGGAGACGCCAGAACAGGTAAAGGCCGCGCTCACCAACCAGCAGTACAACCTCTACAAGCCGGTCCCCGTCCTCTCGGATGCGCCGCTCGCCGATGTGATCTACATCAAGGAGCACCAGTCAGAGTTTCCTGGGGTCACCTCGGTGCAGACGACCCAGCGTACCTACCCTCAGACCCAGGAGCCTGGCCCCGCCCAGGCGACGTACCCGGCCGCTCAGACGCTTGGCTATGTGGGGACGATCAACACGGCCGAGCTGACGTCGAGGGCGCCGCAGGGCTATCAGGCCGGCGATGCGTTCGGCCAGGCCGGGCTCGAGTACCAGTACGAAAGCGAACTCCATGGGATTCCGGGCCGCCAGGAGCTCGAGGTCGACTCCAAGGGCCAGGTGGCCGGGGTGCTCAAATCGGTCCCGCCGACGCCCGGGAACGATGTCGTCACCAACATCGACACCAACCTCCAACAGGTGGCGGACAACTCCCTAGCGACCCAGGTCCAGAACCTGCGAAAGAACTTCGATCCGGCCTGCAACAACAAGGCGGGGTGCTACCCGGCAGCTACGGGTGGGGCTGTCGTCGTGATGAACCCCCAGAACGGGTCCGTCTACGCCATGGCGTCGTTTCCGAGCTACAACCCGTCGGCATGGGTCGGTGGCATCGGCCAGTCGGTCTATGCCGGACTGACCGACCCGGCCAACAACCAGCCCCTCCTGAACCGGGCCACCAACGGCCTGTACACGCCGGGCTCGACCTTCAAACTGAACACGGCCACCGCCGCGCTGCAGGCAGGTCTGATCAGCCCAGGGTTCTCGTACTACGACTCGGGTACGTTCAAGACGCCGGACTGCCAGTACAACAGCACCACATGCGTGTTCCACAACAGTGTTGGCGACCCAGCTGGCACCTACAACGTGTCGTCGGCGCTGACGGTGTCGAGCGACGACTTCTTCTACAACCTGGGCTATCTCTTCTATGCCCGGTCCGGGCAGTACGGACCCACGCCCATCCAGGACCAAGCGGCGCAGTACAGCCTGGGCGAGCTAACCGGGATCGACCTACCTGGTGAGGCCAAGGGCCGTGTCGACAGCCAGGTGCAGCGGGTGCGTCTCCATGGACTGGCCCCGAAGGCGTTCCCCAACTCCACCTGGTACACCGGGGACAACATCGAAATGGCGTTCGGTCAGGCTGGCACGTACATCACCCCTATCGAGCAGGCCGTGGCCTATTCGACCTTCGCCAACGGGGGCACTCGGTACGCGCCGCAGGTGGCCGCGGCGATCGTCTCTCCGGCCGGCAAGGTCGTCAAGCGGATCACCCCGCAGGTGACGGGCCACGTGGTGCTGTCTCCAGCCAATTACCAGGCCATGCTCACCGGGTTCACCGGTGCGGTCCAGAACTCGAACGGAACGGCGTACGGTGCGTTCCAAGGGCTCGACTTCCCTGGTGGCCTCGCCGGCAAGACCGGCACGGCCGACACGGTGATCGGCAAGGAGCCCACGGCCTGGTTCGTAGGATTCGGGCCGACGGCGAACCCCCAGTACGTAGTGGTTTGCGTCATCGATCAGGCCGGATTTGGCGCCACGGCGGCCGCACCGGTGGTCCGGGACATCTTCACCTACCTAGCCACCCACCCGGTGGCGGCGCCTGTAGTGCCCCCGCCAGCGGCAGCCAGCCGCAGCACTACGCCCCTGACCCCTCCGGGGACCCCTACCACCACGACCCCGGCTACGACTGTGCCCACTGCGGTCACTGGTGCGCCGACCACCACGGCGCCCACGTCGGGGTGACGGTTAGGGCCGACCTACCTTCCTGAACAGGCCATATGTCACAGCGGTGGCTCTGGCGCAGCGGGTGAGGCATGGGAATCCACGCCCAGCCGAGGCACTTGGGGCAGTGGTCCGGATTGCCCCCGGACTAGCCCTAGGATGGATAGGCATATGGAGTCTCTCTGGCCGCAGATCGAGCCCCTTCTCGCCCAGGTCACGAAGCCCGCCCGCTATATCGGGGGTGAGCTCGGCGCCCAGATGGTGGAGCACCGTTGCGACGCGGTCTCATGGCTGCTCATCTATCCCGACACCTACGAGGTCGGTCTGCCCAACCAGGGCCTCCAGATCCTCTACGAGATCCTGAACGAGCGCCCCGACGCAGTGGCTGAACGGTCCTACGCGCCCTGGGTCGACATGGAGGCAGCCATGCGGGCTGCTGGGGTCCCGCTCTTCTCGGTCGAGAACCACTACGACGCCGGTGCCTTCGACGTCATCGCCTTCAACCTGTCGGCTGAGCTGGTCTATACCAACGTCCTGAACCTGATCGATCTGGCCGGCGTCCCCGTCCGGGCCGTCGACCGGACGATCGATCATCCGGTGGTGATGGCCGGCGGCCACTGCGTGTTCAACCCCGAACCTCTGGCCGACTTCATCGACTGCTTCGTGCTGGGCGACGGCGAAGAGGTGGTCAGCGAGATCAACGAAGTCCTGGTCGCGTTCCGCACGGCCGCCGGCCGGGCGGCAGGTGCATCCGCCTCCACCAGCCGCGAGGACATGCTGCGGGCGCTATCTCGGGTCCCAGGTGTCTATGTGCCCAGCTGCTACGACGTGGCCTACGACGACACCACCGGGCGGCTGGCCGGGATCACCTCGAAGTTCGCCGATACGCCGGACCGGATAGAGAAGCGCACGATCACCGACCTCGGCGAGTGGCCGTACCCGCGCCAGCAGCTGGTGCCGCTCATCGAGGTAGTCCACGACCGGCTGAACGTCGAGCTGTTTCGGGGCTGCACTCGGGGCTGCCGCTTCTGCCAAGCCGGCATGATCACCCGTCCGGTCCGAGAGCGTCCGGCCGATCAGGTGCGGACAATGGTCAGCGCTGGTCTGGAGCGGACCGGCTACGACGAGGTCGCTCTGACGTCGCTGTCGAGCGCGGACTACTCCGGCATCGAGGAGACCGTCACCGGGATCATCGACGACCCGTCGTGCTCTGGCCAGGTCTCGGTCAGTCTGCCCAGCCTGAGGGTGGATGCCTTTACGGTGGGCACGGCCGCTCAGATCCAGAGGGTCCGGCGCACCGGGCTCACCTTCGCCCCCGAGGGCGGCACCTGGCGGATGCGCCAGGTGATCAACAAGCTGATCCGCGAAGAAGACCTCTACGCCGCGGTGGACGCCGCATTCAGCCAGGGTTGGAAACGGGTCAAGCTGTACTTTCTGATCGGCCTGCCCACCGAGACCGACGAGGACACCCTCGGCATCGTGGCCCTGGCCAAGCAGTGCGTGGCCATCGGCAAGCGGTACCACTCGTCGGTGGCGGTGACCGCCTCGGTGGGTGGATTCGTACCCAAGGTGCAGACCCCGTTCCAGTGGTTCGGCCAGAACACCATCGAGGAGCTCACCCGCAAGGTGTACCTACTGCGCGATGCGGCCCGGCCGGTCCGGGGCCTCACCATCCGCTGGCACGACCCCAAGGCCACCGCGGCCGAAGGGATCGTCAGCCGGGGCGACCGACGCATGGGCGCGGTCATCGAGCAGGTGTGGCGCAACGGGGGCATGTTCCAAGAGTGGTCGGAGTACTTCGATCTCGCACTGTGGACCGATGCGCTCGAGGCCAACGGCATGACCTTGGAGGATGCCGTCTACCGGCACCGGACCGAGGACGAGGTGCTTCCCTGGGATCACATCTCGGCGGGACTCCACCGTGACTTCCTCTGGCAGGACTGGAGGGACGCCCTCGCCGAGCACGGTCTGGCGGACTGTCGATGGACCCCCTGCTACGACTGCGGGGCCTGCACCGGCTACGGAGTGGAGCACGTGGTCGCCTCCGCTGTCCCACCGGCTGGTGGCAGCCAGGGCACGGGGCAGGATCTCTCGACGGGCGGCCAGGTGCCGGTACGATTCCTGTCTACGGCGCCATCGAGTGCCGCCCCGGTCGATGGGCCGGCTGACACTGCGGTGGCGCTGGCCGGAGAGGGGAGGAGCTGACGTGCGCATCCGCTTCCGCTACTCCAAACTCGGCAAGATCCGCTTTACCAGCCAGCGCGACGTCGCCCGGATGTGGGAGCGGGCCATCCGCCGGGCGCATCTGCCGATCGCCTACACCGAGGGGTTCTCCCCGCGGCCGCAGCTGAGCTTCGGCCTAGCGCTCCCCACGGGCGCTGAATCGCTGTCTGAGTACCTCGACATGGCCCTCGACCCGATGCGGGTGGCCGAGGACGGAGTCGACCTGGACTCGCTGCCCGCCGAGCTGACGGTCCTGCTTCCCGAGGGCCTCGACATCGAAGAGGCGGTCGAAGTGGAGCGGTCCAAGGTCTCACTCCAGCAGATGGTCACCTCGTGCTCGTGGACCATGCGCGTGGTCGGGGTCTCCCGTGACGAACTGGCCGAACAGGCATCGTTGCTGCTCGCCGCCGACACAGTGCCCATCATGCGTGAACGCAAGGGGCGCGAGGAGATGGACGATCTCCGGCCTTCCGTGCTGGCGCTGGCCGTGGCCGATGCCTCCGACAATCTCGTCATCGACCCGTCCGGCCGCACGGTCGGACTGGTCGCCGAGCTCTCCACCCAGCCTCGAGGGGTCCGCCCTACCGAGCTGATGCGTGGACTGATTGCCGTATCGGGCGGATCCTCCGCCCGATCGATCGACGGAGCGCCCACAGAGGGTGCTTCGAGCCGTATCCCGGTTCTTGACCGGGTCTGCAGGACACAACAGTGGATCGAGTGCGACGGGCTCCGTCAAGAGCCGCTCCTCGGCCGGGTAGTCCCGGCTGGAGCAGACCTCGCCATGCACGCCATGGAGCGTGCCTCGTGAACAGTTTCAGAAGGGAACTCGATGTCAGATTCATCAACCGGGCAGACGCCGGAGGCTCAGGCGCCTCCTCCGTCGCCGACCCCAACGATGGCCGAACAGACGGCCACCGCACCGGCCGCCGCACCGGCCACCACACCGGCCGCCGCACCGGCCCGTGTGCCGGAGGCACTCAGCGCCACCAAGGCTGAGGCGAGTAACGACTCCTCACCGGGGCCATCGAAGGTCCCATCGGATCCCAGGCCGTCCAATGCGGGTTCGGCTACCACCGCCGGTGCATTGGCTGACGCCTCACCGGGAGTTCCAGGAGACGCCCCGGGAGACGGCTCGAAAGGCGCCTCAGCGGACGAATCAGGGGGCGAGGACGGCAATCCCTCCACCGGTACGAGCAGTGCCAACCGACGACGCCGAGGGTCTCGTGGCGGCCGAGGTCGGAGCCGCCCCGGAGGTGCCGGAGGTGCCGGAGGTGACGCGGACTCTGATGACGACGGTGATCAGACCGACGGTGCAGATGCATCGGATGCAGCTGACACAGGTGCATCAACGTCCGGTGGCCCGCCACCGGCCGCAACGCGGTCGGCCGCTCCGGCGCCAGCATCGGCTCCGGCGCCAGCATCGGCTCCGGCGCCAGCCGTGAGGGACCTAGGTGCGGTTGCCCCCACCTCGGATGTGGCGTCTACGTCGACGTCGGCCCCCGCCGCTCCGCTCCAGCGCCCGAAGATCGGTGACTCCCGTCCGTCAATCGGCGACTCGCGCCCGGCACGGGCCGTGGATGCCGCCGAGGCCCCGGCCCCGGCCCCCGCCCGTTCGGGTGGCGGACGCAGCCGCAACCGAGGCGGTGGAGGCGGCGGCGGACGCGCTGGTGGGGGAGCAGGTGCGGCGGCAGTAGTAGAAGGCGGCGCCAAGCAGCCGCCATCCCCACGAGCCGCCAAGCCAGCAGCCAAGGCGCCCAGCGGAGCCCGAGGTGAAGGACGTAAGGGAGGGGGTGAGCGCAAGGGCAAGGCGGTCGGCCGCTACCAGATCTGCGTCCACGTCCGGCCCGAGATGACCCAGATCGCCCTCCTCGAGGGACGTACGCTCGTCGAGCACTACATCTCTCGTGCCTCCGACGACGCCACCCAGATCGACGGGAACATCTACCGTGGCCGGGTCCAGAACGTCCTGCCCGGCATGGAGGCGGCCTTCATCGATATCGGCACGCCGAAGAACGCCGTGCTCTATCACGGAGACGTCCGCTACGACACCGACGACGTGGAGACCGGCAAGGGCGGCGCCGAGCCCAGGATCGAGCAGCTGCTCAAGCCGGGCCAGACCATCCTCTGTCAGGTCACCAAGAACCCGATCGGGGCCAAGGGGGCCCGGCTCACCCAGGAAGTCTCCCTCCCTGGTCGCTTCGTGGTCCTCGTCCCCAACTCGACCGCCTACGGGATCTCCAAGCGCCTCGACGATGCCGAGCGCAAGCGTCTACGTCGGATCGTTGACGCCGTACGGCCCGATGGCCACGGCCTCATCGTCCGCACGGCGGCCGCCGGCGCCAGTGCCGAGGAGCTCGAGCAGGACATCGATCGCCTGGTCAGCAAGTGGGACACCATCGCCGCCGACTCGCTGAAGGGCCAGGGCGCAGCCCTGCTCTACCGAGAGCCGGCCATTGCCGTGCGGGTCATCCGCGAGGAGCTCAACCGGGAGTACCGGGCCGTCGTCATCGACGACCTGGCCCTGTACGAGGAGGTCAGGGGCTACGTGGGGGCGGTCAACCCCGAGCTGGCCGACCGGGTCGAGTACTTCGATCCCGAGGCCGAGGCGCTGCCTCTGTTCGAGCGGTTCCACGTGCACGAGCAGCTCCACAAGGCACTCGACCGCAAGGTGTTCCTGCCGTCGGGCGGATCTCTGGTGATCGACCGTACCGAGGCACTGACCGTCATCGACGTCAACACCGGAAAGAACGTGGGCACCACCAACTTGGAGGAGACGGTCTACCGGAACAACCTCGAAGCCGCCGACGAAGTGGCACGCCAGCTCCGCCTACGGGACATCGGTGGAATCATCGTGATCGACTTCATCGACATGGAGATCCGCGAAAACCGGGACAAGGTCGGAAGTGCGCTGCGCACCGCTCTGGCCAGGGATAAGACCCGGACCCAGGTCTTCGACATCTCGGAATTGGGTCTGGTGGAGATGACTCGCAAGCGGGTCTCCGAGGGACTGATCGAGTCGATGTCGAACACCTGTGAGATCTGCGAAGGCCGGGGAATAGTATTTGATGACCCGGACCTGTAGGCTGCTATTCCTATGTACGCAGTGATTAAAACCGGAGGCAAGCAGGAGCGAGTGGCCGAGGGCCAGGAGCTCAGGGTGGAGTTGTTGGGCGAGGAGCCCGGCACCGAGGTGACCTTCGAGCCCGTGCTCGTGGTCGACGGTGAAACCGTCCTGGCCACCCCGGCCCAGTTGGCGGGGGCCACGGTCACCGCCACCGTCAAGGGCGAGGAGCTCGGACCCAAGATCCGTGGCTTCGTCTACAAGAACAAGTCGAACCAGAGCACCCGGTGGGGACACCGCCAGCGGTACTCGACCATCGCCATCACCGGCATCTCCGCCGGCTGAGCAACCCACCTCCCGTTGGGCCGAGCGCGTGACGCCGGCTGACACGGCAGACCACAAGGAGCACTTCACATGTCAAAGACCAAAGGTGGCGGGTCAACCCGCAACGGTCGTGATTCGAACGCCCAGCGCCTCGGCGTCAAGGTCTTCGGCGGCACCGATGTACGCACCGGCGCCATCATCGTGCGCCAGCGCGGCACGAAGTTCCACCCCGGCCTCAACGTAGGTCTGGGCAAGGACGACACCCTGTTCGCCCTGGCTGATGGGAAGGTCCAGTTCGCGAGCCGCAAGGGCCGCAAGCTGGTCGACGTCCTCCCCGTCGCCTAGTCAGCGCCGGTGCCCTCACGGACGCTCGAGTTCGAGGGCTGCGTCAACTTCCGTGACCTCGGGGGCTACCGCACCGCGGACGGGCGCATGGTGGCCTGGCGCCGCCTCTTTCGCGCTGATGGGCTGAACAAGCTCACCCCGGGCGACCGCAAGCAAATGGTCGATCTCGGCCTCACCACGGTGATCGACCTGCGCACTCTCGACGAAGCCGAGCAGCGGGGGAGCTTCCCGATCGACGACGTGCCCGTCCGCTATGTGGGACTGCCGCTGACCGACGTGCTTCCGGCCACCGAAGACCTTCCTGACTGGAAGGAAGCGGCCTACGTGGCCACCCGCTACGGGGCGATGGTGTCCGAGGGCGGCCCGGTCCTCACCGAAGCCATCCACGTGCTGGCTGCAGGGGACGCGCTGCCCGCCGTCATGCACTGCAGTGCAGGCAAGGACCGCACCGGAGTGCTGTCCGCCTTGGTGCTGGCCTTTCTGGGTGTTCCTGACGAGGTGATCATCGAGGACTATGCACTGTCGGCGGCAGCCATGGAGCGCCTGCTCGAGCGGTTGAAGGCCGAGTATCCCGAGGCCGAAGAAGCCGTCATGCGCTATGCCCCGGCCATCCTGCACGTGGTGCCCGAGACGATGGAGCAGTTCCTGGCTGCCCTGCTCCTCGAGTACGGCACCTACGATGCACTGGCCATCTCCCTGGGCGTCGTCGATGCGGTGGACCATCTCCGTCGCATCGTCCTGGTCGACGCCTGACCCCTTTCTCGGCGAGGTACTCCTCGCCGGTCACGCCCGTTGCCCTGTCCCGGGGCCGGTAACCACCGATCGGTAGGATCACCACCATGTCCGGCTTCGTCGATGAGGCACAGCTCCATGTGAAAGCGGGCGACGGTGGAGCTGGCGCGGTCGCCATGCGACGCGAAGCCCATGTAGACAAGGGCGGACCCGACGGCGGAGACGGGGGCCGTGGCGGCAGTGTGTGGCTGGTGGCCACCACCAACCAGTCGTCGTTGCTGCCCTTCCGCGATCACCCTCATCGTGGGGCGGAAAATGGCGTTCACGGTGGCGGCAAGAAGATGCACGGTGCTCGAGGCAAGGACATCGAGGTCCCGGTGCCGGTGGGCACCCGGGTGCGCCAGTCGGACGGGACGATCATGGCCGACCTGGCCAACGCCGGGGACCGGTGGATGGCCGGGGAGGGTGGACGCGGGGGCCGCGGGAATGCCAGCTTCTTGGCCAACAACCGTCGGGCGCCGACCTTTGCCGAGCAAGGGGAGAAGGGTCACGAGGAGTGGTACGACCTCGAGCTCGCCCTGGTGGCCGATGTGGCCCTGGTGGGCTATCCCAACGTGGGCAAGTCCACGCTGATCTCCCGGATCTCGGCGGCCAAGCCCAAGATCGCCGACTATCCGTTCACCACGCTCGAGCCCCACCTCGGTGTGGTCCGAGCCGACGACGATCACAACTTCACGGTGGCCGACATTCCGGGTCTGGTCGAGGGCGCCGCCGAAGGCAAGGGGTTGGGGCATCAGTTCCTCCGCCACATCACCCGTGCCCGCGCACTGGTGATCCTGGTGGAGCTGGATCCGGTGACCGGGGTGTCCCCGGCCGAGCAGCAGCGGGTGCTCATCGACGAGCTCCGGCGCTACCAGCCTGACCTGCTGGACCGTCCTCGCCTGGTGGTGGGGTCGAAGTCGGACATGGTCCCCGACGAGTTCCTGCCTCGGACGGTGAACGTCGAGACGTTCGACCGTGCCGAGCTGGCTGCCGAGGCCGCCGCCGATGCGGCCGCCGCCGCAGAAGCTGATTCTGACGAGGAAGAGTTCCGGCCCGATCTGGTGATCTCCGCCATCACCGGCCAGGGGATCACCTCGCTGGTGGGCCGGCTGGCCACCATGGTCGACGGGGCCCGCACCGCCGAGCCCGAGGCAGATGGGACCATCGTCATCCATCGGCCTCTGCCTGAAGGCTTCACGGTCGAGAAGATCGGGGACGGCGAGTTCGCCGTGTTGGGCAAGGCCGCCGAGCGGGCCGTGGCCCTCAACGACCTGACCACCGACGAGGCGGCCGACTACGTGCAGAGCCGACTGAAGCGCATCGGCGTCGACCGGGCCTTGGCCAAGGCGGGTGCGCGCGACGGCGACACCGTGCACATCGCCGAGATGTCGTTCATCTGGTACCGCGACCAGCCCGAGTTCATCGGTCAGCCCACCAGCCGGCGGCGCCGCCGCTGATGGCTGGTCCTGCCTCTGTCCGCACCTTGGTGGTGAAGATCGGCTCCTCCTCGGTGACCACCGAGGACGGACGGGTCGACACGGCAGCCATCGACAAGTTGGCCGGGGAAGTCGCTGACGCCCGTTCTGCCGGCCACCGGGTGGTAGTGGTGACCTCGGGGGCTATTACGGCTGGATGGGCGCACCTCTCCGAGGGGCGTCCGCGTCCCTCGGATCTGGCCACCCTCCAGGCGGTGGCAGCTGTCGGTCAGCACCTGCTCATGCGGGTGTGGAGCGACGCGTTGGATCGCCACGGTCTGGTCGCCGGCCAGGTGCTGTTGGCCCCCTTGGACTTCGTGCACCGCAGTCAGTATCTCCATGCCCGTCAGACCCTCGGCCGGCTGCTGGAGCTCGGCGTGGTCCCCGTCGTCAATGAGAACGACGCCGTGGCCGACGAGGAGATCCGGTTCGGCGACAACGACCGCCTGGCCGCCCTGGTCGCTCACCTCGTCAGTGCTGGATTGCTGGTCCTGTTGACCGACACTGCCGGCCTGCTGACCGGAGACCCCCGCAGCGAGGCCGACGCTTCGCTGATCGAGGAGGTGCTCGAGATCGACCATGCGCTCGAGGCCATCGCCGGAGGGCCGGGGACGGTGGCCGGGAGCGGCGGCATGGGCTCCAAACTGGCGGCGGCCAAGATTGCCGTGTGGTCGGGCATCGAGGCGGTCATCGCCGATGCGGCCCGGCCCGGCGTGCTGGCCTCGGTGACTTCGGGCACCCCCGGGGTGGGGACCCGGTTCCGGCCTCGTGAGGTAGTGCTGCCGGCCCGGAAGTTGTGGATCGCCTTCGCCATCGGAGCCTCGGGATCGATCGTCGTCGACGACGGCGCCCGTCGTGCCGTGGTGGAGCGGGGACGGTCGTTGCTGCCAGCTGGCATCGTGGCGGTGCAAGGGGAGTTCGAGGCTGAAGACGCGGTTGAGTTGATCGGCCCGGACGGTCTCGTCTTTGCCAAGGGGCTGGTCCGGCATGGGGCGGCTCACGTGGGGCAGTGGGCCGGCCGCCGGTCAGAGGATCTGCCCGACGATATGGCCGCCGAGGTCGTCCACCGGGACGACCTGGTGGTCCTGGGCTGAGTCCCCCGAGGCGCCTGGTCGTCCCCGGGGCACGAATCAGGCCCACTACGCTCTCACCTGTGTCCACGAGTTCCCCCACAGCCCTGGTCGAGCTCGGCCGGGCGGCCAAGGCTGGCGGCCGGATCCTGGCTCGTAGTTCGTCGTCGGCTCGGAACCATGCGCTGCTGGCGGCAGCCGACCTGCTCGACGAGCGATGCGCCACCATCCTCGAAGCCAACGCGGACGACGTGGCCCGGGCTGAAGCTGGCGGGGCCGACCTGACCTCGCTCGACCGCCTCCGCCTCGACCCCGGCCGCATCGACGCCATGGCCCAGGGCTTGCGTGACGTGGCCTTCCTGGCCGATCCGGTGGGCGAAGTGGTGGACGGCTGGGTCCGGCCCAACGGGCTGCGGGTGGAGCGGGTCCGGATCCCCCTCGGGGTGATCGGCATCATCTACGAAAACCGGCCCAACGTCACCAGCGATGCCGCCGGACTCTGCCTCAAGTCGGGCAATGCCGTGCTCCTGCGGGGCTCGTCGTCGGCCATCTCTACCAACTTGGTGGTTGCTGCTGCCCTCCGTGACGGGCTGGTCGCTGCCGGCCTGCCAGCTGGTGCGGTCGGCATGGTGGAGGACACCACCCGCGAAGGTGCGGTGGCCTTCATGCAGCTCACCGGCATCATCGACTGTTTGATCCCTCGGGGCGGCTCCTCGCTGATCGCCTCCATCGAGGAGCACGCCACCGTGCCTTTCGTGATCGACGGAATCGGCAACTGCCACGTCTACGTGGATGCCCGGGCCGATCTGGACATGGCCGAAGCCATCGTGGTCAACGCCAAGACCCAGCGGCCCGGGGTGTGCAACGCGGCGGAGTCACTGGTAGTGCACCGCGATATCGCCGCCGAGTTCTTGCCCAGGATCGCGGCCGCCCTGGTCGGGGTGACCTTGGTGGGTGACGAGGCCACCCGAGCGATCTTGTCCGACATCGGGACAGCCACCGAGGAGGACTTCGCCACCGAGTTCCTCGGCATGACCCTGAGCATCGCCACTGTCGACGACCTCGATGCAGCCATCGATCACGTCACCCGGTACGGTTCAGGGCACTCGGAGGCCATCATCACCCAGGACATTGCCGCCGCCGGCCGATTCACCACCGAGGTGGATGCGGCCGCCGTGGTGGTCAATGCCTCGACCCGCTTCATCGACGGTGGCGAGCTCGGCCTCGGTGCCGAAATCGGCATCTCCACCCAGAAGCTGCACGCTCGGGGCCCGATGGGCCTGCGCGAGCTCACCTCGATCAGATTCGTCGTCACCGGAACAGGACAGGTACGTACATGACCAGCAATCAGACAGAGGCAACCGGAGTATCGACCGGTCGGACCGAGGAGATCACCTCGGGGTTTCCGGAAGCCGGACCGCCCCGCTTCGACTCGATCGACGCCGTGCGTACCGGCTTGGCCGGGGTGGACTACTTGGCCGACGACGGGATCTCGGGCGTGGTCTACCTGGCCGACCGGCTGGCCAAGCCGGTCCTGGTCGAGGGCCCGGCTGGCACCGGCAAGACGGAGCTGGCCAAGTCGGTGGCCCGGCTCACCGGCAGCCGGCTGATCCGGCTCCAGTGCTACGAGGGGCTCGATGAGTCCAAGGCCCTCTACGAATGGAACTACAAGAAGCAGCTGCTGCGCATCCAGGCCGACTCGGGCCAGTCATGGGACGAGCTCGAAGATGACATCTTCTCCGAGGAGTTCCTCCTCACCCGTCCGCTGCTCGAGGCCATCAAGTCACCCGATCCGGTGGTCCTGCTCATCGATGAGGTCGACCGGGTGGAACTCGAGACCGAAGCACTGCTGCTCGAGATCCTCTCCGAGTACCAGGTCTCCATCCCCGAGCTGGGCACCGTGCGAGCCAAGCAGATCCCGCTGGTCTTCCTCACCTCCAACAACACCCGGGAACTGTCCGAGGCTTTGAAACGCCGGTGCCTCTATCTGCACATCGACTACCCCCAGCTCGAACGCGAGCGAGCCATCATCGAGACCCGGGTGCCCGGCATCAGCCAGGCCCTGGCCGATCAGGTGGCCCGCATCGTGCGCTCCATCCGCTCCCTCGACCTGAAGAAGGCTCCGTCGGTGTCGGAAACTCTGGACTGGGCCCGCACCCTGGTGGTCCTCGGTGTCGAGTCCATCGATGCCGAACAGGCCAAGGACACACTCCACATCTTGTTGAAGTACCGCTCGGACATCGATCGGGCGTCCAAGGAGCTGGCCGGCCTGGACACCTCAGGCTGAGTCGGAGCCGATCGTGCTCGACCTCTTGACCGGCTTCGTAGGTGAGCTGCGTGCCGCCGGTATCCCGGTATCGCTGTCCGAGCACCTCGACGCGGCCGAAACACTGCGCCACGTACCGCTCGAGGACCGAGAGGCCATCAAATACACCCTCGGTGCCAGCCTGGTGAAGTCGTCGACTCACTGGCCCGCCTACGAAACCGCCTTCGAGATCTACTTCTCCTTGCGCGGCCCGGGATACGCCATCGCCGGCGATGACGAGGACGAGGACGGAGACGAGGCCGGAGGGTCGGAGAAGGACGACGACGGCTCCAGCCTGCCCGGAAAGGGTGGGCGCAAGGGCAAGGGCCAAGGCGGCGGCGGGGGCGAGGGGATGACCCCCGAAGAGTTGGCCGACATGCTCTACAAGGCGCTGCTGAGCGCCAACAGCTCCATGATCCAGGCCGTGGCCCGCCAGGCCGTCAACCGCTACGGCGGCATGGAGGCCGGCCGGCCTGTCGGAGGGACCTACTACCTGTATCGGACGCTGCGGAACCTCGACCTCGACAAGGTGATGGATCGACTGGTCGAACAGGCCCGGAAGGCTACTGGTGCGGCGAATGAGGATGCGGCCCATGACCCGGCTGGCCCCGAGGTTACGCTCACCCCGCTCGAGGAGCGACTGCTGCGCGACGAGTACCAGGCCCGTATCGATCAGTTGCGCAAGGAGATCGAGAGCGAGATCCGTCGGCGCCTGGTGGCCGACCGTGGGAGCGAGGCCCTGGCCAAATCGATCCGTAAGCCGCTGCCCGAGGACATCGATGTCATGCACGCCACCAAGGACGAGCTGGTAGCGCTACGCAAGTCGCTGGCCCCGTTGTCACGCAAGCTGGCCGTCCGTCTGGCCCGCAAGCGGCGCCACGGCCGCAAGGGCCCGCTCGACTTCCGGGCCACGGTGCGCAGCTCGCTGTCGACAGGCGGGGTGCCCGTGGATCCGAAGTTCCGCTACCCCCGGCCCTCCAAGCCCGAGATCATTGTGATCGCCGACATCTCTGGGTCGGTGGCATCGTTTGCCCGCTTCACCCTCCACCTGGTGCACGCCATCAGCTCGCAGTTCTCCAAGGTGCGCAGCTTCGTGTTCATCGACGGCATCGACGAGGTGACCCGGTTCTTCGACGGAGTCGACGACCCAGCCGAGGCAGTGCACCGCATCAACACCGAAGCAGACGTGGTGTGGGTGGACGGACACTCCGACTACGGCCACGCCCTGACCGTGTTCTGGGAGCGATGGGGCGAAGAGATCAACCCCCGGTCCAGCGTGTTGCTGCTGGGGGACGCCCGAAACAACTACCACGCCTCGGGATCGTGGGTGATCAAGGAGATCCGGGCTCGGGCCCGCCACGTCTACTGGCTCAACCCGGAGCCCCGGGCCTACTGGGACTCGGGGGATTCGATCGTGGGCGAGTATGCCAACTACTGCGACGAAGTGGTCGAGTGCCGGACGCTGCGCCAACTAGAGCGGTTCGTGGGGGAGTTGGCATGAGTATCTCCGGTCAGCCCGATGAGTCGGGCCAGGGATTCGATGCCCTGACCGGGGCCGGCACCGGTGCGCCCGAGGGCCCATCTCCGCAGGCCCCGCCCCCCGGGATCCGGACCTTGGGGCCGCACTCGGCCTCGGCCACCACCATCGTGCTCGTGCGCCACGGCGAGGCCGTGTGCAACGTGTCTGGCATGTGCGGTGGGCCGATCGGGTGCGAGGGCCTGACTGACCGGGGTCGGGCCCAGGTCGACGTACTACGTGCTCGACTGTGGGAGACCGGAGAACTGGCGGGTGCAGACGCTCTGTATGCCAGCATCCTGCCCCGGGCGGTCGAGACGGCGGGCATCTTGGCTCCGGCGCTGGCGGGGATCGGCCCTGACGGCGTGCGGACGGATCCGCCGCAAATTGTCGAAGAGTGCGGCTTCTGTGAGCTCCACCCTGGGGAAGCAGATGGACTGAACTGGTCGGACTTCAGCGCACGGTTCGGCAATCCGGACTGGGACACCGATCCTGGCCGGGTCATCGCCCCCGGAGGGGAGAGTTGGACTGGGTTCGTCAACCGGGTGGCGGACACCTTGGACACAGTGGCTGCCCGACACCCCGGCGAGCTGGTAGTAGTCGCCTGTCATGCTGGTGTGGTGGAGGCCTCGCTGCTGGCCAAGACTCCGGTAGTCGACGGCCTCGTTGGGGCCCGGATGCAACTGCGGACGCAGCACGCCTCACTGACCACGTGGGAGGTAGACGGCTCCCGATGGAAGCTCATCGGCTACAACGACGGGGCCCACCATCTGGGGTCCGACGGGGTGGGGGGAAGCGCCGAAGGGGTCACCAGTTCGGGCCGAGGGTGGATGAGTGTGGGGACCGGAGAACGGATCGGCTGA